>NZ_JBFAQT010000004.1:0-301660 GCF_040678895.1 Kitasatospora sp. NPDC049258
GGCTCCCAGTAGACGACTGGGTTGATAGGCCGGATATGGAAGCCTCGTGAGGGGTGGAGTTGACCGGTACTAATAGGCCGAGGGCTTGTCCTCAGTTGCTCGCGTCCACTGTGTTGTTCTGAAACAACGACCCCAGCCGGGTTTGGTCACACGGTTGGTGCGGTTGACAGTTTCATAGTGTTTCGGTGGTCATAGCGTGAGGGAAACGCCCGGTTACATTCCGAACCCGGAAGCTAAGCCTCATAGCGCCGATGGTACTGCAGGGGGGACCCTGTGGGAGAGTAGGACGCCGCCGAACAATCTTTCAGAGAAGCCCCTCCGGGTCACCCGGAGGGGCTTTTCGCATTCCCGGCCGCATTCCCGGCCGGTTCCCGACGCATCCCCGGTCCGCTACCCGGCCCGCCGGCCGCTGACGAGGGCGAACACCGCGCCTTCCGGATCACCGAGCCGGGCCGACCGGCCGAATCCGGGGCTTTCCCGGGCGGCGGCGAGGAGAGTGGCACCGAGCCGGCAGGCCTGGTCGGTGCTGCGGTCCACGTCCTCGACCTCCAGGTAGGGCAGCCAGTGCGAGCCGATGCCGGCGGCGGCCTCCCGAGGGTGCAGCTGGCGGATGCCGCAGTGGGCGGGTGCCACCACGGTGTAGCGGCCGCCTTCGAACGGGATGTCCTCGTCCCGCCAGCCGAGGGCGGCCCGGTAGAAGGCCTTGGCCGCCGCCGGGTCGAGACTGAAGAGCTCCGTCCAGTACGGGCCGCCCGGCGCGCCGGGAGCGGGGGTGCCGCCTTGCAGGGCGAACCCCGCGCCGGTGGGGTCGGTGGCCGCCCAGGTCGGCCGGGGCGGTCGGGGCGGGCCGGGCCGCAGCGTGCCGCCCGCGGTGAGGACGCGGCGGGCGGCGGCCGGGAGGTCCCGGCACGGGAAGGCCGGCGTCCAGGCCGGTGCGGCGTCCCGCGCCGGGAGCGGGAGCACGGTGGCCACCGTCCGGCCGCCGTGCCGGAAGCGAGCCGGGTCGGCGGCGGTCGGCGGCGTGAACCTCCAGCCCAGCAGGGCCGCGTAGAAGGCGGCGGCGGCCTCGGTGTCGCGGGAGTGCAGCACGACGGCCGGTCCTGCGGCGGCCGGGCGGACGGCGGCGGTCATGAGGTGCTCCGGGCGGGGCTGGTGCGGGCGCTCTGTCTGCATCCTCGGTGCGGTGTCGTGGGCCCACAAACGGGGATGTCCACCCGGGGCACGGCTGTCGGCGCGGGGAGGTACGGTGCGTAGCGGACGGTCACCAGTAGCGAGAGGGGGCCCAGTGGCCACGCAGCAGCGTCGGGCGGCTGAGCCGGACAGTGTGCGGCCGGGCGCGAGGCCGGCCGGTCGGGCCCAGGACCGGCCGCTGTCCCAACCCCCTGCCCAGGCCCAACCCCCTTCCCAGGCCCAGCCTTCCGCCCAGGGCCAGCCCCAGCGCCAGCTCGCGCAGGTCGAAGGCGTGCTGGAGCGGATCACCTACGCCAATGAGGAGACCGGCTACACGGTGGCCAGGGTCGACACCGGGCGCGGGGCGAACGACCTGCTGACGGTGGTCGGTGCGCTGCTGGGGGCGCAGCCGGGGGAGTCCCTGCGGCTGTTCGGCCGTTGGGGTTCGCATCCGCAGTACGGCAAGCAGTTCACGGTGGAGAACTACACCACCGTCCTGCCGGCGACGGTGCAGGGGATCCAGCGGTACCTGGGGTCGGGGTTGATCAAGGGGATCGGGCCCCGGTTCGCCGAGCGGATCGTCACGCGGTTCGGGGTGGACACGCTCGACGTGATCGAGCAGGAGCCGGGCCGGCTGATCGAGGTGCCGGGGCTGGGGCCCAAGCGGACCAAGATGATCGCCGCGGCCTGGGAGGAGCAGAAGGCCATCAAGGAGGTGATGGTCTTCCTGCAGGGGGTCGGGGTGTCGACCTCCTTGGCGGTGCGGATCTACAAGAAGTACGGCGACAGCTCGATCGGCGTGGTGAAGAACGAGCCGTACCGGCTGGCGGCCGACGTCTGGGGCATCGGGTTCCTGACGGCGGACCGGATCGCCCAGGCGGTCGGGATCCCGCACGACAGCCCGGAGCGGGTGAAGGCGGGCCTGCAGTACGCGCTGTCGCAGAGCAGCGATCAGGGGCACTGCTACCTGCCCGAGGAGCGGCTTATCGCGGACGGGGTGAAGCTGCTGCAGGTGGACGTCGGGTTGGTGATCGACTGCCTGGCGGAGCTGGTGGCCGAGGAGGGTGTGGTCCGGGAGAGCGTGCCGGGGGCGGAGGGGCAGCCGATCACGGCGGTGTACCTGGTGCCGTTCCACCGGGCCGAGATCTCGCTGTCGAACCAGGTGCTGCGGCTGCTGCGGGCGGACGCGGACCGGATGCCGGGCTTCGCCGACGTCGACTGGGAGGCCGCGCTCGGCTGGCTGGCGAAGCGGACGGGGGCCGATCTGGCGCCCGAGCAGCGGGAGTCGGTGCGCCTCGCGCTGACCGAGAAGGTCGCGGTGCTGACCGGCGGCCCGGGCTGCGGCAAGTCGTTCACGGTGAAGTCGATCGTGACGCTGGCGCTGGCCAAGCGGGCCAAGGTGGTGCTGGCGGCGCCGACGGGTCGGGCGGCGAAGCGGCTGGCGGAGCTGACCGGGGTGGAGGCGTCTACGGTGCACCGGCTGCTGGAGCTGCGGCCGGGCGGGGACGCGGCGTACGACCGGGACCGCCCGCTGGACGCGGACCTGGTGGTGGTGGACGAGGCGTCGATGCTGGACCTGATCCTGGCGAACAAGCTGGTGAAGGCGGTGGCGCCGGGCGCGCACCTGCTGTTCGTGGGGGATGTGGACCAGTTGCCCTCGGTGGGGGCGGGCGAGGTGCTGCGGGACATGCTGGCGCCGGGCAGCCCGGTCCCTTCGGTGCGGCTGACGAGGATCTTCCGGCAGGCCCAGCAGTCCGGTGTGGTGACCAACGCGCACCGGATCAACGAGGGGCTGCCGCCGCTGACCGACGGGCTGTCGGACTTCTTCCTGTTCGTGGAGGATGACGCCGAGCGGGCGGCCGGCCTGACGGTGGACGTGGTGGCGCGGCGGATCCCGCAGAAGTTCGGGCTGGACCCGCGCCGGGACGTCCAGGTGCTGGCGCCGATGCACCGCGGGCCGGCCGGCGCGGGCAATCTGAACACCCTGTTGCAGGCGGCCGTGACACCGGCCCGCGAGGGACTGCCGGAGCGCCGGTTCGGCGGGCGGACGTTCCGGGTGGGGGACAAGGTCACCCAGATCCGGAACAACTACGAGAAGGGGCAGAACGGCGTCTTCAACGGCACGGTGGGGGTGGTGACCTCGCTGAGCGTGGACGATCAGCGACTGACGGTGCTCACCGACGAGGACGAGGAGGTGCCGTACGACTTCGACGAGCTGGACGAGCTGGCGCACGCGTACGCGGTGACCATCCACCGTTCGCAGGGCAGCGAGTACCCGGCGGTGGTGATTCCCGTCACTACGTCGGCCTGGACGATGCTGCAGCGGAACCTGCTCTACACGGCCGTGACGAGGGCGAAACGACTCGTTGTGCTCGTCGGGTCGCGGAAGGCGATCGGGCAGGCGGTACGGGCCGTCAGCGCAGGTCGGCGCCATTCGGCCCTGGACCACCGACTGGCAACTGGATGATTCTCCGACGGGCGGGTACGGTCGGGGGTTGTCTTGACGTGAAGAGATTTAGGGCGGAACCTGGTCAGGTGCCGATCTTGTCCGGTTCATACCGGCTGCGGCGACAGCTTTTGTAGGTCGGGCCCCTTTCCGGCCCACCCCGAGTGCGCAGCCATCCTCCGGATGGGGGATCGTAGAGACCGTCAGGGCACTCGGATGAGGATTCATTTCGTCGGTGAGGAAGACGTGAGCGACAAATCGGTAGTACTGCGGTACCAGGACGACGAGTTCGAGTACCCCGTCGTCGAGAGCACTGCGGGCAACGCCGGCTTCGACATCTCGAAGCTGCTCCCGCAGACCGGTCTGGTCACCCTGGACAACGGCTTCGGCAACACCGCGGCGTACAAGTCGGCGATCACCTTCGTCGACGGTGACAACGGCATCCTGCGCTACCGCGGCTACCCGATCGAGCAGCTCGCCGAGCGCGGCAACTTCGCGGAGACCGCGTACCTGCTGATCAACGGCGAGCTGCCGACCGCCGACCAGCTCGCGACCTTCTCCAACGAGGTCACCCAGCACACCCTGCTGCATGAGGACGTCAAGCGCTTCTACCAGGGCTTCCCCCGGGACGCGCACCCGATGGCGATGCTGTCCTCGGTGGTCGGCGCGCTCTCCACGTTCTACCCGGAGAGCCACAACCCGTTCGACGCGGCCCAGCGCCACCTGTCGACGGTCCGGCTGCTGGCGAAGCTGCCGACCATCGCGGCCTACGCCTACAAGAAGGCGATGGGCCAGCCCTTCGTCTACCCGCGCAACGACCTGAGCTACGTGGAGAACTTCCTCCGGATGACCTTCGCGGTCCCGGCCGAGGACTACGAGCTCAACCCGGTGATCGTGAACGCGCTGGACAAGCTGCTGATCCTGCACGCGGACCACGAGCAGAACTGCTCCACCTCCACGGTGCGCCTGGTCGGCTCCAGCCACGCCAACCTCTTCGCCTCGGTCTCGGCCGGCATCTCCGCCCTGTGGGGTCCGCTGCACGGCGGCGCCAACCAGGCCGTGCTGGAGATGCTGGACCAGATCAAGAAGGACGGCGGCGACGTCGACGCCTTCATCCGCAAGGTGAAGAACCGCGAGGACGGCGTGAAGCTCATGGGCTTCGGTCACCGCGTGTACAAGGCCTTCGACCCGCGGGCCGCGCTGGTCAAGGAGCTGGCGCACGAGGTCCTCGGCCAGCTCGGCAAGTCCGACGAGCTGCTGGACATCGCGCTCAAGCTGGAGGAGCACGCGCTCAGCGACGACTTCTTCGTCTCGCGCAAGCTCTACCCGAACGTGGACTTCTACACCGGCCTGATCTACCGCGCCATGGGCTTCCCGACCAGCATGTTCACCGTGCTGTTCGCGCTCGGCCGGCTGCCGGGCTGGATCGCCCACTGGCACGAGATGATCAACGACCCGGGCAGCCGGATCGGCCGTCCGCGGCAGATCTACACCGGCACCGCGATCCGCGACTACGTGCCGGTCGAGTCCCGCTGACCTCGGCCTGACCGACGCAAAGGGCCCGGCTGCACCTGGCAGCCGGGCCCTTTGCCGTACCCGGGCGGTCTCGCCGCCCGGTCCGCACGCCGTGCGCACGACGCCCGGGAGCCACCTCGCCCCGGAAACGGCCGCTCAAAGCGTCCCAGGTCTGGTTGCGCCCCGGCGTCGTGCGCCTTGGCCGCCGATCGACGGCCGTCCCGGGGCCCGCCGGAGCCCCGTCGGCGGCAGAGGCCGAGGGCGGAGACGTTGCCGTTCCTTCGTCGCCGCGCACCGAAAGCTGCCGCGCTGTACAAGGTAAGACGTAACAGGGGGCGCAAAGTTACGGGTAGGGGGTGTGAGTTGGCTCTCGCCACGCTCCGTGTGCGCCTCGCTCCACCCGCTGCGGACGCCTGGCTCCCACCCGCTGCGGCGCGGCCCCGGCGGCCCATATCACACCGAACGCCGGCCCGGCGGTGTCACCCTCCCCGCAGCCATGGCAACCCAGCGTGATAGGAATCGTCTCATTCCGGACGGACCGCCTCGCATGTGCGGCGAAGCGGTGGCTGGGCAGGGAGGGAGTTGCGCAGATGACCAGGAACGTCGTGGTGACCGGTGGTGGCACCGGGATCGGGTACGAGGTGGCGCGCAGGTTCGCCCAGGCCGGCGAACGGGTGGTGATCGTCGGCCGTCGGCGGGCGGTGCTGGAGCGGGCCGCGGCCGAGCTCGGCGCCGGTGTCACCCCGGTGGTCTGCGACCTGGCGGATCCGGACGCGGTGGAGGCGGTGCTGGCCTCGCTGCCGGACCGGATCGACGTCCTGGTGAACAACGCGGGCAGTCGGGAGACCGTGATCGGTGCCGGTCCGCACGCGGTCCTGGCGCGCTGGCGCGGCGACTTCGAGCGCAACGTGCTGACCGTGGTGATGCTCACCGAGTCGATCCGGGACCGGCTCACCCCGGGCTCCGGCCGGGTGGTCACGGTCAGCTCGATCGCCGCGCTGCGCGGAGCCGGCTCGTACGGGGCCGCGAAGGCCTCGCTGCACGCCTGGAACCACTTCCTGGCCGCCCAGCTCGGGCCCTCCGGCATCACCGCCAACATCGTGGCGCCCGGGACGGTCTCCGGTACCGAGTTCTTCGGGCCGCGGCTGGACGAGGCCGAGGTGTCCCGGCGCGCGGCGCGCACCCTGGTCGGCCGGATCGGCGAGTCCGGTGAGGTCGCCGCGGCGGTCTACTTCCTGGCCTCGCCGGACGCCGGGTTCATCACCGGCGAGATCCTGCACTGCAACGGCGGCGAGCTGCTCGGGCGGTGATCCGCCCGAGCAGCCGGCCCGCCGTCGTCAGGAGGCGCGGAACTTGCGCAGCCGCAGGCTGTTGCTGACCACGAAGACCGAGGAGAAGGCCATCGTGGCGCCGGCCACCACCGGGTTGAGCAGCCCGGCCGCGGCCAGCGGGACGGCGGCCACGTTGTAGGCGAAGGCCCAGAACAGGTTGCCCTTGATGGTGGCCAGGGTCCGGCGGGCCAGCCGGATCGCGTCCGCCGCCGCGCGCAGGTCGCCGCGGACCAGGGTCAGGTCGCCAGCCTCGATCGCCGCGTCCGTCCCGGTGCCCATGGCCAGGCCCAGGTCCGCCTGGGCCAGCGCGGCGGCGTCGTTGACGCCGTCGCCCACCATCGCCACCACGTGCCCCTCGGCCTGCAGCCGCCGGACGGCTGCCACCTTCTGCTCGGGCAGCACCTCGGCCAGCACGTCCTCGTCGGCGATGCCGACCTCGGCGGCCACCGATCGGGCCACCGCGCGGTTGTCGCCGGTGAGCAGCACCGGGCGCAGGCCCAGGGCGCGCAGCGCGGCGATCGCCTCGGCGCTGGTCGGCTTCACGGTGTCGGAGACCTCCAGGACGGCCCGGGCGGCGCCGTCCCAGCCGACCGCCACGGCGGTGCGCCCGGCCGCCTCGGCCCGGCGCCGGGCCTCGGCCAGGGCAGGCGGCAGGTGGTGCGCCCGGTCGGCCAGCAGGGCCTCCCGGCCGGCCAGCACGGTGTGCCCGTCCACCACGCCGAGGACACCGCGACCGGGCAGGTTCTCGAAGCCCTCGACCGGGGGCAGGGCGCCGAGGCGCTCGGCGGCGGCGGCCGCGACGGCGGCGGCGATCGGGTGCTCGGAGGCGTGCTCCAGCGCGCCCGCCAGGCGCAGTACCTCCCGCTCGGTGGTGCCCTCGGCGGTGTGCACCGCGACCAGGGACATCCGGCCGGTGGTCACCGTGCCGGTCTTGTCGAGGACGACGGTGTCCACCCGGCGGGTGCTCTCCAGCACCTCGGGACCCTTGATCAGGATGCCCAGCTGGGCGCCCCGGCCGGTGCCGACCATGAGTGCGGTCGGGGTGGCCAGGCCGAGGGCGCACGGGCAGGCGATGATCAGCACGGCCACGGCGGCGGTGAAGGCCGCGGTGGTGCCGGCGCCGGCCAGCAGTTGGCCGACCAGGGTGCCCAGGGCGATCAGGACGACCACCGGGACGAAGACGGCGGAGATCCGGTCGGCCAGCCGCTGGGCGGCGGCCTTGCCGTTCTGCGCCTCCTCGACCAGCTTCGCCATCCGGGCCAGCCGGGTGTCGGCGCCGACCCGGGTGGCCTCGACCACCAGCCGGCCGCCGGCGTTGACGGTGCCGCCGGTGACCGGATCGCCTGCGGTGACCTCGACCGGGACGGACTCGCCGGTGAGCATCGAGGCGTCCACCGCCGAGCCGCCCTCCAGCACGGTGCCGTCGGTGGCGATCTTCTCGCCGGGCCGGACCACGAAGCGCGCGCCGACGGTCAGCCGGTCGACCGGCAGCCGGACCTCGCGGCCGTCCTGGAGGACCGAGACCTCCTTGGCGCCCAGCTCCAGCAGCGCGTGCAGGGCGGCGCCGGCGCGGCGCTTGGAGCGGGCCTCCAGCCAGCGGCCGAGCAGGATCAGCACCGTGACGGCAGCGGCGGTCTCCAGGTAGAGGGTGCTCGCGGCGTCCTGGCCGCCGACCGCCAGGGTGAAGCCGTGCCGCATGCCCGGCATCCCGGCGTGGCCGAGGAACAGCGCCCAGACGGACCAGCCGAAGGCGGCCAGGGTGCCCAGTGAGACCAGGGTGTCCATGGTGGCCGCGCCGTGCCGGAGGTTGGTCCAGGCGGCGCGGTGGAAGGGCAGGCCGCCGTACCCGACGACCGGGCCGGTGAGGGCGAAGGCGAGCCACTGCCAGTTGTCGAACTGGAGCGCGGGGATCATGGAGAGCAGTACCACCGGGGCCGCGAGGACCGCGCTGACCCGCAGCCGGCGCAGCTGGGGGTCGCTCTCCGCGGCGGGCCGGCCGGGGGCGGTGGTCTCGGCGGCGGGCTCGGGGGGCGACGGGAGTTCGGCGGTGTAGCCGGTGCGTTCCACCGTGGCGATGAGGTCGGCCACGCTCACCCCGGGGCCGAAGTCGACCCGGGCCCGCTCGGTGGCGTAGTTGACCGTGGCCTCGACGCCGTCGATCCGGTTGAGCTTCTTCTCGATCCGGGCCGCGCAGGAGGCGCAGGTCATCCCGCCGATCGAGAGTTCGACCCGCTCGACGGCGGCGGGTGCTATGCCTTGGGTGGTGCTCATGGCTCGATCTGCTCCTCTTCGGAGAGCCGTTGCGGGGGTGGCGACGGTCGTTCGCCGCCCCCGCTCCCGGGCTCAGGCCGCCTGGCCGACCAGTGCGAAACCGGCCTCGTCCACGGCGGCCCGGAGCTGCTCCTCGGACAGCGGCGCCGAGGCCGACACGGTGACCGTCCCGGCCTTGGCGTCCGCCGCGACCTCGGTGACGCCGGGGAGTGCGGCGACCTCGGCGCTCACCGACTTCTCGCAGTGGCCGCAGCTCATGCCGGTGACGGTGTAGGTGATGGTGCTGGACACGGGGGACCTCCGGAGGTAGGGCGGCGCAGGCGGGTCGCCGCCGGTCTGTCTGCTCCAACACCATACCCCCCAGGGGTATTTCCCAGGAGTGGGGGCGGGTGTGGCCTGACTCGCAGCATGGCTGCTGATCGCCGCCCGGTCGTACCCGGATCGCGGGGATTCGCCCGTTCTGGTGGCCCCCGGGCGGCCCTGCCCGCGCGGCGCGAGGGGCCAATTCCTCGGATATGTTCGAAATGTGTCCTGGAACAGCCGGAGCCGCTCGGCCCTGCCCAGGGCCGGCGGGGTGCCGCCGGCCCGCCGGCGCAGCGCCCTGCTCGCCGCCGACCTGCAGGACCTCTCGTTCCGGCGCAGGGCCGCACCGGCCCTGCTGGCCATCCTGGTGGTCTCGCTGGCCGACTACCTGTCCGGCAAGGACCGCTACCTGGCCCCGCTGATGGTGGTCGTGCCGTCGATCGCGTGCCTGACGCTGCGGCCGCTGGAGCTGCTGCTGGTGTGCGCGCTGGGCCTGGTCTCGCTGGTCTGGCTGAGCTACTACGACCAGGTGGCCGATCTCAGCGACGGCCGGTTCCTGCTCGGCGCGATGGTGAGCTACGTGGCGATGACCGCGATCAGCGCCTGGATCGCGCGGCTGCGGATGCGCCGGGCCGCCGCCTTCGCCGCCGTCAGCTCGGTCGCCGAGGCGGCCCAGCGGGCCCTGCTGCGCCAGCCGGGACCGAGCGTCGGGCCGCTGCAGCTGGCCGTCCGGTACGTCTCCGCGGCCGACGCCGCCCGGATCGGCGGCGACCTCTACTCGGTGCTGGACACGCCGAATGGCACCCGGGTGCTGGTCGGCGACGTACGCGGCAAGGGGCTGGGCGCGGTGCAGACGGCGGCGGTGGTGCTGGGCGCGTTCCGGGAGGCCGCGTACGACGAGCGGGAACTGCGGAAGGTCGCCGCGCGGATCGAGGCCAGCGTGGAGCGGCACGTGCCGGACGGCGAGTTCACCACCGCGCTGTTCGCCGAGTTCGCCGACCCGGGCCGGGTCGAGCTGCTGCACTTCGGCCATGTGCCGCCGATCCAGGTCAGCCGGGAGGGCCGGGTGACGGTGCTGGAGGCCGCGGACCCCTGGGTGCCGCTGGGGCTGGGCTCGCTGGCGGTCGGCGAGCCGGCCGTCATGCGGGTGCCGTTCGGCGCGGACGACGTCCTGGTGCTCTGCACCGACGGGGTGGTGGAGGCCAGGCACCGGCGCACCGGCGAGTTCTACCCGCTGGCGGACCGGGTCGGCGCGCTGGTGGGCGGGGCCGCCCGGTCGCCCGCGGAGCTGGAGTCGGCGGTCGGGCGGGTGTACGCGGACCTGCTGGTGCACACCGGCGGGGAGCTGGGGGACGACGCGCTGCTGATGCTGATCAGCCGCAGCGACCAGGACCGCTCCTCGGCCGGGCGCGGCGGCTGACCCCGGCCGGCCCCGGCCGACCCCGGCTCAGCCGGCGGCGGCCGCCTCGGCCAGCGCGCGCAGGATCAGCCCGGTGGAGGTGGCCCCCGGGTCCTGGTGGCCGACGCTGCGCGGGCCCAGGTAGGAGGCCCGGCCCTTGCGGGCCTGCAGCGGCACGGTGTCGCGGGCGCCCTGCTCGGCGGCGCGGGCGGCGGCCTCGGCGGCCGCCGGCAGCCCCTGGCCGGCCGCCGCCCGGAAGGCCTCGGCGGCCGGGGCCAGCGCGTCCACCATGGTCTTGTCGCCGACCTGCGCGCCGCCCAGCCGCTGCACCGAGGCCAGCGCTGCGGCCAGCGCCTCGGCCAGCTCGGCGGCGGTCGCCGGGGCAGCGGGCAGGGCGGCGCCCAGGGCCCGCAGCGCGCTGCCGTAGAGCGGGCCGCTGGCCCCGCCGACCCGGGAGATCAGGGTGCTGCCGGCCGCCCGCAGCAGCTCGCCGGGGCCGCCGGCGGGTGGTGCGGCCAGCAGCGGGGCCAGCGCGGTGAAGCCGCGGCGCAGGTTGCTGCCGTGGTCGCCGTCGCCGATCGCCGAGTCCAGCGCGGTCAGCTCCGGCGCGTGCCGGTCGACCGCCGCGGCGGCGGCACGCAGCCAGGCTGCCGCGAGGGCGGTGTCCAGGGTGTCCATGGGCGCTCCGGATCAGGACCGGTGGAGCGCGGGGGTCGCCACCGGGGCGTCCCAGAGCTCCAGCAGGTGGTCGTCGGCCTTGGTGAGGGTGAGGGAGAAGCCGGCCATGTCCAGGCTGGTGACGTAGTTGCCGACCAGGTTGCGGGCGATCCGGACGCCGCGCTCGGCGAGCCGGGCGTGCACCTCGCCGAACACCAGGTAGAGCTCCAGCAGCGGGGTCGCCCCCAGGCCGTTGACCAGCGCGATCACCTGGTCGCCCGGGTCGAGGTGGTGGTCGGCGAGGATGGTGTCCACCACCTCCGCGACCAGCTCGCGGGCGGGGCGCAGCGGGGCGCGGCGGCGGCCCGGTTCGCCGTGGATGCCGACGCCGACCTCGATCCGGTCCTCCGGCAGGTCGAACCCGGGGTGCCCGACGCCCGGCACGGTGGCGGCGGTGAGGGCGATCGCGAAGGAACGGGAGGCGGCGGCGACCCGCTCGGCGACGGCGGCGACCTCCGGCAGCGCTGCCCCGAGCTCGGCCAGCGCACCGGCGATCTTCTCCACCGCGACGGTGGCGCCGGTGCCGCGGCGCCCGGCCGTCCAGGTGGAGTCCTGGACGGCGACGTCGTCCGCCACCAGGACGGTGCGGACCTCGATGCCCTCCTCGGCGGCGAGCTCGGCGGCGAGCCGGAAGTTCAGCACGTCGCCGGTGTAGTTCTTCACCACCAGCAGGACGCCCCTGCCCTGCTGCACGGCCCGGGCCGCCGCGAGCACCTGGTCGGGCACCGGGGAGGTGAAGATCTCGCCCGGGCAGGCCGCGTCGAGCATGCCGGGGCCGACGAAGCCGGCGTGCAGCGGCTCGTGCCCGGAACCGCCGCCGGAGACCAGGGCGACCTTGGGCCTGACCGGCCGGGTGGTTCGGGCGACCACCCGGGCGGCCAGGTCCACGGCCAGCTCGGGGTGGGCGGCGGCGAACCCGGCGAGCGCGTCCGGCAGGACGGTCCCCGGGTCGTTGATCAGCTTCTTCACGGCGCTGGCTCCCCTCGGCGGATCCTTCGACCGACGTTACGCCCGGGGTGCCCGGCGACCGCCCGCAACGACACGCCGCGGGCACGAACCACCGTGCCGGCGGGGCCGGTTAGGCTCGGCCCGTGGACGGTCGGGTCGGCGTGGTACTGGTCTCGCACAGCGCCGCGCTGGCGGCGGGCCTGGGCGAGCTGCTGGCGCGGCTGGGCGGTGCGGCGGTGACGGTGGTGCCGGCGGCGGGCACGGCCGAGGGCGGGCTCGGCACCAGCTACGAGCTGATCGCCCGGGCGGTGCGGGCCGCGGACGGCGGGGCCGGCGTGGTCCTGCTGGCCGATCTCGGCAGCTCGGTGCTGACCGCGCGCACCGTACTGGCGGACCACCCGGACGAGGACCTGGTGCTGGCGGACGCGCCGCTGGTGGAGGGCGCGGTGGCCGCGGTGGTGACGGCCTCGACCGGTGCCGCGCTGGCCGAGGTGGTGGCGGCCGCCGAGCAGGCCAGGGGCTTTCGGAAGTTCTGAGCCGCCCGCTACTTGGCGTCGGCGTAGCGCTCCACCACGGCGGTGCTCAGCGGGAAGCGGACCGGGGTGTCGCCGAACACCAGGAGGCGGGCCTCCTCGCCCGCCGCGGCGACGGCCTCCGCCACCTGGTCGGCCAGGTCGAGCGGGGTGTGCACCATCACCTCGTCGTGCTGGAAGAACACCAGGTGCGGGCGGTCCCGGCCGTGGGCGAGCACGGCCAGCCGGCGGCGCAGCGAGGCGAGCAGGGCGAGCGCCCAGTCGGCGCCGCTGGCCTGGATCACGAAGTTGCGGGTGAACCGGCCCCGGGCCCGGGCGGAGCGCCCGCCGGTGTCGCCCGCGCTCTCCGGGGCCTCGGTCAGGTCGAGCCAGTCGGCGGAGGGCGGCGGGCAGGCCCGGCCGAGCCGGGAGTGCACCACGCCGCCGTCCTCGCCCGTGCGGGCGGCGGCCTCGACGTAGCCCATCGCGGCGGGGTAGCGGCGCCGCAGGGTGGCCAGCAGCGGGCCGATGTCGCCGCTGGTCTGGCCGTACATGGCGCCGAGCAGGCCGAGCTTGGCCTTCTCCCGGTCGCCCTGGAAGGCGGTGGCGGCGAGTGCCTGGTACAGGTCGCCGCCGGCGGCGCTGCGGGCCAGGCCCGCGTCCTCGGAGAGGGCGGCCAGCACCCGGGGCTCCAGCTGGGCCGCGTCCGCGACCACCAGGGCCCAGCCCGGGTCGGCGACCACCGCGCCGCGCAGCACCCGGGGGATCTGCAGCGCCCCGCCGCCACGGCTGGCCCAGCGCCCGGAGACCACGCCGCCGACCACGTACTCGGGGCGGAACCGCCCGCCCCTGGCCCAGGTGTCCTGCCAGGCCCAGCCGTGGGCGGCGTGCAGCCGGGAGAGCTCCTTGTAGCGGATCATCAGCTCGGCCGCGGGGTGGTCGACCGAGCGCAGCTCCCAGCTGCGGGTGGAGCCGAGCTGGATGCCGCGGTCGGCGAAGGCCCGCAGCACCTGGCCGTGCGAGTCGGGGTTGAACGGGCGGCCGCCGAGCGACTGCTGCAGCTCGACCGAGAGCTCGGCCAGCCGCTTGGGCTGGGTGCCGGGGATGGCCGGGCGGGGGCCGAGCAGCTCGGTGAGCAACTGGTCGTGGACGTCGGTGCGCCAGGGCAGGCCGTCGTGGGCCATCTCGGCGGCCAGCAGCGCGCCGGCCGATTCGGCCGCCACCAGCAGGCGGAACCGGGAGCGGGCGGCCGGATCGGCGACGGCCCCGAGCCGGCGCTGCTGCTCGGCGTGCACGGCCACCACGGCCGCGAGCGGGTCGGTGCCCGGCGGGAGCTGGAGGCGGTCCGGGGCGAACAGGCTGTCCTGGTCGTCGACGCCGGCTTCGGGCAGGTCGGCGGGGACGGGCAGGCCCTTCAGCCTGGCCCAGGCGGCGCCGAGCGAGCGCGGCGCGCCCCAGCGGCCCTCGTGGCCCAGCAGCAGCGCCTCGACCAGCCGCAGGTCGTGGCAGCGGCCGAGGCGGAGCGGGAGCAGCGGCGCGTACCCGCTGTCGGCGGCGGCCCAGACCCAGCGCGGCTGCCCGGCCTCCTCGGCGGCGGCGACCGCGGCGGCCAGGCGCGGGTGGTGGACCGGCGGGCCGAGCGGGGTGCCGGATTCGTCCAGCGGCTGGAGGCGTCCGCCGGCCCCGTGCTGGTCGGGCACGAGGGCGAAGCGTGGTGCGGTCGGCGCTGCCATCGGCGGTGCCTCCTCTCCTGGGTCGGCCGCGGGTGCGGATCCGCGGTGCGGGTCCGACGGTAGCGGGTGGGTCGGACAGTCAGCGGCAGGCCGCGGCCGGGCCGGTGAGCAGCGCGTCGAGAGCGAGGTCGAAGCGGGCCTGGTGGTCGGCCGGGGTGCCGAGTCCGCCGGCCACGGCGGCGGCCAGGGTGGGGAGCCCGGCCCGGCCGAGGGCGGCGGCGGTCTCCTCGACCGTCCGCAGGGCGTCCGGGGTGCCGACCGGCCGGGTGGCGACCAGCGGGATCACCCCGGGACGGCGCAGCGGCTCGGCCCGGAAGGCGACCGCGAAGCCGCGCAGCAGGGCGGGCCAGGCGTCGGCCGGGCCCTCGGTCGGGTCGTCGGCCGGGCCCTCGGTCGGGCCCTCGGTCGGCGAGCCGACGAGGGCCGGGCGGACCGCGGCGACCACCAGCTCGACCAGGCCGTCCAGCAGCGCGCCCTTGGTGGGGACGTAGTGGTACAGCGTCATCGCCTCGACGCCGAGCGCCGCGCCGGGCCGGGCCGGCGCATCGAGAGCTTCTCGATGCCGTCCCGGTCGGCGGGTTCGAGCGCGGCCCGGAGCACTTCGGCACGGTCCAGACCGGCGCGCCTGGCGGTCGGTTCCGCAGCTGACCGCGCTCCGGCGGTACCAGGCGGAGATCGACGAGCTGATCGCCGAGGGCGACCGGGTGGTCGCCAGGATCACCCAGAGCGGCGTCAGCTCCGGCGCCCACCCGCGGATGCCGCGGCCGACCGGGCGCGCGTTCCGCACCGAGGCGGTGTTCGTCCTCACCGTCGGCGACGGTCCGATCAGCGAGATCCGCGGCGTCTCGGACCGTCGCGGCCGCTTCCTGCAGCCGGGTTGGGACTGGCCGACGGCCGACTGACCGGCCTTCAAAAGTGGAGGTAGGCAGCTTTGATGCCACCGCGTATGGTCGGTCGAATGAGTCTCAACCCCTTCTTCGGGCCAAGCACCCTGGCCTACGAACTGCCGCCCTTCGCCGAGATCCGGGAAGAGCACTACCTGCCGGCCTTCGAGCGGGGCATGGCCGAGCAGCTCGCCGAGATCGCCGCGATCACGGCGAACCGGGAGCCGGCGAGTTTCGAGAACACCGTGGTGGCGCTGGAGCGTTCCGGAGCCCTGCTGCGCCGGGTCGAGCTGGTCTTCGCCAACCAGTCGTCCTCCGACGGCACCGCGGCGGTGCAGGAGTTGGACGCACGGATCAGCCCCCGGCTCGCGGCGCACCAGGACGCGATCCTGCTCGACCCGGCGCTGTTCGCCCGGTTCGACACCCTCCACCAGGTCCGCGCGGGCCTCGGCCTCGACCCCCAGTCGCTGCGGCTGCTGGAGCGCCACCACAGCGCCTTCGTCCGCGCCGGCGCCCGGCTCGGCGCCACCGAGCAGCAGCGGCTGCGCGAGATCAACGCCCAGCTCGCGACCGATGCCGCGGCCTTCCGCAAGAACCTGCGCACGGCCGACAAGGAGCGGGCGATCGTGCTCGACCGGGCCGAGGAGCTGGCCGGCCTCTCGGCCGACGCCGTCGCCGCGGCCGCCGAGAACGGGCGGGCGCTCGGGCTGGACGGCAAGTACGTGCTGAGCCTGAAGAACATCTCCAACCAGCC
Source organism: Kitasatospora sp. NPDC049258 (assembly GCF_040678895.1). Lineage (NCBI taxonomy): Bacteria > Bacillati > Actinomycetota > Actinomycetes > Kitasatosporales > Streptomycetaceae > Kitasatospora > Kitasatospora sp. NPDC049258. The sequence continues at coordinate 15,984 of NZ_JBFAQT010000004.1, forward strand.
CGAGCTGGCCCAGCTGACCGACCGCGCGCTGCGCGAGCGGCTGCTGACCGCCGCCCTCGGCCGCGCCGCCGGGACCAACGGCCCGCTGGCGATCCGCCTGGCCGGGCTGCGGGCCGAGCGGGCCGAGCTGCTCGGCCACCCGAGCCACGCCGCCCATGTGGTCGCCGACGAGACCGCCGGCAGCGTCGAGGCCGTCGACGCCCTGCTCGCCCGCCTGGTCGCGCCGGCCGTCGCCAACGCCGAGCGCGAGCGGGCCGAGCTGGGCAAGGCCGCCGAGGCCGACGGCATCACCGAACTCGCCGCCCACGACTGGGCGTTCTACGCGGAGCAGGTCCGCCGGACCTCCTACCAGCTGGACGCCTCGGCACTGCGCCCGTACCTGGAGCTGGAGCGGGTGCTGCACGACGGCGTGTTCTTCGCGGCCGGCCTGGCCTACGGGCTGACCTTCACCGAGCGCGCCGACCTGACGGCCTACCACCCGGACGCCCGGGTCTTCGAGGTCTTCGAGGCCGACGGCACGGCGCTCGGCCTCTTCGTGGCGGACTTCTTCGCCCGGGACACCAAGCGCGGCGGCGCCTGGATGAACGAACTGGTCGAGCAGTCCGAGCTGCTGGGCCGGCGGCCGGTGGTGGTGAACAACCTCAACATCGCCAAGCCGGCGCCGGGCGAGCACGCCCTGCTCACCTGGGACGAGGTCCGCACCCTGTTCCACGAGTTCGGCCACGCCCTGCACGGCCTGTTCTCCGCGGTCCGCTACCCGCTGTTCACCGGCACCGCGGTGCCGCGCGACTTCGTCGAGTTCCCCTCCCAGGTCAACGAGATGTGGATGACCTGGCCCGAGGTGCTGGCCAACTTCGCCCGGCACCACGAGAGCGGCGCACCGCTGCCGGAGGAGCTGCTGCGGCGGCTGGAGGCGGCGGAGAACTTCGGCCAGGGCTTCCGCACGGTGGAGTACCTGGCGGCGGCCCTGCTCGACTGGGCCTGGCACACCCTCCCGGCCGGCCAGGAGATCGCCGACGCCGAGGAGTTCGAGGCGCGGGCGCTCGCCCGGGCCGGGCTGCTGGTCCCCGGCATCCCGCCGCGTTACCGCACCAGCTACTTCAGCCACATCTTCGCGGACGAGTACAGCGCCGGGTACTACGCCTACATCTGGTCCGAGGTGATGGACGCCGACACCGTCGAGTGGTTCCGGACCAACGGCCGCCCGGTGCGCGAGAGCGGCGGGATCTTCCGGGCCGAGCTGCTCTCCAGGGGCGGCAGCCGCGAAGCGCTGGAGTCCTTCCGGGCGGTGCTCGGCCGCGACCCGCGGACCGAGCCGCTGCTGGCCCGGCGCGGGCTCGGCTGAGCCGCTCGGTCAGCGGGGGGCGAGGGTCACCGTGACGCTCGCCCCCGCGCGGACGCCCGGCAGCAGGATCCCGGCCACCCCGGCCCGGTCCGCCTCCGGTTGCCGGACGTCCACCACCGCGGCCCGGGCCCCGGCGACCGTCACCCGGACGCCGTGCGGGTAGGCACCGGCGGGCAGCACCACCTCGGTCCGGCCCGGGGTTCGCCCCGCGATGAAGGTCAGCGACCAGCGACCGCCGTCCCGGTAGCCCTCGGAGACCGGCCGCCCGGCCAGCGCGGCCGGGTACGGGCCGAAGGCCGGCTCCTCCCCGGGCGCGGGCCGGCCGTCCGGGCCGGGCGCGCAGTAGCCGCCGGTGCCCCGGCACCAGTACCACATGGTCCAGCCGGCCGCGAAGCCGGACATCGCCTCGACCTGACGGCGGACCAGCTCGGCATTGCCCGGTGTCCGGGAGTTCGGAGGGCCCCACTCGCCGACCAGGACCGGCAGCCGGTGCGCGGCCGGATACGCGGAGATCGCGGCGGTGTAGCGCTCGACGAAGCCGCCCGCCGGATCCCAGTCCCGGCCCGCCTCGACGGCGGTGTCGTAGAAGTGCGGCGCGTAGCCGAGCCGGTCCGGGCCGGGGCGCGGGTCGGACAGGGCGGGCAGCTGGGTGGGCACGCCCTGGCCGACCAGGACGGTCGGCTCCACGAACAGCCAGGAGCGGTCGTCCACCCGGCGGATCGCGGTGATCAGCCGCCGGTACATCGCGGGCAGCCGGTCGCGCTCCAGCGCCGCCGAGGCCGCCACCAGCACCGCGGGGTCGGCCGGGTCGCCGTCGATCGGCCCGGACGGCTCGTTGAACAGGTCGTAGCCGAGCAGCGAGCGGTGGCCGCGCAGTTCGGTGGCCAGCCAGGTGTAGAACCCGGCCTGCAGGCGGCGCAGGTCGGCGTCGTCGTACAGGTGGCGGAAGGCGGCCTGGACGGCGGGCTGGAAGTACCCGGCGAACCAGTCGTCCGGGTCCTCGACGAACGGCAGGCCCTCGTCCCGGGTGGCCCAGAGCGGGATGCCCCGGTCGCCGCCGCCGAACTTCGGCCCGTAGACGTCCTGGTGGAAGTCGATCACGGCCAGCAGCCCGTACCGCTCGGCCCAGCCCAGCACCCGGTGCAGCCGGTCCAGTTCGGCCCGGTCGTAGCGGCCCCGGGCCGGCTCCAGCCTGGTCCAGGAGACGGCCACCCGGACCAGGGTGAAGCCGCGGGCGGCGATCGACCGGAGGTCGGCCTCGGTGGCCTCGCCGTACTTGTCGAGGTTGAAGCCGCGCAGCTGCAGGACCCGCCCGGCCTCGTCCGTGAACAGGGTGCGGCCGTCGGCGGTGGTGACCGTCCCGGTGGGGAACGCGGCCACGGGGCGGCCGTGTTCGGCGGGTACGGTGCCAGCTGTGGCTGTGGCTGTGGCTGTGGCTGCGGTGGCCGCGGGGGTGGAGGTCAGCACGGCGGCGACGGCCAGGCACAGGGCGGCGGCGGAGCGGCGAACGCGCACAGGACACCTCGAAGGGGGCTCAGGGCGGGGGTTCAGGGCGGCGGTGCGGGCCGATCCTGCCCCATGGCGGTGCCCCGCACAAGAGGTGAGCATGACTCATGTTCAGTTGATCTCCGCTGGTGGCGACGGTGGATCAGTCGGCCTGCGGTGCGGCCTGCGGTGCGGCCGCGACGGCTCCGGGCAGGTCGCCCGCGGCGGCCAGCCGGCCCCAGAGCAGGTCGGCGAGCGCCTGCACCATCCGGGCCCGCGGGCAGGGCCGCTGCTCCAGCCACCAGTCGCCGGCCGCCAGCACCATCCCGGTGACCGCCCGGCCCCAGGTTTCGGAGAGCAGCGGGCCGTCGGCGCCCAGGTCGACCTGGGTCTGCACCGCCTTGGTGATCTCCTCGGCGATCTGCCGCAGGGCCGGGGCCAGCGCGTTGCCCGCGCCGGTCGGATCGCCGCCCTCCGGGTGGGTGAGCAGCCGGTACACCTGGGGCCGGGACTCGATCGCGGCCAGGTAGGTGTCCAGCACGTGCTCCACCCGGTCCCGGCGCTCCAGCGGCTCGTTGAGCGCCGCCCGCACGGCGGCCAGCAGCCCGCTGGTGTGGCGCTCGGTCAGCGCGCCGATCAGGCCGTTCCGGTCGCCGAAGTGCCGGTAGAGGATCGGCTTGGTGATGCCGGCCTCGGCGGCGATCGCGTTCATGCTGGCGCCGGGCCCCTCGCGCTGGACGACCCGGTCGGCGGCGTTGAGCAACTGCTCGCGGCGCAGCTCACCGGTGGGCTGGGCGGGGGGCGTCGGCACAGTGCTGGCTCCTGCGTTCGGGGGCGTGGCGGGCGTTGACAGGCGTTACCAATCAGTAGCAGACTCCCTTGATGTTACCCGAGGTAACACGCCCTGCGGCGCGGGCCGCCACCAAGGCCCGCACCCGGCCCCCCGCACCCCTGACCGCACCCCTGACCGCACCCCTGGCCGCGCCGCCGACCGCACCGCCGCACCGCGGTGCGGGCCGGCGCGCGACCCGATGCGAGAACCGCCGCGCGACCCGAAGCGCGAACCCGTCGACCGGAGGCACCATGAGCACCTTCTCCCTGGACCCGGGCCCGGACCAGCTGGCCGTCCGCGACTGGCTGCACGGCTTCGCCGCCGACGTCATGCGGCCGGCCGCCGCCGAGTGGGACGAGCGCGAGGAGACCCCCTGGCCGATCATCCAGGAGGCCGCCAAGCTGGGGATCTACTCGCTGGACTTCTACGCCCAGCAGTACTTCGACCCGTCCGGCGTCGGCATCCCGATCGCCATGGAGGAGCTGTTCTGGGGCGACGCGGGCCTCGGCCTCGCCATCGTCGGCACCACGCTGGCCGCCGTCGCCGTGCTCGCCAACGGCACCGACGAGCAGATCGGCACCTGGGCGCCGCAGATGTTCGGCACCCCGGACGACGTCAAGCTGGCCGCCTTCTGCTCCTCCGAGCCGGACGCCGGCTCGGACGTCTCCGCGCTGCGCACCCGGGCGGTGTACCAGGAGGCCACCGACGAGTGGGTGCTGAACGGCACCAAGACCTGGGCCACCAACGGCGGCATCGCCCATGTGCACGTGGTGGTCGCGACCGTCGACCCGGCGCTCGGGGCGCGCGGGCAGGCCTCGTTCATCGTGCCGCCGGGCACCCCCGGACTGGCCCAGGGGCAGAAGTTCAAGAAGCACGGCATCCGGGCCTCGCACACCGCCGAGGTGGTGCTGGACGGCGTCCGGGTGCCCGGGCACTGCCTGCTCGGCGGCAAGGAGAAGCTGGACGAGCGCCTCGCCCGGGCCCGCGAGCGGGCGGCCGGCGGCGGGGCGGCGCGCTCGGGCGCCGCCGGTACCGGGAAGAACGCGGCGATGGCCACCTTCGAGGCCTCCCGGCCGGCCGTCGGCGCGCAGGCGATCGGGATCGCCCGGGCCGCCTACGAGGTGGCGCTGGACTACGCCATGACCCGGGAGCAGTTCGGCCGGCCGATCATCGACAACCAGGGTGTGGCCTTCCAGCTGGCGGACATGAAGACCAGGATCGACGCCGCCCGGTTGCTGGTCTGGCGGGCCTCCTGGATGGCGGCCAACAACCAGCCGTTCACCGCCGCGGAGGGCTCGATGTCCAAGCTCTACGCCGGTGAGACGGCGAAGTGGGTGACCTCGCAGGCGATGCAGATCCTCGGCGGCAACGGCTTCACCCGGGAGTACCCGGTGGAGCGGATGCACCGGGACAGCGCGATCTACACCATCTTCGAGGGGACCAGCGAGATCCAGCGGCTGGTCATCGCCCGGGCGATCTCGGGGCTGCCGATCCGCTGAGCGCCGCCGCCCAGAGGCGCCCGGGCCGTTGGCCGGGGCGCCCGGGGCCGTCGCCCGGGGTGCCCTCAGGGGGTGCCCTCAGCGGGCGGCCTCAGCGGGCGGCCCAGAACACCAGGCCGGCCGTCAGGGCGCCGACCACGCTGCCCGCGACGGTCTGGGCGGGCGTGTGATCCCGGAGCAGCACCCGGGACCACCCGACCAGCGGGACCAGCGGGTACGCCAGCAGCCACCAGGGCCCGAGCGCGATGGCCACGCAGATGATCGCGCCGCTGGTCACGGCGGTGTGCACGGAGATCTTCCACCAGACGGTGACCAGCAGCAGCGGCACCAGCGAGGCGAACATGGCCAGCACCATGGCCGTCATGTCGGCCGGTGCGTCCAGCAGCACGAGCGTCACCAGGCTGGTCAGCACCGAGAGCATCACGAACGGCAGCACCACCAGCCGGCGCTGCCGGCGACCGACGTGCCGGTCCTCGATCCGGCCGCGGCGCATCCCGTGCCGGATGAACCAGGTCGGTATGACGGCCGCGAACAGCGCGGCGAACACCGCCCAGCCGAGGCCGACCAGGCCGTAGCGGCCCACGCCGACCAGCGGCAGAGCGGCGATGATCACGTTCTTGGGCTCCACGCCGTCGGTGATCAGCCGGGCCCGGCGGTGCTGCCGGGAGGCTTCGGGCCCGGCGCTGGTGGGCCCGTCGACCGCGCTCCCGCCGGTCGGGTGCTCGTCGGGCAGGGGCGGAGCCTGGGTGTCCATCAAAAGCCGATCCATAGGCGGAAAGCGTCGCTCAGAATTGTGGCTCACGCCGTTCCAGGAACGCGGCCAGCCCCTCCCGGGCGTCCGGCGCCTGCCGGGACTTCTGCGCCCACGGGGCCAGTGCCTGGGCGGCCTGCTCAGGCGGGACGGACAGCGCCGCCTTCACCGCGCCGATGGTCTGCGGCGAGCGCCGGCTCAGCAGCCGGGCGAACTCCGCCGCCCGGGAGTCCAGTTCGGCGGCCGGCAGCACCTCGTCGACCAGGCCGTACCGCTCCGCGCGCCCGGCGGTCACCAACTCGCCGGAGAACAGCAGGTACTTGGCCCGGGCCGGACCGACCAGCCGGGTCAGCCGGAGGGTCGGCGCCGCCGGGTAGACCACACCCAGCTTGGCCGGGGTGATGCCGAACCGGGCGTCCTCGGCGGCGAACCGCAGGTCGCAGGCGACCGCCAGCTGGCAGCCGCCCCCCACGCAGGCGCCGTGCACCACGGCGAGGGTGGGCTGCGGGAAGGCCGCCAGGGCCTCCTCGGCCGCGACGTTCTCCGCGTGGTAGGCCTCGGCCCGGTCCGGATCCGCGTACACGGTGGCGAGTTCGGTGATGTCCGCGCCGGCGGAGAAGGTGCCGACGGCGCCGGTGAGCACCAGCGCCCGGACGTCCGGGTGGGCGGCCAGCCGGCCGAGCACCCCGGGGATCCCCCGCCACATCGCCCGGGTGACGGCGTTGCGGCGGGCCGGGCGGTCCAGCACCAGGGTGGCGACGGCGCCGTCCACCTCGGCGCGCAGGCCGTCCACTCCGGTCTCGACCGGCTCGACCATCACTGCCTCCGGGGTGCTGGGGATGTCCGCCTCACCCTTGCACAGCGGCTCCGTCCGGGACCACGGCGGTCACTGTGATCTCCACCAACTGGCCGGTGTAGCCCAGGCAGGAGACGCCCAGCAGGGTCGAGGTGTGCGGCCCGTCGGCCAGGCCCGAGGCGTCCACCACCTCCCACACCTCGCTGAGCGCGCCGGGGGTGGGGGAGACCACGTGGACGGTGCTGGCGACCACCTGGGCCAGGTCGCTGCCGATCGAGTGCAGGGCCGACTCCAGATTGGCCAGCACCTGCCGGGTCTGGGCCACGTGGTCGCCGGGGCCGACCAGCTGCCCGTCGGCGTCCAGCGGCACCGCCCCGGCCAGGAAGGCCAGCCGGGTGCCGGCCTCCACCACCGCCGTGTGCGCGTAACCGGGCGGGGGGAACAGGCTCGGGACGGTGCTGCGGCGGATCATTCGCGGGGCTCCTCGGTCGCTCGGTTCCTCGGCTCCGCACGATGATCGGACGCAACAGGCCCGGTGTCACCCGGATTACGCCCCGGCGCCCGGCCACTCGTGGGCCAGCACCGACCACACCTCCATGTCGTGCCGGACGCCGTTGTGCAGGAAGTACTCCCGCAGCACTCCGTCCCGGCGCATCCCCATCCGCTGCGCGACCGCGCGGCTGCGGAGGTTGTGGCTGGTGTTCCACCACTCCACCCGGTGCAGGCCGCGCTCGACAAGCGCGTAGTCGATCAGGTGCCGGACCGCCGCGGTGATCAGGCCGCGGCCCTGCCCGGCGGGCTCGCTCCAGACGCCGACCTCGCAGGTGCCGGCGGCGGGGTCGAAGTGGACGAACATCACCCCGCCCACCAGGGTGCCGTCCAGCCAGATGCCGTGGATCCGGCCGGTGTCGGTGGCCTGCCGGTCCGCGTACCCCTGGAGGGTGGCGCGGGCCGAGTCCAGGTCGGTGGAGCGCGAGGCCCAGGGGATCCAGGGGTCGATGCCGGATCGGGCCCGGTCCATGTGGGTCAGGAACTCCTCGGCCTGCCAGGGCTCCAGCGGGCGGAGTTCGGCGTCCTCGGTGAGCGGTACGGCGTACACGGCGGGCCTCCGGGTCGGGCGTGCGGGCGGTGCGGGCGCGAGCTCGACCAGAGTACATAACAAACGTTTGGTAGGTACCATGGCGGCCATGACGCCTGCCCGTGGAGACCATGAAGCCCGTCGCGCCGATGTCTCCGAAGCGGTCTGGCGGGTGCTGGCGAACGGCGGCTTCGGCGCCCTGACGCTGCGCGCGGTCGCGGCCGAGATGGGCGCCTCCACCGGGCTGCTCACCCACTACTTCCCGAACAAGAGGGCGCTGGTGCGGCACGCCCTCGAAGTCCTGGACCGGCGCTCGGCGGGGCGGGCGCGCCCGGGTGTCGACGAGGCCGCCCCCGGGCTGGCGACGCTGCGGGCGGTCCTGCTGGACATCCTGCCGCTGACGGCGGAGGGCGCGGCCGACAACCGGATCTGGGTCGCCTCCTGGGACGTGGCGCTGGCCGACCCGGAGCTGGCCGCGGAGCACGCCGAGCGCTACCGGCGCTCCCGGCTGCGGATGGCCGGGCACGTCGCGCGGGCGCGGCGGCTCGGTGAGCTGCCGGCCGAGCCGGGGCCGGTGGATCCGGCGGCGGGAGTGGGGGTGGGCGGGCTCGGGGGCACGGGCGGTGCGGGCGGCGAGGGCGGCGAGGGCGGCGCGGCCGGTGCGGGCGGCGAGGGCGCGGTGGATCCGGCGGACCTGGAGGTGGCCGCCGCGGTGCAGAGCTACGTCCTGGGGCTGGTGGTGCAGGCGCTGTTCGCGCCGCAGGAGTTCCCCCCGGAACGCCAGATTCGCTTGGTCGACCGCTATCTGGCGGCGCTCTCGGCGGCTGCCGCGCCCGGCGCCGTGCCCGGTGCCGTGGAAGGCCGTGCTCCGGGCTGCTCGACGGGCTGAGCCCGGCCGGCCGGATTGCCGCCCGGGTCATTCGGGCGGGGCGTCGGCGCCCCCAGCAGGATTCGAACCTGCGACCTACCGCTTAGAAGGCGGGTGCTCTATCCGCTGAGCTATGGGGGCCGGGCGGGGTGTCAGGCCGGGAAAACCGGCCTTCGACTGCGCTGAGTGAGGGACTGCGGACGCATTGTCGCGACCGCGGTAGGTCTCTCGGGTACCCGGTGGGCGGGCGCCACCCGACCCCTGGCCGGGGGCTGGATGTTCCGGGACAGGATACGGGTGTCGGGATCCTCCACCGGGCGTTCAGGTGTCGGGTCGGGTGTGTCGGCCTTGGTGGAGCGGTCCGATAATCGCAGGTGGTGGCCGGACGTGCAGCGCCCTGAGGGGCCTTGGAGCCGGACGTTGTGCACTCGTTACGGGGCTGCCTCCCCACCCGTTATGGATTCGGTGCGGAGAATACCCGGCGGTAGTGACGGGTGGGGGCCGGATTTGGGTTAGTTCGGTCGGATGACATGCCCCGGGCGGGCGGCTGGCCACTCGTTCGGGTCCTGGTGGGATGTGCGGTTTGCGTGATTCGTTGTCATGTCCGCGAGGATGAGAGAGTTCCCAACCTTACTGAATTCAGGGTTGATTAACCCGGTCGAGGTATTCGGGTTATCCACATGCGGGACTTTTCCACAGGGATTTCGACGTGCTCGGCGGGTGCTGTCGATTGGGGTCACTCTGATCTCCGGCGGATTGCTCCGGGAATGCCCCGGCGGGATTCCGCTCCGGGTTCGGCCGGCGCCCGCAGCCGGTCGGTGCGGGCCGGTGAATGGCGGCCGGCGGGTGTCCGTCCGCGGTGGCCGAATGGCGGTCGGCGGGTGGGGCTGCCCGGCGGCCGGCGGGTGGGTGACGAGTGGGCCGGCGGCGCGCCGGCCCGGAAACAAGGGGTGTGTGGTGAACGAGACCCTGGTGACCATGGTCGGGAACGTGGCCTCGGTGGTCAGCTACGCGCAGACGGCCGCCGGAGTGCCGGTCGCCAACTTCCGCATGGCGACCACGGAGCGGCGCTTCGACCGGGGCAGCGGTGACTGGGTGGACGGTGACACCAGCTGGGTGACGGTGGTGGCCTGGCGCTGGCTGGCGACCAACCTGGTCAGCTCGGTGAGCAAGGGGGATCCGGTGGTGGTCAGCGGCCGACTGAGGGTCAAGGAGTGGGAGGAGGAGGAGCGCAGGCGGGCGGTGGTGGAGATCGACGCCCGGGTGGTGGGCCACGACCTCTCCCGGGGCACCTCGGCGTTCCGTCGGGCCGTGCAGGCGAAGCCGGAGCTGCTGGTGGGTCAGGCCGCGGCGGCCCGCGCCGGTCGCGCCGAGCTGCCGCCGGCCGTCACATCGGTGGAGCAGGCCCTGCCGGGCTGGATCGTCGCGGCGGTCGAGGCCAGGCGGGTTGCGGGGCCGGCCGGGGTGTCCGATGTGGGCGATGTGGGCGATTCGGGAGGGGAGTTGGCCGCCGATGGAGGTGGCGGGTGAGGCGCGTGGTGGAGTTGTGTCGGGCCGGGGGGAACTTGTCGACTAAGGTTCAAATCTGACCGAAATACCGGCACTTCGTGGGCCGTGGAGTGCAGTCGGGCACAAAGCCCACAGGGTCATGGAATCGACGGGCCATTCTGTCGAAGCGTCAACAACTGTTGATGATCAGCTGTTTGATAACGATATAGCCACGGAACTGTCCTGGTTTGCTACTACGGTTTGAACATCGCGGCAGGTCAATAGGATGCGTCTGGTCCACACAGGTGCAGTGGCGTCACAGGGGGCGCCGCTTTGCAGGGGCGACCGGCCACGAGCGCGGTCAAGCCCGAAGGGATCAACACATGTTCCACAAGCAGGGGCGGGCTCTCTCCCGGATAGCCACTGTCATGCTCGCATCGAGCCTGGCGGTCGCTGGCGGGGCCTTCGCGGCAGGTGCGGCTCCGGCCGCCGAGGGGGAATCGGGTTCGGGGATCACCGCGACGATCCAGCCGACCATGCTGAGCGGACCGGTGCAGGTCGATGCCAACCACAAGATCGACGGTGGCCTCTTCACTCTGCTGACCTCCGACGGCAAGAAGATCCAGACCTACTGCATCGACGTCGACCACGGCGTCGACATCAAGGGCGAGATCAAGTACCAGGAGTCGGACTGGTCCTCCAGCTCGCTGGGTGCCCCCGGCAAGGCCGAGGCGGCCGGCAAGATCCGCTGGATCCTGGAGCACTCCTACCCGAAGCTCGACCTCGACACGGTCAAGAAGGCCGCCGGCGTGAGCGGTGACTTCACCAAGGAGGACGCGGCCGCCGGTACCCAGGCCGCGATCTGGCGCTTCTCGGACAACAAGACCACGGCCACCCCGCTGGACGCGGAGGCCAAGCAGCTCACCGAGTACCTCGCGGGCTCCGCGAACACGGGCATGCCGGAGCCCAAGCCGTCGCTGGACCTCGACCCGGCCTCGGTCAACGGCAAGTCGGGCACCAAGCTCGGCCCGTTCACCCTCAACAGCAGCGCCGAGTCGGTCAAGCTGTCGGTCTCCGACGACGCCTCCGGCGGCAAGGTCAAGCTGCTCGACAAGGACGGCAAGGCCGTCTCGACCCTCACCGGTCCGATCGCCAAGGACACCCAGCTCTTCCTGGACGTCCCGGCCGGCACCGCGGCGGGCTCGGCCAAGGTCAACGCCACGGCGACCACCGTCGTGCAGACCGGCCGAGTGTTCCTGAGCATCGGCTACACCCCCGAGAAGCACAGCCAGAGCATGATCCTGGCCGGCTCCGAGGAGGTCACGGTCAACAAGAACGCCCAGGCCACCTGGACCCAGGCGAAGGGCCCGCAGCTGTCGGCCGCCGCCAAGATCGACTGCACCAAGAACGGCGTCCAGGTCACCGTCACCAACGGCGGTGACGAGGCGGCCGACGTGACCGTCGCTCCCGGCAAGACCGTCAACGTCGCCCCGGGCAAGACCGAGACCGTGCTCGTCCCGGTCGCGGAGGACGCCTCGTACAAGATCAAGGTGACCGGCCCGAACTTCACCAAGGAGTTCAGCGGCGTCCTGGACTGCAAGGTCTCCAGCACCACCGGTGGCACCGGTGGCGCGACCCCGTCCGCCTCTCCCTCCACCCCGCCGACCGGCACCACCACGGGCGGTGGCAGCCTGGCCTCCACCGGTGGCGGTAGCGGCACCGGCATCATCGCCGGCGTCGCCGGCGCCCTGGTCGTCGCCGGTGCGGGTGCGGTCTTCGCCCTGCGTCGCCGCGGCCGCCACGGCCGCAACGCGGCCTGAGGCGACTGCCGCCCGACCACCGGGCCTGACCTCCGGGTCTGAGTGCTGAGACGGTCCCGTCCCCCGCGATCCGCGGCGGGCGGGACCGTCCGCGTCGGGGCCGCCGGAGGGCGGCCGTTAGGGCGGCGCCGCCCGGTGCGGCACAATGGAAGGCTGCAAGCCGATTACTCACGACGACGCCGGAGCGATCTCACGTGGCGGAATTCATCTACACCATGCGCAAGGTGCGCAAGGCACACGGCGACAAGGTCATCCTTGACGACGTGACCCTCAACTTCCTCCCCGGAGCGAAGATCGGCGTCGTCGGCCCGAACGGCGCGGGTAAGTCCACCGTGCTGCGGATGATGGCCGGCCTCGACCAGCCCTCCAACGGCGAGGCGTACATCTCGCCCGGGTACACGGTCGGCATGCTCCTCCAGGAGCCCCCGCTCGACGAGTCCAAGACGGTCCTGGAGAACGTGCAGGACGGCGTCAAGGAGGTCAAGGGCAAGCTCGACCGGTTCAACGAGATCGCCGAGCTGATGGCGACCGACTACTCCGACGCGCTGCTCGAAGAGATGGGCAAGCTCCAGGAGGACCTGGACCACGCGAACGCCTGGGACCTGGACGCCCAGCTGGAGCAGGCCATGGACGCCCTGGGCTGCCCGCCCGGCGACTGGCCGGTCACCAAGCTCTCCGGTGGTGAGCGCCGCCGCGTGGCGCTCTGCAAGCTCCTGCTGGAGGCCCCGGACCTGCTGCTGCTCGACGAGCCCACCAACCACCTGGACGCCGAGTCGGTGAACTGGCTGGAGCAGCACCTGGAGAAGTACGCGGGCACCGTCGTCGCGGTCACCCACGACCGGTACTTCCTGGACAACGTCGCCGAGTGGATCCTCGAGCTCGACCGCGGCCGCGCCTACCCCTACGAGGGCAACTACTCCACCTACCTGGAGGCCAAGCAGTCGCGCCTCAAGGTCGAGGGCCAGAAGGACGCCAAGCGCGCCAAGCGGCTCAAGGAGGAGCTGGAGTGGGTCCGCTCCAACGCCAAGGGCCGGCAGGCCAAGTCCAAGGCCCGCCTGGCGCGGTACGAGGAGATGGCGGCCGAGGCCGACAAGATGCGGAAGCTGGACTTCGAGGAGATCCAGATCCCGCCGGGCCCCCGCCTGGGCAGCATCGTCGTCGAGGTCAACAACCTCTCCAAGGCCTTCGGTGAGAAGGTCCTGATCGACGACCTCAGCTTCACCCTGCCCCGCAACGGCATCGTCGGCGTGATCGGCCCGAACGGCGCCGGCAAGACCACGCTGTTCAAGATGCTGCTGGGCGAGGAGCAGCCGGACGCCGGCACCGTCAAGGTCGGCGACACCGTCAAGGTCAGCTACGTCGACCAGGGCCGCGCCAACATCGACCCGAAGAAGACCTTGTGGGCCGTCGTCTCCGACGAGCTCGACTGGATCAACGTCGGCCAGGTCGAGATGCCGTCCCGCGCCTACGTCTCCGCCTTCGGCTTCAAGGGCCCGGACCAGCAGAAGCCGGCCGGGGTGCTCTCCGGTGGTGAGCGCAACCGCCTCAACCTGGCGCTCACCCTCAAGCAGGGCGGCAACCTGCTGCTCCTCGACGAGCCCACCAACGACCTCGACGTCGAGACGCTCTCCTCGCTGGAGAACGCCCTGCTCGAGTTCCCGGGCTGCGCCGTGGTCATCTCCCACGACCGCTGGTTCCTGGACCGGGTGGCGACCCACATCCTCGCGTACGAGGGTGAGAGCAAGTGGTTCTGGTTCGAGGGCAACTTCGACTCGTACGAGAAGAACAAGATCGAGCGGCTGGGCGCCGACGCCGCCCGTCCGCACCGGGCCACGTACAAGAAGCTGACCCGAGGCTGAGTCGTTCGCATTCCGAGCCGTCCACAACCGGACGGCCGGCGGCAACGCCGATGCAACAACGGCCCGGCAGGCTGCCCCTGGGGGGTGGTCTGCCGGGCCGCCGCCCTGAGGGCCGTCCGACGGCCCGCGCGGACGGCGGACCGGGCCGCGAGCGGCCCTTCGAACGGAGGAGATTCACGGTGGCGCGCCACATCTACGCCTGCCCCATGAGGTGGTCCGACATGGACGCCTTCGGCCACGTCAACAACGTGGTCTTCCTGCGCTACCTGGAGGAGGCGCGGATCGACTTCATGTTCCACCGGGCCGCCGAGGCCGGTGCGGGCGAGTTCGCGGGCGGCTCGGTGGTGGCCCGGCACGAGATCGACTACAAGCGTCCGCTCACCCACCGCGCCGAGCCGGTGACGGTGGAGACCTGGGTGACCCAGATCGGCGGCGCCTCGCTGACGGTCGCCTACGAGATCAAGGACGTGGCCGAGGACGGCACCGAGACCGTGTACGTGCGGGCGAAGACCGTCGTCGTCCCCTACAACCTGGCGGAGGGCCGGCCGCGCCGGATCAGCGCCGTGGAGCGCGAGTTCCTCAGCCGCTACACGGACGACGCCCGGGAGCCCCAGGGCGCTGCCGCCGCCTGAGCCGGCCCCGGCCCCGCGGGCCACGACCCTGGAGCCGGCCGGGCCACCGCCCGGACCGCCCCCGACCGCACCGAATGAGCTGAACACCGTTGACCACCACCACTCGCCTCCGTCTCGCCGACACCGGGGAGGCCGCCGACCTCGGCGCCTTCCTGGCCCGGCTGCTGCGCTTCGACCGCGCGGCCGCGGTCCGGCTCCAGGCGGTGCCGGGCGCGGTTGGCCGGGCCGAGCAGGGTGCTCAGGGGGGCGTGCTCGCCGTGTTCGGGCGGCTGCCGCTGGGGGGCGCCGGGGCACTGGCGATCCGTACGGCGCGGCTGGTCCGGCTCGGCGGCCCGCTGGACACCACCGTGTCGGCCGGCCAGTTGCTGGAGTCGGTGGACCAGGAGACCGGCGCCTTCGACGTGCCCGCCCCGGTGACCGGCCCGGCCTGGGCCGGCCTGCTCCCGCCGCGGACCGGCTGGCAGCCGGCGGGAGCGCCGTCCGCCTACCAGGTGTACCCCGAACTGATGGCCGCCGTGGGGGAGTTCAAGGAGCGCAGCGAGCAGGTGCCGGAGCACCACCGGACCCGCCGGGTGCTGGACGAGCTGGCCGACGAGATCTGGTCCCGCCCGCTGTCCGCCGCCCCCGAGGTGCCGCTGCGCGCGGTGCACGCGGCCTATGTGATCGGCTTCCTCAAGCCGGCCGTGCCGCTCACGGTGCACCGGGCCGGCGGCTGGCTGCGGTTGAGCGCGCCGGCCGGGTCGGTGGCGGTGCGCCGCACGGCCGCCCCCGGCGCGGGCCTGGGCCTGAGCCCGCTCTCCTGAGCCTGCCTGCCCCAGCCCGGAACCAGCCCGGAACCGGCCTGGAACCGGCCCGAACCGGCGCCAGCGGCTCAGCCGGCCGTGTTGATCATCGAGGCGGCGGCGTAGGTCAGGTAGTCCCAGAGCTGACGCTCCGCCTCGGCGGGCAGCTCCAGCGAGTCCAGGGCCGCCCGCATGTGCTTCAGCCAGGCGTCGTGCGCGGCCCGGTCGACGGCGAACGGGGCGTGCCGCATCCGCAGCCGGGGGTGGCCGCGCTGCTCGCTGTAGGTGCGCGGACCGCCCCAGTACTGCATCAGGAACAGCGCGAACCGCTCCTCGGCCGGGCCGAGGTCCTCCTCCGGGTACATCGGCCTCAGCAGCTCGTCCTGGGCGACGCCCTGGTAGAAGCGGTGGACCAGCAGCCGGAAGGTGGCCTCGCCGCCCACGGCCTGGTAGAAGGTCTCCTCGCTGAGCGTCTCGCGCCGGATCTCGTTCACCCGACCATGGTCCCAGACGGCCCCGGGGGCCGTACACCGGGACTTTCGGTGTACGACCCCCGGGGCGTGCGCCGGGTACGGCCGCCGGTTACGCGTCGTCCCAGTTGAAGAAGCGCCAGGCGATCGCGCACATCACGGCGGTGAAGACGAGCAGCCCGCCCATCGCCGGCAGGATGTCCAGCACCCCGCCGCCCCGGCTGAGCACCGACTGGGCGGAGGTGACCAGGTAGCGCAGCGGCAGGAACCGCGAGACCGTCTGCAGCCAGCCCGGGGCGCCGTCCAGCGGGAAGAAGGCGCCGCCCAGGAAGGACATCGGCAGGATGATCATCTGGTTGATGCCGTTGGCCGCCTCCTCGCTCTTCGCGGCGGCACCGGTGACCAGGCCGATCGACATGAAGGCGACGGTGGCGCAGAGCACCAGCGGCACCACCAGCCACCAGTCGCCGGTCAGCTGCAGGCCGAAGAACGGCAGGGTGGCGACCGTCAGGAAGATCGCGGTCTGGGCCAGTGCCACCACCAGGCTCACCGCCACCCGGGCGCCGACCACGACGCCGGGCGAGACCGGCGCCAGCCGCAGCCGCCGCAGGACCCGCTTCTTGCGCCAGCTGACCAGCGTGAACGAGGCGCCGTAGACCGCGCCGGTGGCGATCGCCCAGCCGAGCAGGCCGGGAGTGAGGTACTGGATCGGCTTCAGCGACTCGTCCTCGACCTGGGTGGACACCATGGTGAAGGCCGGGGCCTTCCCCGAAGCCGCCTGGTTGGCGCCCTGCACCACCGAGTTGACGATGCTCTGGACGCTGCCGGCCTTGACCTGGTCGGTGGCGCTGAAGCGGAGGTTCACGGTGCCGTCCGCGCCCTGGGTGATCACCCCGTCCAGGTCGCCCTTGCGCAGCTTCTCCATCGCCGCGCCCTCGTCCTCGGACCTGCTGATGGTGAGGACCTTCTCCAGCTGGGCCCGGCCCTCGCCCTGGATGTCGTCCAGCACCCGCACCTGGCCGATCTCGGCCACCTTCACGTGCGGAGCACCGGCGCTCTTGAACAGCGCGCCGAAGAGCAGCAGGAACATCAGCGGCATCAGCAGCACGAAGAACAGCGCGCCGCGGTCCCGGACGAAGCCGAGCAGCATCACCCGGGTCAGCCCGGCGAAGGCGCTCACCCGCTCGGTGTCGGCCGGCTCGGCGGCGGGGGTCTGCCGCCGCACGGGGGTGGAAGTGGTGCTCATGCCCGGTACTCCCGTCCGGTCAGCTGCAGGAAGACGTCCTCCAGGGTGGCGCCGCGCACTTCCAGGCCGCGCAGCGCGTTCTGCTCGGCCAGCACCGAGAGCACCGGCGCGGGCAGCCGGGTGGAGAGCGAGAGGGTGGCCCCGTCGTCCTCCAGCCCGGTGATCTCCGCCCCGGCGGCCGCGAACAGCTCGTGCGCCCGGCCCGGGCCGAGCTGGCCGGACTCCACGCTCACCCGGACGGTGTCGTCGATCTCCCGCACCAGCGCGGCCGGCGTGCCGGTCTTCAGCACCTTGCCGTGGTCCATCACCGAGACCCGGTCGCAGAGCACCTCGGCCTCGTCCAGGTAGTGGGTGGTGAGCACGACCGTGCGGCCCTCGGCGTTGATGTCCCGCAGCAGGTCCCAGAGGTTGCGGCGGGCCTGCGGGTCGAGGCCGGTGGTGGGCTCGTCCAGGAAGAGCAGCTCCGGGTCGTGCACGATCGCGCAGGCGATCGAGAGCCGTTGCGCCTGACCGCCGGACATCTTCTCGGTCTGCACCCCGGCCGAGTCGGTCAGGCCGACCCGCTCCAGCATCGCGTCGGCCCGCTTGGGGCCGACGCCGTAGAAGGAGGCGAAGGTGCGGATGGTCTCACGGGCCGTCAGCTTCACGAAGAAGGCCGAGGCCTGGAACTGCACGCCGATCCGCGGCAGCAGCGCCGAGTTGCGCGGCCAGGGGCTGAGCCCCAGCAGTTCGACGCGGCCCTCGTCGGGCTCGCGGATCCCTTCCAGGATCTCCAGTGTGGTGGTCTTGCCCGCCCCGTTGGGGCCGAGAATCCCGTAGAACTCGCCAGAGGCGACGGAGAGTGACACTCCGTCGACAGCCTGGACATCCCCGTACCGCTTCCGGATCCCGTCGGCGGATATTGCTTCAGTCATGGTCAAGACCCTAGGGGCCGGTGTGTGCGCGGTGAAAGGTACTTGCGCAAAGCATGAGCAAAGCCCGCCGGCCCGGCGGGAGCGGGGCTCCCTCCGGGCCGGGCGTGGCGGCTCGGGCTGCCGGGGTCAGGCGCTCCGGTGCAGGGTGATGGTGGTCCAGGCGCCGAGGTGGATCCGGTCGCCGTCGTTGAGCGGGATCGCGGTGTGCGGCGGGACGGGGTCCGGGCTGCCGTTCACGGTGGTGCCGTTGGTGGAGTCCTGGTCGACCAGCACCCAGCTGCCGTCCGCCTGCTCGGCGAGCAGGGCGTGCTGGTGCGAGGCGCCCGGATCCTCCGGGGCCACCGACAGGTCGATCTCCGGCACGGTGCCGCGGTGCTGGCTGCGCCGGCCGATCCGCAGCTGGCCGCGGCCGGTGAGCGGGATCCGGCGCTCCGGGCAGTACGGCGGGAAGAACAGGCCGGCCGCCTCCGGGCCGCTGCGGATCATCATCTCGGTGAAGTAGTCGCGGTCGGCGCTGACCACCGCGATCCAGTGGCTGCGTACCGGGGGCGCGGCCGGCCCGGGCGGCGCCTGCTGGCCCTGCGGACCCTGCGGACCCTGCGGACCCTGCGGACCCTGCTGGCCCTGCTGGGCCGCCCCGCCGGGCGGGGCGAGCCGGAAGGAGGTGCCGAGCTCGTCGCCGGGGCCGCCCGCCGCGGACCCGCCCTGCCCGGGCTGGGCGTACACCGGGCCGCTGCGCTCGTAGCCGTCCTGGTCCGGGAACGGCGAGGACGGCGGCGGGGGCGGCGGCGGGGTCTGCTCGTACGGCCGGCGGTACTGCTGCTGCTCGTAGGGGGACTGTGCCTCGTACGGGGCCTGCGGCGCCGGCGGGTCGTACGGCGACCGCTGCTCGTAGGCGGGCTGCTGCTCGTACGGTGACTGGGGCTCGTACGGGGACTGCGGGGCCGGCGGGTCGTACGGCGACCGCTGCTCGTACGGGGACTGCGGCGGCGGGTAGCCGTAGCCCGGCCGGCTGCCGGAGTCGGCCCCGCCCGGACCCTGCGGGTGCGAGGGCTGCTGCGGGCGGCCCGGCGCCGGCGGTGCGGCGGGTGCCTGCGGGGCGGCCGGCGCGGCCGGAGCGGGCGGGCGGCCGGTGGCGGGCAGCTGGTAGTCGTAGCCGCACTCCTCGCAGTACCGGCCGGTCTGCGGGGTCCGGCAGATCGGGCAGGTCACCAGGTCGGCCGTGAAGTCGGGACCGGCCGGGGAGGGCGAGACGACGGTGGGGGAGCCGTAGGCCCGGCCGGGCGGCGGCCCGGGCGGCCCCGGAGGGGCGGGCGGCGCGCCGAACGGCCCGGCCGAGGCCGGGCTCCCGGGGACGGCCAGGCCGGGCGGCGGAGTCATCGGGAAGCCGCAGAAGTCGCACCAGTCCTCGGCCTGCGACTCATGGCCCCTAGGGCAGATCGGCATCAGTTCCCCCACTTGTCCAGCTGGTCGGCCCCGGGCGGCGGCCGGTCAGGTCTCGGTCGGTCGATTATTTCTTTACCCGGACGGTCTTCGTCGACCGGGTCTCGAGTGTCATCGAATCGGCCTCGCTCACATCCTTGCGGAAACGAACGGTACCTTCCTTCGCGTCGACCACGTCGACGACCTTCTGGAGCAGCTTGAGGGTGCCCTCGTTGCCGGTCCGGTGGGCCAGCCGGACGGCCGCACCGAGCTTGGCGGTGGCCCGGTCGACGTCCCCGGCGCGGTGGGCGGCCAGCCCCTCCTGGATCGAGTCGGCCAGCTCGGCCTGGCCGGTGTAGTGGGCGACCTGGGAGTTGATCCGGGTGGAGGAGGCCAGGTCGTCCGTCCAGACCGCCTTGACCAGACCCTGCGAGAGCACCTCCGGCGAGGCCTCGCCGGGCTGCGGCAGGATCAGGCTGATCCGGGCGGCCAGCATCTCGTTGCCGACGGCGGCCGACGGCACCTCGACGCAGACGTGGTAGTCGCGGCTCTCGTCGCCCCAGGAGCCGGTCGGGTAGTCGCCCGCCCGCGGGCCGGCCTCGGCACGACGCTCGGTCAGGTCCTCCACGCTCGGTGCGACCTGCTTGACGTACTTGACCCGGGCGTTGGCCGGGGTCCAGACCCGCAGGGCGACATCGGCGACCTGCTTGCCCATGGCGCCGGCCATCATGGCGCGGAAGTCCTCGGCCAGCCCGTCCGGCTCGGCGACGATGTCCACCGTGCCGAGCAGCGCCGAGGAGATCTTCCGCAGTTCGGCGACCTCCCAGTCGGTGCCGACGCCGCGGCAGTCGGCGGTGAAGTAGCCGGTGGCCCGGTCGAGGGCGCGCTGCAGGTCGGCCGGCTTCTCGTGCTCGTTGCGGCCGTCGGTGAGCAGGATGGCGTGCCGGATGGCGAGGTCGGGCCGGGAGCCGAAGAGTGCCTGGGCCTTGGTCAGCCAGGTGCCGATCGCGGTGCCGCCGGCCGGGCTGAGCTTGCGCAGCGCCTGCTTGGCCTCCTTGCGGGTGGCCTCGCCGGCCACCGCGAGGGTGCCGTCGGCCGGGTAGACCTCGGTGGCCTCGTGGGTGCCCGCCACCACGGCGAAGGCGACCCCGTCCCGCAGGGTGTCGATGGCCGCGGCGGTGGCCTCCCGGGCGTTCTTCGCCTTGGCGGCCGGGTACTGCATCGAGCCGGAGCAGTCGACCATGAGCACCACGCCGGCGGCCGGGCCGTCACCCGGCGACAGCGGACGTCCGCCGGAGGTACCACCACCGGTGGCGGTGACGGTGACGATGGCGTTGACCTCGCGGGCACCCTCGGCGAGGTACTCGTTCTGGAAGATCTCGACGTCGAATCGGGGTGCGGTGGGCCTGGACAGACTTGCCATGGCTGAGAGCTCCTGTCGAGCGGTCAGATGAGTGGGCGTCAGTCGGTGCTGGGTGCGTACGCGGGCATCGGCGGCACCGCCGGGGCCGGGGCGGCCGCGGGGGCCGAGGGGGCCGGGATCCGCGGCAGGTCGTGCAGGGTGTCGTCGTGCCGCGGCTGCTGCACCGGCAGGTCGAGCAGGGTCGCCTCGTGCTCGGCGGGCTCCTCGGGCCGCTGGGGCCGCGGGGTGATCGGCAGCACGGCGACGGTGATGTTGTCGTGCCCGCCGGCCGCCACCGCGAAGCTGACCAGTGACTGCGCGGTCGCCAGCGGCTCGGTCCGGGCGTCGCGGCGGACGAAGGTGGCCAGGTCGGTGGCGGCCTCGGCGTAGTTCCACAGGCCGTCGGTGCAGATCAGCACCACCCCGGGGACGTGCGGGGTGAAGCTGACGGTGTGCGGGTCGAGGTCCTCGGCGTCGGCGCCGAGCCAGCCGGTGATGGCGTGCGCACGCGGGTCGGCGTACGCCTCGGCCTCGGCCATCAGCCCGGCCGAGACCATCCGGGCGGCCCAGGAGTCGTCCTCGGTCAGCCGGTACGGCTCGGCGGCGTCGCGGTCGTCCGGGATCCAGTACGCCCGGGTGTCGCCGACCCAGCCGATGGTGACCACGCCGGCCGCCGAGATGGCGCTGACGTAGGTGCAGGCGGGGGCGTTCAGGTGGCCGCCGGGGCGCTCCGGCGGGGTGCCGTCGTAGGCCAGGTCGGTCACCGCGCGGGCCGCGACGGCGATCGCGCCGCGCATCGCCCGGGTCGGGTCCTCGCCGTGCTCCAGGGCGGTCAGCAGAGATTCGCAGGCGGCGTCCACGGCGGTGGCGGAGGCCTCGTCCGGCCGGGCGGAGGAGGACACCCCGTCGCAGACCACGGCGATCACAGCCGGTGCCCCGTCCGGGAGCGCGGTGCCGGCCACGGTGAAGGCGTCCTCGTTGCGGTGGTGGCGCAGCCCGCGGTCGGAGACCCCGGCGACGCCGGCCAGCGAGCGCTCCTGGTGGTCGCGCGGGCGCGGCTGGGCCTGGCCGCAGGCCTCGCAGTAGCCGTCGGCGGCGAGCTCCGGTGCGCCGCAGCGCACGCAGCCGCCGGCGACGGCCGCGCCCGGTCCGTCGACCACGGTCGGTGGCCCGTTCAGATTGGCGCCGCAGGCCCCGCAGAACAGGTCCTGAGGGTCCATCGGTTCGGCACAGCTGGGGCACCTGGTCTGCTGCTGCGGCATTGCGTCACACCCACGTCCGGGGGCGGGCCCGGTTCGCCCGCTCCACCATCTCGATCCTTGTTTCGGCCCGGTCGGACAACCGCGCCAACACCCGGTAGGAGTGTTCCAGAGCGAACCGTAGTTCCCGTTCGGCGGGTGCATGTCCGAGCACCTTCGGCTCGCCGTCCGGGCGGGCCGCGCCGGCCTTTCCGGCCAGCACCCAGCCGAGCGCGGTGTCCAGCACCTCCACCGCCAGCTCCTCGCGGCGCCGGGCGTCCAGGGTGAGCGCGTCCAGCTGCTCTGAGCAGCGGCGCAGCTCGGGGCCGAGCTCCTCGCGGGCCGAGCGGCCGCGGATCCGGGCCCGGACGGTGCCGACCCGGGCCGAGGTGAAGTGCGCGGAGGCCTCCGGTACCGCCTCCAGGGCCTGCACCGCGCCGGTCCGGTCGCCGGCTCCCAGCCGGACCCGGGCCAGGCCGAACGCGGCGCTGACGTAGCTGCGGTCGGTGCTGCCGACCAGCCGGTAGAACTCGGTGGCGTCCTCCGCGTTGCCCAGCAGCTCGGCGCACAGGGCCAGCGCCAGCTTGGGCGCGCTCTCCCCGGGGAAGGCGTCGTAGAGCGCGTCGAAGGACTCGGCGGCCGGCTCGGCCTTGCCGGATGCCAGCGTGGTCAGGCCGCGGTACCAGACCACCCGCCAGTCGTCCGGGTGCTCCTCGGCCAGCTCGGCCAGGGTCTGCCCGGCGGCGATCAGCTCGCCCAGCTCCAGGTGGGCCCGCAGGGCCCGCAGCCGCAGCTCGATCGAGGGGGCGGGGGCGGCCTCCAGGGTGGTGAGCACCTCGGCGGGGCCGCCGGCGGTCAGCGCGGCGAGGAAGCCGGCGTTGGGGTCGCCCGGGTCGACCCGGGGGAGCGGCAGCGCCAGCGCGGCCGCCGCCGGGTCGAGCGGCTGCTCGGTCAGCTCGCTGTCCACCAGGCGCAGTTCGGGGCCGAACAGGGTGGAGGCGGCCGGGCGGGGCCGGCCGTCCCCGAGGCTGAGCACCTCGCGCAGCACCCCGGTCAGCTGGTCGGCCATCTCGGTGGCGGAGCCGAACCGGCGGGCCGGGTCGGGGTCGGTGGCGCGGACCAGGAAGCGGTAGAAGGACTCGTACCGGGCGAGGACCGGCACCTCCTCGGGACCGGGCAGCTCGTGCTGGTGCGTGCTGGCGTAGCCGGGGAAGTCGAAGGTGAGCACGGCCAGCGTGCGGGCCACCGTGTAGAGGTCGGAGGACGGGGTCGGGCCGTCGGTGCCGATCTCCGGTGCCTGGTAGCCGACGGTGCCGTAGATCGGGCCGTCGTCGTCGAGGCGGCGGACGGCGCCCATGTCGATGATCTTGAGCGAGTCCTCGCTCTGGATCACGTTGTCGACCTTGAAGTCGCAGTACACCAGGCCGCGGCTGTGCAGGTAGCCGAGCGCGGGCAGCGCCTCCAGGGCGTACGCGATCGCCTGCTCGACCGGCAGCGGCTCCCGCCGGCCGTCCGGGGTGCGGCGCTCGTTGGCGATGTCCTTGAGCGACTTGCCGCCGACGTACTCCATCACGATGTAGCCGTCGGTGGAGCCGGTCCGGGGGTCCGGGTGCTCGACGAAGTTGATGATGCGGACGATGTTCGGGTGGTCCACCTCGGCGAGGAAGCGCCGCTCGGCCACCGCGACCGCCAGCGCGTCCTCGTCGCCGGTGTCCAGCAAGCCCTTGAGCACGACCCACTTGTCGTTCACCCGGCGGTCGATCGCCAGGTAGATCCAGCCGAGCCCGCCGTGCGCCAGGCAGCCGAGCACCTCGTACTGGCCGCCGACCAGGTCGCCGCGCTCCAGCTTGGGGGTGAACGAGTAGGCGGTGCCGCACTGGGTGCAGAAGCCGTCCGGGCGGCCCGGGCGGCCCTCCTTCTCCCGGCCCACCGGGCTCTCGCACTTGCTGCAGTACCGCTTGCGCTCGGGCACCTCCGGGTCGGCCAGCACGGCCGAGGCCGGGTCCGGCGCGGGCACCGGCGGGACGGTCACCAGACCGGCGCCGAGGTTGCCGCGCCGGGCGCTGCCGGTGGAGCCGGTGCCGGTGCGCACCGAGACCGCGGAGCCGCGGCCGGTACGGGCCGAGGTGCGGTGCGAGCGGGAGCGGCCGGACATCGTGCGCGAGGAGCCGGCGCGGGCCGAACCGGACCGTGCGGCGGGCACCTTGGCCACCGCCACGGCCGCCAGGCCGCACTCGTCGCAGTAGCCGTCGGCGTCGATCGCCCCGCCGCAGTCCCGGCCGCACGGGCTGCCGGGGCCGCCCGCGGCCGCCGCCGGTGCCGCGGCCGCCGGTGCCGCGGCCGCCGGTGCCGCGGGTGCGGCCGCCCGCTGCGGGGCCAGCCCGCACTCGGTGCAGTAGCCGTCCGGGTCGATCTCGCCGGTGCCGGAGCACTCCGGCCGTACACACAGCTCAGCAGCCATCAGAACCGTTCCCCCTGACCGTCTCTCATCCCTGTCCACCGGGTCGTCCGTCCTGCGGCCCGCCCGAACCGGCCCGGTCCGGCGGGCGCAGCGCCTGCTGGAACCGGGCCACCGCCTCGGCCCCCGCCCGCAGGTCGCAGGGCGCGCTCCAGAGCAGCCAGCGCGCCTTCTCGAACCGCTCCACCACTTCCGGGTCCTCGGCGAGGCCGAGCCGGGCGGCCATCGCCTTGTACGCCTCCAGCCGCCCGCGCAGCTCGGCCCGGACCGCGAGCGGCTGGGCCACCTCGGTCAGTGAGTGCCGGGCCCGGCCCAACTCCTTGGTCGCGGCGTCCTCCAGGCTGTCCAGCAGCGGCCCGAGCCGGTACCACTGGCCGGTCTGCTGGCACTCCACCGCCTGTCTGATCCGGTCGCGCAGCGCCGAGGTCGGCCCCGGGACGGCCGGCACCTCGGTGGCCGCGATCTTGGCCAGCACCTCGCCGCGGGCCCGCCGGGCCTCGGCCAGCGTGGCGTCCGCGCGCTGCAGCAGGTCGGCCACCTGCTGCAACCGCTCGTGCGACTCGTCGCGCAGCCGCAGCAGGCCCTCCAGCTCCACCCGGATGTCGTCCAGCGCCCGGCCCGCCCGGTCGAAGCGCTCGGTGTCCACCGCGCCGCTCGGTGCGGCGAACGCGCCCTGGGCGGGGGCGGCGCCGGCCTGCGCCGGCACCCGGCCCGGCCGCCAGAGCGCCAGCGGGTCGGCCCGCACCTCGTCCCGCAGGGCGGTCAGGTCGCGGGCCAGGTCCGCCAGGTCGTCGGCGAGCGGGTGGCCGCCGGGCCGCACCCCCACCGAGCCGGCGAGCATCTGCACCCGGTGCAGCTCGGCGAGCAGCAGGTCGATCCGGGCCGGCAGCGCGGACCAGACCGCGTCGGCGGCGTTGACCACCTCCAGCACCGTTTCGTACCAGCCGTCCATCCGGTGCATCAGCTCGGCCAGGCTGACCTGCTCGGCCAGCCGGGCCGGGCTGCCCAGCCGGCCGACGGCCTCGGGCAGCTGGCCGCCGGAGACGGTGACCGCTTTGCCGGTGAGCAGCTCGCTCAGCTCGGCCAGCTCGGCGGCGCCGGGCCGGCCCCGGCGGGCGCGCACCGCGCGGGCCGAGGCCAGCGCCTCGGAGTAGCGGTCGAACAGCGCCCACAGCAGCCCGAGGCCCTGTCCGGCGACGGACCAGCGTTCCGCGGTGCGGCCGCTCAGCTCGGCCCCCTCCAGCAGCCGGCGGCCCGGGTGGTCCTGGAGGGCGAGCAGCGCGGACTCGACCGCGTCCCGCTCGGCACCCAGCCGGGCCAGCGCACGGTCCACCTCCTCCCGGCTCATCACCGGGCCGGCCGATCCTGCCACGCGGGGTCCTTCCTCTCTGTCCCGGGGGACAGCGCAGTTGACGGGGTGACCTGCTGACCGTCCTTCCGGCGGGCGCCGGCGGTGCGTCTCCCGGCGGCCAGTCTTCCGGATGGCGGCCGGCCGGTCGACGGCGGTGCGGGTGCCGGGGCCGCCGCCCGCCCGGGAGCGCTACTGCTTGTACTCGTACTGGTCCGAGGAGCTGCCCATGGAGTCGGCCAGCCAGTGGTCGTAGCTGCGCCGCCAGCCGCCGTCCGCCTTGTAGTCGAGCAGGGCCTGGTTGACCCAGGCGACCAGGTCGGCGTCGGCCTGGTTGACCACCACGCCCATCCAGCCGGGCAGCAGGGTCTCGCCGACCACCTCGACGGTCGGGTCCTGGGCGGCCTGCGCGGCGGCCAGCACGGCGTCGGTCAGCGTCGCGTCGACCTTGCCGAGCTGCATCAGCACCAGGCAGTCCAGCTGGTTCTCCACGACGGTGACCTCGGCGGCCCCGTGCTTGTCCGTCTTCAGTTCGGTGTCGGAGGAGGACGAGGCGGCGGCGCAGACCCGCTTGCCCTTGAGGCCCTGGTCGATGCCGGTCGCCTTGGCCGACTTCGGCACCACCAGGCGCTGCCCGGCCGCGAAGTACGGCTTGGAGAAGGCGACCTCCTGGAGCCGTGCGCAGGTGATGGTGGTGGTCCGGATGACCAGGTCCACCTCGCCGGCCTTCACCGCCTCGATCCGGCGGGCGGTCGGGACCGCCTTGAAGGTGATCTTGTTCGGGTCGCCCAGCACGGACTTGGCGATGGCGTGCGCGAGGTCGATGTCGAAGCCCTCGATCATGCCGGTCTGCGGATTGCGGTAACCCCAGTGGTAGCTGTTCTGGTCGACCCCGACCACCAGCGTGCCGCGCTCCCGGATCTTCCTGATCTTCGCGCCGTTGGCGTCCTTGCCCGGCGGCACGCTCCTGGTGCTGTCGCAGGTGTCGGCCGCCGGAGCGAGCTCCGCGGCGGCGGGCGCCTGCGCGCGGGCCGCGCCCTGCGGCGCACCCAGCGGCGCGCCCAGCGAGGTGCCCGCGCCGAGCACCCCGGCCGCCAGCGCGACCGCGGCCACCAGGGCCCTGGCCCGTACCGTTCGGATCATCGTCCCCACCCCCCTCTAGCTCTAGCGGTAGTCGGCCAGTCGGCGGCCGACACCCCGGACCACGCCCGCGGCGGACAGCACGGCCAGCACCACCGCACCCACCGCCAGGACCTCCAGGACCCCGTCCACCCCGTCGGCCGAGGCCTTGAAGCGGGCCCGCTCGACCGTCGCGGCCTGGCCCAACTGCTGTTCCAGCGCGGCGAACGAGGCCTCCGCGGTGTCGTTCTTCCCCGCCCCCACGGTGCCCTGCAGCGCGGCGTCGTAGTCGCCCGCGCTCGCCTTGTCGGCCGCCTGCCGGTGCCGCTCGCTCCAGGTCGCGAACTGCTTGCGGGCCTCGGCCAGCGGGCCGGCGGCGTCCCGCGGCGCGAGCCGCTCGGCGCGGGCCAGCGAGCCGCCCCGGTCCGCGCCGTCCTTCGCGCCGCCGAGGGCGCCGGTGACCTCGCTCCAGCGGGTGCTGTACTTGTCGCTGGAGCCGCGCGCCACCAGGTCCAGGTTCTCCGCCGCGTGCGCCTGGAGCGCCTCGGTACGGGCCTGGTCGAGCGCCCGCAGCGGCTCGGTGCCGGCCGTCCGGCTCTCCGCCAGCGAGTCGCCGGCCACCAACCCGCCCGCCAGCAGCCACACCAGGGCCGCCAGCAGCGCGGCCGTGGCGCCGACCAGACCGGGGTTGAACACCCGGTTGGTGCGACCGAACAGCCTCAGCTGGTACCAGCCCAGGGCCGCCAGCGCGAGCAGCCCCAGGGCGAACGCCCCCCACGGCGCCGACTCGGCCTGCGCGTAGTCGTCGTCCAGCTGCCCGGATTCGGCGGTCACCAGCCGCTGCGCGTTCGGCAGCATGGTCTCCTGCATCAGCGTGGACGCGTACCGCAGGTAGGCGCCGCCGAGCGGCAGACCCTGCCGGTCGTTGGCCCGGGCCGTCTCCACCAGACCGGCGTACTGCGGGACCTGCTGGTTGAGCTCGGAGATCCAGCGCTGCGCCTCGGCCGAGGCGCTGGCCCGGGCGGCGGCCTGGGCGAGCAGCCGGGAGGCGGTCGCCAGGTCGTCCTGATAGCGCTGGCGGACGGCCGCGGGCTCGTTGCCGGCCAGCAGGAAGCCGGAGGCGGCGGTGGTGTCCGCGTCCGCCAGCGAGCGGTAGATCTCGGCCGCGTCCTGGCTCAACGGCCCGCTGCCGGTGGCCACCTGGCCGGCCGCGGCGGCCCGGGTGGTGACCTGCCAGGCCGTCACGGCGCCGAACAGCAGCACCAGCGCGGCCAGCGCCGCGCCGGCCAGCCGGAGCCGGCCCGGCGGGTTGTCCACCGCGCGCCTCAGGAAGGCCCGTCTGCCGCGGACCGCCGCCCCTGCGGGCACCGCCGTCCGTGCGGACGCCCGTTCCCCCGTGATCACTGGTGTCGCCACCGCCCCGCCCTCCCCTGTGGCCGCCCCTGATCCGGGGTCCGGCCCGATGCCAGCAGTATGGCCGCGGACACCGACGAGCACACGTGACTTGCGCCGGACTTGAGCATCGGGCCGCTGCGCCCACCGCCCGTACCGGGACGTTCCGTTCCCCATCGACGCGGTGCGCCCCCCGCGCGGTTCCCCGGTGCCATCACCCCTCCTGCGGCCTTCCCCGTAGCATGGGACTCATGCGTCTGATCGGTACCGTCACCCCTGACCTCCCGCTCCTCGTCGTCGCCGTCGAGGAGGAGTCGGCCCATCTGGGCGGCCGCTTCCCGGTCCTGCTGACCGGTATGGGGAAGATCAACGCGACGGCCGCGCTGGCCACCGTGCTGGCGCGCGGCGACCGGCCGTCCGAGATCGTCAACCTCGGTACGGCCGGCGCGCTGCGCTCCGGCTGGGCCGGCACCCACCAGGTCTCCCGGGTGCTCCAGCACGACCTGGACAGCCGGGTGCTGAACCTGCTCACCGGCCGCACCTTCGGCGGGCCGATCGAGCTCGGCCCGGAGCAGGGCCCGGTGCTGGCCACCGGCGACCTGTTCGTCTCCGACCCCGAGGCCCGCGACCGGCTGGCGCAGAGCGCCGACCTGGTCGACATGGAGGGCTACGCGCTGGCCATCGTGGCCCAGCGCGCCGGGGTGCCGATCCGGCTGGTCAAGCACGTCAGCGACGAGGCCGGCGAGGGCGCGGCCCGCACCTGGCGCGAGTCGGTGGACGGCTGCGCCAAGATCCTCGCCGACTGGGTGCACACCCGGCTCTGACCGGCTGCCGGTCAGACCGCGATCTGCTCGCCGGTCAGCGCCGGGACGAACTGGTCCAGCTCGGCGCGCCAGTAGCGGGCGATGTTCAGCCGGGTCGGCTTGGGCTCGCCCGGGAACTGGAAGCGCAGCGAGCTCCACAGCGTCCGCCGGCGGACGTCGCTGACCAGCTCGCGGGCCTGCTCCAGCGGGATCACGTGGACGAGCTCCTTCGGACGGTTGGCCAGCCGCCCGGCGCGGTGCACCACGACCACCCGCTCGGTCAGCGTGACGAAGTAGTACTTCACGAAGAGCTGGCCGATCAGACCCAGCTCGTTCATGATCCAGGGGCTGGGGCCGGTGATGGTGTGAAAGGTCACCACCGGGCGGTCGTTGGGCTCGATCGCGGCGATCGCCTGGGCGACCTGCTCCTGCATGGTGGACTTGCGAATCGCCATCTGGCGCGCGCTCCCCGTCTGTTGGCGCACCGGAGTCGGTGCTGCTCGGAGCGGGGACAGTACCGGCGATCGAACACGGGTCTCAACGGCCAAAGCGGGGCATCTCGACGGAACATCAGATATTCATCTGATCGATACCGAACCACCTCTCGTCAGCGGCCCGCGGAGCAGGCGTCCGTAGGTGGTCGCCAGGCGGCCGCCGCCCGGAGGGCACCCCTCAGGCGGCCGGCTTCGCCGCGGCGGCCAGCAGCTCGGCGGTGCTGACCACCTTGGCGAAACGCATCGTGTGCAGTGCGGCCGCGGTGGCCCGGGACAGCTCCTCGGCGGGGATGCTCACCCCGTCCGGTCCGGTCATGGCGAAGGTGTGCATCGCGTCGATCGGGAAGATCACGTCGTAGCCCAGGTTGCCGCCCATCCGCGCGGTGGTCTCGTTGCACGCGTTGGTCATGATCCCGATCGTGACCAGCTGGGTGGCGCCG
The DNA here is from genome assembly GCF_040678895.1 of Kitasatospora sp. NPDC049258. Classification (NCBI taxonomy): domain Bacteria; kingdom Bacillati; phylum Actinomycetota; class Actinomycetes; order Kitasatosporales; family Streptomycetaceae; genus Kitasatospora; species Kitasatospora sp. NPDC049258. The sequence goes on from NZ_JBFAQT010000004.1 coordinate 45,965, forward strand.
CGCTCCTGGAGCCAGGCGTGCAGGTCGGGGGTGCCGTAGAAGGCGCTGTTGACGGTCTTGGTGATGTGCAGGTCCCAGGAGGCGCCGGCCACCACCGGCTTCAGCTCGTACCCGGGGGTGCCCGGGGTGAGCGGCCCGCTCGCCGACCGGTGCTGCACCATCACCACCGGACGGCCGGTGTCCTGCCAGGCCGCCAGGACGGCGCCGATCCGCTGCTCGGCCTCGGGGTTGTCCCGCTCGCCCCAGTACTCCTGGTCCTCGAAACCCTGCTGGACGTCGATCACCACCAGGACGGCGTCGGCGGCGAGTTCGAGCGGGGCGTTGAATGCGCTGGTGTTCGTCATGGCTCCATCCTGCGGTCGGCCGGCGGCCGGCCGTGAGCGGCAGGAATGCCCATCATCGATATGATCCTGCCATGCACACCGTGGGCTGCCCGATCTTCGACGGAGTACGCGCCTTCGACTACGCCGTGGTCGGCGAGGTCTGGTCGAACCGGCTCGACCGACCCGGCCTGCCCGCCTTCGACCTGCGGGTCTGCGGCCCGGACGGGGAGCCGGTGCGGCTCGGCGGCGGCCTGGAGCGGCGGCCGGACACCGGCTTCCGCGGCCTGCTCGACTGCGACCTGGTGGTCGTCCCGGGGATCACCGACCCGGACGCGCCGCTCGACCCCGAGCTGCTGGAGGTGCTGCGCACCGCCCACGCCCGGGGCATCCCGGTCGCCTCGCTGTGCGCCGGTGCCTTCGTGCTCGCGGCGGCCGGCCTGCTGGACGGCCGCCGGGCCACCACCCACTGGCAGCTCGCCGACGAGCTCGCCCGCCGCCACCCCGCGGTGACGGTCGACCCTGAGGTGCTCTTCACCGGCGACGGCGAGGTCTGGACCTCGGCCGGGGTGGCCGCCGGGATCGACCTCTGCCTGCACCTGGTGCGCTCCGCGCACGGGCAGCAGACCGCCGCGGCCATCGCCCGGACCATGGTCACCGCCCCCTTCCGGGCCGGCGGCCAGGCCCAGTTCATCCCCTCCCCGGTGCCGGCGGCCGGCCCGGCCGACCCGCTCGACACCGTCCGTGCCGCCGTCCTCGCGGAGCTCGACACCCCCTGGACGGTGGCCCGGATGGCCCGGCTCGCCCTGATGGCCGAGCGCACCTTCGCCCGCCGGTTCGCCGGGTCCACCGGGGCGCCGCCGCTGCGGTGGCTGCTGGAGCAGCGCGTGCTGGCCGCCCAGCGGCTGCTGGAGGAGACCGATCTGCCGGTCGACGAGGTCGCCACCCGCTGCGGCTTCGGCTCCGCGGTCTCGCTGCGGCCGGTCTTCACCCGCCGGGTCGGTGTCGCCCCCCGCGACTACCGCCGGGCCTTCCGGGGCCGGACCCTGCCGGGCTGAGGGACGCCTTCGCAGCTGTGCGTGGGGCCCTTGGGGGCGCTGGGGGGACCGCCCGGCCGGAGACCGGGGAGACGTGTGGCTCGGGGGTCTCCGGTGCGGGAGTGCCCGCCGCCGGGGCCGGTGGGGTGTGCGGACCCCGGGGCCCCGGCGGCGGGAGATCGGTGGCCGGGGATCAGGCGGCGACCGGGCTGGTGGTCGGGTAGGCGGCCCGCAGCCGGCGTTGGGTCTGCGGGCTCGCGCCGAGGTGGTCGAGGCCGAGCAGGGCGGCGCCGAGCACCGGCGGGGCGACCACGATCCGGGTCTCGGCCAGCGGCGCGGCCTCGGCCAGCCGGGCCGTCAGGTTGTCGATCAGCAGTGGGTGGCGGGCCGCCAGCACCCCGCCGCCGAGCACCACGGGCGTGGGCTCGCCGAGCAGGTCGAGCCGGGTCAGCGCGACCACGGCAAGCCTGGCGATCTCGTCCGCCTGGCGGTCGATCAGCATCAGTGCCGTCGGGTCGCCCTGCTCCGCGGTGGCGAACAGCACCCGGACGATCTCGTGCAGCCGGCCGCGGTCCACTCGGCCGAGGTGCATGGCCTCGGCGACCTCGGTGGCGCCGGGCAGGCCGAAGTGGCCGGCGATGGCCCCGGCGAGCGCGGTCGGGCCGCCCCGCCCGTCCTCGGCCCGGGTGGCGTGCCACATCGACTCGGCGGCCAGCCCGCCGCCGCCGCCCCAGTCGCCGGTGAGGTGGCCGAGCGCGGGGAAGCGGGCGGTGCGCCCGTCCGGCAGCAGGCCGACGCAGTTGATGCCGGCGCCGCAGACCACCGCGACCCCGCGCGGGCCGTCGGTGCCGGCCCGCAGCAGTCCGAAGGTGTCGTTGGCGACATGGCTGGTCAGCCCCCACGGGCGGGCCGCCAGCGCGGCCTGGAGCTGCTGCTCCTCGATCGGCAGGTCGGCGTTGGCCAGGCAGGCGCTGACGTGGCTGGCGAGCACTCGGCCGGGTCTCAGCCCGGCCTGCCGGGCGACCTCCTCGACCAGCGGCGCGAGGCCCGCGACGGCCTGCTCGGCGCCGTCCAGCTGCGGTTGGAAGCCGCCGCCGCGGGCCGAGCCGAGCACGGCGCCGTCGGCCGACACCAGGGCCACGTCGGTCTTGCTGTTGCCGGCGTCGATCGCGAGCACGCCGCCCACCCGCTCCGGCTGGTGACGGTCCATCAGTTCCCCTCGCGAGGGTGCACGGTTCTCGGTCACGCCTCAGGCCCAGCTCAGGTGGGTGCGGTTGTGGGCGAGCAGCCGGTCGGTCAGTCGGTCGGCGAGCTCCAGCTGGCCGACCAGCGGGTGGGCCAGCAGGGCGTCGAAGACCCGCTCCCGGCCGCCCTTGAGCGCGGCCTCCAGGGCCAGCTGCTCGTAGGCGGTGACGCCCGCGATCAGGCCGGCGTAGAGCGGCTCGACCGGACGCTGCGGCAGCGGCCGGACCCCGTCCGGGCCGACCTCGGCCGGCACCTCGATCACCGCGTCGTCCGGCAGGAACGGCAGGATGCCGTCGTTGCGGGTGTTGACCACCTGCACGCCGGTGGCGCCGCCGGTGCCCAGCAGGGCCGAGATCAGCTGCACGGCGGCCTCGGAGTAGAACGCGCCGCCGCGCTTGCCGAGCAGGTCCGGCTTGGTGTCCAGGGTCGGGTCGGCGTACATCTCCAGCAGCTGCCGCTCGATCTCGGCGACCTCGGCCGCCCGGGAGCCCTTGGCCCTGAGCTCCTCGACCACCAGGTCGTGCTGGTAGAAGTACCGCAGGTAGTACGAGGGGACCACGCCGAGCCGGCGGATCACCGGCAGCGGCAGGTGCAGGTCGGCGGCGATCTGCTCGCCGAAGCCGTCCAGCAGCTCGGGCAGCACCTCACGGCCGCCGGCGGCGCCCGCGGCGTCCAGCAGGGTGACGCCGCGCTCCCAGGTCAGGTGGTTCAGCCCGACGTGGTCCAGGCGCACCAGCTCGGGGTCGACGCCCAGGTGGGCGGCGAACTTCCGCTGGAAGCCGATCGCCACGTTGCACAGGCCGACCGCCTTGTGCCCGGCGGTCTGCAGGGCGCGGGTGACGATGCCCACCGGGTTGGTGAAGTCGACGATCCAGGCGTCCGGGTTGGCCAGCCGGACCTGCTCGGCGATCTCCAGCACCACCGGGACGGTGCGCAGCGCCTTGGCCAGGCCGCCGGCGCCGGTGGTCTCCTGGCCGACGCAGCCGCACTCCAGCGGCCAGGTCTCGTCCTCGTTGCGGGCCGCCTGCCCGCCGACCCGCAGCTGGAGCAGGACGGCGTCCGCGCCCTGCACGCCGGCGGCGACCTCGGTGGCGGTGGTCACCCGGGCGCCGTGGCCCTGCCGGGCGAAGATCCGGCGGGCCAGCCCGGCGATCAGCTCCAGCCGGTCGGCGGCCGGGTCGACCAGCACCAGCTCGGCGATCGGCAGGGTGTCCCGCAGCCGGGCGAAGCCGTCGATCAGCTCCGGGGTGTACGTGGAACCGCCGCCGACGATTGCCAACTTCAGTGCGGACATCAGCCCTTGACCCCTGTCAGTGTCACGCCTTCGATGAAGGCCTTCTGCGCGAAGAAGAACAGCACGAGCACCGGAGCCGTCACCAGCAGCGTGGCCGCCATGGTGAGGTTCCAGTTGGTGTGGTGGGCGCCCTTGAACGACTCCAGGCCGTAGCTGAGCGTCCAGGCGCCCGCGTTCTCGCTGGAGTAGATCTGCGGGCCGAAGTAGTCGTTCCAGCAGTAGAAGAACTGGAACAGCGCGACCGCCGCGATGGCGGGCTTCGCCATCGGGAGGACCACCCGCAGCAGGGTCCGCAGATCGCCGCAGCCGTCGATCCGGGCGGCCTCCAGGTACTCCTTGGGGATGGTCAGCAGGAACTGCCGGAGCAGGAAGATGGAGAACGCGTCGCCGAAGGCCATCGGGATGATCAGCGGCCAGAGCGAGCCGGTCAGGTGCATCTGCTTGGCCCAGAACAGGTACATCGGGATGACCGTGACCTGGGGCGGCAGCATCATCATCGAGATGACCGCCATCAGCGCCAGGTTGCGGCCGCGGAAGCGGAACTTGGCGAGCGCGTAGGCGACCGGGACGCTGGAGAGGATGGTCAGCAGGGTGCCGGCGCCGGCGTACAGCAGGGTGTTGCGCCACCAGCTGAGGAAGCCCGGGGTCCGCCAGACCTTGGCGTAGTTGCCCCAGTGCCACTCGGTGGGCCAGAGGTCGGAGGTGAGCGCCTGCTGGTCCGACATCACCGAGGTGAGCAGGACGAAGACGAAGGGCAGCAGGAAGAACAGCGCGGCGGCGATCGCGAAGGAGTGCACGGCCACCCAGTGCAGGGCGGCGCGGCGGCGGGCCAGCTTGGCGGCGGCGGACGTGGCCCGGGCGGGCAGGCGCACCGTGGAAGTGAGGGTCATGGCTCAGTCCTCGTTGATGAAGCCGGACTTGCGCCGCAGCAGCAGCGACGTGAAGGCCATCGAGATGGCGAACAGGATCACGGCGACCACGCAGGCGGAGCCGGTGTCGAAGCGCTGGAAGCCGAGGTTGTAGACCATCTGCGGCAGGGTCCAGGTGGAGCCGTGCGGGTAGCCGGGCTCGAACTGCTGGCCGGAGCCGCCGATCACGCCGCTGGCGACCTTCCCGGCCACGATCGCCTGGGTGTAGTACTGCATGGTCTGGATCACGCCGGTGACCACCGCGAACATGACGATCGGCGAGATGTTCGGGAAGGTGACGAACCGGAACTTCTGCCAGGGGCCGGCGCCGTCCAGCTCGGCGGCCTCGTACTGCTCCTTGGGGACGTCCAGCAGGGCGGCCATGAAGATCACCATCAGGTCGCCGATGCCCCACATGGCGAGCAGGGTCAGGGCGGGCTTGGACCAGCTGGGGTCGGTGAACCAGCCGGGCTGCGGCAGGCCGAGCTCGCCGAGCAGGTGGTTGACCGGGCCGGTGCCGGGGTTGAGCAGGAAGGCGAAGGCCATCGTGGCGGCCACCGGCGGGGCCAGGTAGGGCAGGTAGAAGGCGCTCCGGAAGAAGCCGGCGCCGGTCCGCACCTTGGTGATCAGCAGCCCGATGCCGAGGCCGAAGGCCACCCGCAGGGTCACCATCACCAGGACCAGCCACAGCGTGTTGCCCAGGCCCGTCCAGAACGACGGGTAGTGGGCCAGGACGTAGTCCCAGTTCTTCAGCCCGTTGAAGGTCGGGGCCGTGAAGCCGTCGTACTTCATGAAGGAGAAGTAGACGGTGGAGATCAGCGGGTAGGCGAAGAAGACGCCGAAGCCGATCAGCCAGGGGGAGAGGAAGGCCAGGGTGCGGGCCGCCTCCCGGCGGCGCTTGGCTTTCAGCGCCGCCGGGACGGGAGTGCTAGCGAGTGCCATGGCGCGTCACTTCGCCTGCTGGACGGCCGCGTCGATCTCCTTGGCCGTGGCGGCGAGCCCGGCCTTGAGGTCGCCCTGCTTGCCGGCCTCGAACTCGTAGCCCAGGTTCTGCATGGACACCTGGTAGGCGCCGCCGTTGATGCTGGCGGGGGTGGTGCTGGAGTTCGGGTTCTTGGCGATGCCGATGAACGTCCGGAAGTTGGCGTCGGCGTCCAGCTTGGGCGAGTCGAGCGCCGCGAGGGTGCTGGGCACGTTGTGGATCGCGTTGGCGAAGCTGACCACGGCGTCGGTGTCGGTGGTCAGGTACTTCACCAGCTCCCAGGACGCGGTCTGCTTCCTGCTGCCCTTGGCGATGCCGATGATGGTGCCGGTCTGGTAGCCGCGGCCGTAGCTGGCGGCCTGGTCGTCCGGCACCGGGAAGGGCGCGGTGGCCCACTCGAAGTTCGGCTTGTCCTCGGCGAGCGAGGCGGTGCGCCACTCGCCGTCGATGGCCATCGCCACCTGGCCGGTGGTGAACGGGTTCTTGGCGCTGAACTCGTCGCCGAAGCCGGTGCGGTACTTCTCCAGCTTGTCGAAGCCGCCCAGCTTGTCGACCAGGGCCTTCTGCCAGGTGTACATCGCGGCGACCTTGGGGTCGGTGGCGATGTCGGACTTGCCGTCCGGGCCGAAGTAGCTCGGGCCGTACTGACCGAGGAAGTGGGTGGGGGTGGACTCGTAGCCGTGGTAGTTCGGCATGAAGCCGAGCTGCTGGTAGCCGTCGCCCTCGGCCCGGGTCAGCTTGACGGCGTCCGCCTCGAACTCGCTGAAGGTCTTCGGCGGCGCGGTGATCCCGGCCGCGGCGAAGGCGGTCTTGTTGTAGTACAGGCCGTACGCGTCGCCGAGCAGCGGCAGCGAGCACTGGTTGCCCTGGAACCGGCTGTACTGGAGCATCGCGGCCGGGAAGGTCTTGGCCGGGTCGATGCCGTCCTTCTGCAGCAGCGGCCCCAGGTCCGCCCAGACCCCGGCCGAGCAGAACTTGCCGACGTTGTCGGTGGTGAAGGAGGAGACCACGTCCGGGGCCTCGTCGCCGCCGGCCCGCAGTGCCTGCTCGCTCTTGTCGTCGGCGATGTTGCCGACCACCTTGACGTGGATGTTCGGGTGCAGCTTCTCGAACGCGGCCACGTTGTCGGCGATCGCCTTGACCTCGTTGTCCTGGCTCCAGCCGTGCCAGAAGGTGATGTTCACGTCCTGGCCGGCGGCCGAACCGTCCTGGCCGCCGCCGGAGTTGGTACCGGTGCAGGCAGTGGCGAGCAGGGCCAGGCAGGCGGTGCCGGTCAGGGCGGCGAGCGCGCGGTGCGTTCTGCGGGTGGTGTCCACTGGTGGGTTCTCCTGGAGGTACGGGGGCAGGCGGCATGGCCCGTCGGCCCGTGCGTGGGGGTGCCTTCGGTGGTGCTCGGGGGTGCCGCGGGCCCCGGGGGGCGCCGCGGCGGCTGCGGCTGCACTGGTGCGTCGGTGGCGCGCTGGCGGTGGCGTGGCGTGGTGGCGGTGGCGGGGGCCCGGCTTCAGTGGGTCGTGAAGGCGGCGTCCCGGGCGGTGGCCAGGGCGCGTTGCAGTGCGCCCTGCAGGACGGGGGAGCCGGGCACGGTGCTGGAGCGCACCTCCGGCCGGGGGATGGAGATCCGGGCCAGCGACTCCTGGACCAGCTCGCGCAGCCGCTCGCCGCCGGCCGTCGGGATGCCGCCGGCCAGCACCAGCAGCTCCGGGTCGACCACCGCGACGATGGCGGCGAGGCCGACCGCGAGCCGGTCGGCCAGCACGGCGAGGAACTCCTCGCCGGCGCCGGGGGTCTCCAGCGCCAGGGCGATGGCCCGCTCGGCGGTGGGCGCGGTCAGCCCGTGCTCGCGGGCCAGGGCCAGCACGGCGGGGGCGCCGGCCAGCTCCTGGAAGCCGCCGGAGTTCTTCCGGCGGACGTTGTGGACGACCGGCGAGCCGGGCACCGGCATGTAGCCGACCTCGCCCGCGCCGCCGGTGAAGCCGCGGTGCAGCCGCCCGGCGATCACGATCGCGGCGCCGATGCCCTCCTCGGCCCAGAGCAGGACGAAGTCCTCGCTGCCCAGCGCGGCGCCGAAGGCCTGCTCGGCGATGGCGGCCAGGTTGACGTCGTTCTCGATGGTGACCGGGGCCCCGATCGCCTCGGCCAGCTCCTCGACCAGCCGCGGCGAGTGCCAGCCCGGCAGGTGGGAGGCGTAGCGCAGCCGGTCGGTGGCCGGGTCCAGCGCGCCGCCGATGCCGATCACCGCCTGGTGCAGGCTGCCCTCGGCGAGCCCGGCCTGGCGCAGCGTCCCGGCGACCGCGTCGGCCACCCGCCGGACGGTCTCCGCGGCCGACCAGGCCTTGGTCGGCACCTGCTGCTCGGCCAGCGTGCCGCCGGTGATGTCCGCGACGGCGACCCGTACGTGGGTGGTGGTCACGTCCAGGCCGGCCACGTACCCGGCGGCCGGGTTGACCTGGTACAGCTGCGCGTTCGGCCCGGGGCCGCCGGCCGTGGTGCCGACCGGGACGACCAGCCCGGCGGCCTCCAGCCGGGCCAGCAGCTGCGAGGCGGTCGGCTTGGACAGGCCGGTCAAGGTCCCGATCTGGGTGCGTGAGAGGGGGCCGTTGGCCAGCAGGAGTTCCAGCGCGGCGCGGTCGTTGATGGCGCGCAGCAGGCTGGGGGTGCCGGCCAGCGGCGAGCGGGAGCGGGTGTTGTCGGTCACGGTCCGATCCTCCTCTGCCGGCGGGGTGCGGTGCTGCCCGGGGTGACGGCCGGTGCGGCTGCGCCGCAGTTGGCCGTTGAACTGTTAGGAAAGTTTCCAATTCCTTGGGAAGGACCGTAGATCCCGGCCCGGCCGAGTGTCAATGGCCGCGCCGGGCGAGGATGCCGAAGCGTTACCGGAAACGGCCGGAGCCCCGCCCCCCACCAGGGGGAACGGGGCTCCGCAGGTCGTCCTCGGCGGTCAGCCGGCGGCCGGCCCGGTGCCGTCCGCCGGCTGCGGGATCGGCTTGGTGGCCAGCGACCGGGCCGAGCCCGGATCGGCCAGCACCGAGGGCGGCAGGATCTCCACGCCGGTGGCGGCGGGCGCGACGGCGCCGGCCGGGGCGGCCTCCTCCTTGAGCTTCACGCCCGCCAGGTCGAAGGCCGCCTTCAGCCGCAGCCGCAAGGTCCGGGAGACCAGCGCGGCGTTCCCCGGCGAGCAGCGCGCCTCCAGCCGCAGCACCACCGAGTCCGCCGCCACCGACTCGACGCCCAGCACCTTCACCCGGCCCCAGATCAGCTCGTCGAACGGGGACTCCTTGGTCAGCTGCTCCGCGGTCTCGGTGATCAGCGCCTCGACCCGCTCCAGGTCCTCCCGGTAGCCCACCTGCACGTCCACGGCGGCGGTCGCCCAGCCCTGGCTCATGTTGGCGATCCGCTTGACCTCGCCGTTGCGGATGTACCAGATCTCACCGCCGGTGCCGCGCAGCTTGGTCACCCGCAGGCCCACCTCCAGCACGGTGCCGGTGGCCACCCCGGTGTCGATCTCGTCCCCGACGCCGTACTGGTCCTCCATGATCATGAAGACCCCGGACAGGAAGTCGGTCACCAGGTTGCGCGCGCCGAAACCGATCGCCACACCGGCCACGCCGGCGCTGGCCAGCAGCGGCGCCAGGTTCACCCCGAGCGCGGACAGCACCATCAGGGCGGCCGTCCCCAGGATGGTGAACGAGGCCACGCTGCGCAGCACCGACCCGATCGCCTCCGAGCGCTGCTGGCGGCGCTCGGTGTTGACCATGCCGCTGTTGGCCAGCAGCCCGCCGAGCCGGCTCAGCTCCGCCTCGGCCTCCGAGGGGCGGCCCATCCGCGCGATCAGCTTGTCGATCAGCTTGCGCACCATCGCCCGCAGCACCAGGGCCAGCAGCACGATGAACAGGATCCGCAGCGCGCCCTCGACCCAGCCCTGCCAGTTCGCGTCCAGCCAGCTCGCGGCCTGTCTGGTGGTGCTGCTCACCTGGTCGGTACTGGTCGGCAGGGTGAAGTTCAGCGTGGGGGAGGCGGGGGAGGGGGTCGCGTCAGCGAGCAGGCTGACCGGGGCGGACCGAACCACGTGCAGGGCTTCCTTCCGGGGGGAGCTGTGAGCGGCCGCCCGGTCGGGGCGGACCGTCCGGACAACCCTATCGGCCGCCGACCACCCGGACGGACACGCCGTCAGCGCCTCCGGACCCCGCCCGCAGGGCGCTCACCAGGCACGCCGGGTGCAGCGGATGCGCCGTGCGGGCATACCGGGTATGACGGATCGCACATCCACGCACCCGGAGAGCGGCACTGTCCGTTTCCGAACGATCTGTTAGGCAGGAAATGGTGGCGCTGTACGAAGACGTAAGGCGACACTGGGGGAGATCGCGCTCAAAATGCGCGATCGCCCGCTCGTCCCGGCGCGAGCCACGCGCCGCAGGCGTCCAAGGAGGCCTCCGTGCCGCATGTCCTGGTCCTCAACGCGTCCTACGAGCCACTCGGTGTCGTATCGATGCGCCGCGCTCTCATCCTGGTCCTCAGTCACAAGGCGGTCTGCCTGGAGGACTCCGGTATCACTCTGCACAGCGCCACCAGCGCCGTTCTGGCGCCGTCCGTCGTCCGACTGACCCGCTTCGTCCGGGTCCCCTACCGCGGGCCCGTCCCGCTCACCCGCCGCGCACTGTTCGCCCGTGACCACGGGCGCTGCGTCTACTGCGGGGCCGCCGCCACCAGCGTCGACCACGTCATCCCGCGCAGCCGGGGCGGCCAGCACCGGTGGGACAACGTGGTCGCTGCCTGCCGCCGCTGCAACCACACCAAGGCCGACCGTCACCTGACGGAGCTCGGCTGGCGGATGAAGCACCCCCCGGCCGCACCGAGCGGCCTCGCCTGGCGGGTGATCGGCACCGGGATCAAGGACCCGCGCTGGCGCCCCTACCTGGAGCCGTACGGCGGCCTCGACCAGCTGCACCAGCAGCTGAGCGGCTTCGAGCACCACGACCATACCGAGACCGGGGGTGTCCTGCCGGGCCCGCACGGCCGGTCGCGCCCCATCCGCCGCGGAGAGCAGCCAGAGCCGCTCTCCGCCTGACAGACAAGGGCCTGCCCGACACATCCTTCGGTGAGCCTCATGGGCCGCCTGTGCACCCCCAGCGGGAGCGCAGGCGGCCCGCCGTCTGCCCGCGGTGCGCCGGGGCGTGAGCAGCGCTACGGCGCGAGCCGCTACGGCGCGAGCCGCTACGGAGCGACCGCGTAGGCCTCCACGCCCCACAGCGAGTACCCGTAGGCGGTCGCCCTGGTCACCCCCTGCACCCGCAGGTACTGGGTGTCCGGCGCGTCGAAGCGCACCGTCTCGGTGCCGCCGGTGCTGTCCTCGACCGTGGCGACGGTGGTCCAGCTGACCCCGTCCGCGGAGGTCTGCAGCCGGTACGAGGAGGCGTACGCCTCCTGCCAGTGCAGCACCGCCGAGCCCAGCCGGACCTTCGCCGGCAGCCGGACCTGCACCCAGGCGTCGTCCACCGCCTTGGCCGCCCAGCGGGTCTTCGGGTCGCCGTCGGTGACGGCGGAGGCGGGCTGGGAGGCGGCCGCGTCGCCGGAGGAGCTGGCGGTGCCGGTCCTGGCCAGGTCCGGACCGCCGGTGGGCGGCACCACGTGCACCAGCAGCACCTGGCGCGCCGTCAGCGTGCCCGAGGTGAAGGTGACCGGCACCTGGTAGGTCCCCGAAGGGGTGCCTGCGGCTGCGGTGACCAGCAGCGGAGCCCCGACCTTCGCACCGCGCGGCACGGTGACGGCCGCCGCGGGGGTGACCGTCAGCCCCTTGGCCTCGGCGGGCACCTCGGCCTTCAGCTGGCCGGTCGCCCCTTCCGGCCGGCCCGCCTCCAGCACCGCCTTGGCCTGCGCCGGGGTCGGCTGGCCGGCCACCACGTCCAGCGGCGCGGCGGGCAGGCTCAGCCGGGCCGCCGGCACGTCGGCGTACCAGGGGATGATCTGGTTGACCACCGGCGCGTCGCCGCCCGCCGCCCAGACCAGACGGATCGCCTCGGCCGCGCCGCCACCGGCCGGCAGCTCGTTGTACCCGGGGTTCACCGGGCCGATCGGCACCCAGCTGCCGTCCGGGCGGCGCACCTGCGCGGTCGCGGTGGCCCGGACGGTGGGGTCGGTGAGCACGGTCACCCGGTCCAGCGGGCGGGGTGCGCCGAGCTCGACGGTGAGCGGTGCGGTGCTGTTGCTCGGCACCCCGGCCGCCCGCCAGGCGGTGTCCGGGTCGCCGTCCAGCACCGCGGCGGCGGAGGAGCCCGGTGCGGCCGGCGGCGCGCTGACCGAGGCCGGGCTGTCGCCGGGCGCCGCCACGCCGAACTCGCGGATCGCCACCGCGGTCTTCTGGCCCGCCGTGGCCCGCAGCCGGACGGCCTTGACCACCGTGCCGGCCGGGACGTCCACCGAGATGCTCGGCTGGTTGTGCACCTTGGCCAGCTGGTGCCAGCCGCCGGAGCCGGTGGAGTACTCCAGCACCGCGTCGTGCAGGTAGTCGCCGGCCGCGGCGGCCGCGTCCGGGGAGTCGCCCCAGGAGCCCATCAGCACCGTGACCCGGCCGATCGGCCGGGCGGTGCCCAGGTCCAGGCCGACCGTGTCGCCCGGCTGCGGCGGGCCCGCACTCCAGTAGAAGGTGCCGGCCTCGCCGTCCGCCATCAGAGCGGGCACGTGGTCGTGCGCGCTGCCGAAGGTGCTGCTGGCGGTGATCCCGCCGGCCGTTATGCCGGACCAGGTGTCGGCGGACTGCACCGCGCGCTCCAGGAAGCCGTCCAGCACGTCCGCGCCGACCGTCACCGGGCTGCCGTCCAGCCGCTCGCGCAGGCTGCGCAGCCGGACCCGGGCGTCCCAGGCGGCGTTGCCGTCGCCGCCGCGCTGCGCCAGCAGCATGTCGACGGCGGCCTGGCCGGCCTGGCCGTACCCGGCGAGCTTGGTCAGCCAGGGGCCGGTCTCCGGCCCGATCGGGTCGTCGCCGAGGGTCTGCGGGGCCGCGGCCATGGTGCGGAAGGCGTCCCGGAGCGGGCCGGCGGCCTCGGTCAGCCGGGCCAGGTCGGGGGTGTTGCCGGCGGTCGGCTCCAGCGCGGCCCAGAAGTGCTCCAGCAGCGGCAGCAGGTAGCTCGACTCCTGCCGGGACAGCGGGGACGAGGAGCTGTTGCCGGCCAGGGCGGTCAGCGCGGCCAGCTCGGCGTCGTTCGCGGCCAGCGAGTGCAGCGCCGAGCGCCAGGAGTCCAGCGGCTGGTAGCCGTCCGGCTGCCAGCCGAAGTCCGCCGCGGTCGCCAGCGGGATCCGGGAGGCGACCGGCTGGCTCATCGCGGCGGTCAGCAGGACGGCCGAGCGCTTCGCCACCTCGGGGTCGCGGCCGGCGTAGCCGCCCAGGTAGAGCCGCTCCGGGGTGGAGTCGTTCACCGGGTAGTTGTCCATGGTGACCAGCGGACGGCCGAACAGCCCTGCGGTCTCGTCGAACTGACTGCCCGTCACCTTCGCCGGGATCGCCGCGCCTCCGCTCCAGGCGACCTGGACGTCCTTGGGCAGCGCCGCCGCCAGCGCAGTCCGGTACGGGGTGGCGCCCTGCTTCTGGTACTCGGTCGGCATCACCGAGAGCGGGGCCGGCTCGGGGTGCTTGGCCAGCCGCTCGCGGACCTTGCCCACCAGCGCGGCCTGCGCCTTGGCCGCGGCCGCCGGACCGGTGCCGTACGCCTTCCGGTCGGCGCCGCAGTGCCATTCGTCGTAGCTCACGTCGAGGAACTGCAACTGGAAGGCGCGGAAGCCCAGTTGGCGCAGCGCGTCGAGCTTGTTGAGCAGCGCGTCCAGATCCTTGCCGGAGCTGTAGCAGAACGACTGCCCGGGGTCGATCGCATAGCCCAGGGTGACGTGGTTGGCCCGGGCCCGGGCGGCCAGCGCGCGCAGCTCCTCCGCCTGGGCGGCCGGGTAGGCCTCGCGCCAGCGCGACAGCCGGTACGGGTCGCCGCCCGGCGCGTAGAGGAAGAAGTTCTGCTTGGTGCGGCCGAGGAAGTCGATCTGGTCGAGCCGCTCCTCGGCGCTCCACGGGGTGCCGTAGAAGCTCTCGGCGGTGCCGCGGACGGCGGCGCCGCTCGGCCAGTCGCGGATGGTCAGGCCGGGGAAGCCCTTGGCCCCCTCGCCCTGCCCCTGGCCGGGGGCGAGCGGCGAGAGCAGCTGCCGCAGGCTCTGCGCGGCGTAGAAGGTGCCCGCGCCGTCGACGCCGGACAGCACCACGGCGCCGTAGCTGCCGCCCCCGGGGGCGGGCAGCTGACCGGCGGCCAGCACGTAGCCGCCGGCCGGGAGTCCGGCGGCGCTCTGCTGCTCGGCGCCGCCGGCCGCGGCCAGGTCGTGCAGCAGCCGGTCCGCCTGCTCGCCCGGTCCGCCCAGGTAGACCACCAGTGCGCCGGCGGCCGGGGCGGGGGCCTCCGGCACCGGGGTGACCTCGGTGGCGCCGGCGGTGCCCAGCACCTGCCGGACCGCGTCCAGCGCCGCGTCGTCCGCACCGTCACCGGTGACCAGCGTGACGGCCTGCGGGACGCCGACCGGCCGTCCGGCCGCCCGGAGCTGCTGGGGGCGCGGGTACACCTGCGGGTCGGCCAGCGAGCCGAGCGGGGTGACGGCGGCCGGGGCGCTCATGGCCCGCCGGTCGCCGACCGGTGCGGCGTACCCGGGCGGCGCGCTGATCAGCAGGCCGCCGACCACCGCGGCGGCCGACAGGGTGGCGGCCAGCTGGAGGGCGCCGCTGCGGCGGCCGGCCTTGCGTTCCGCCCGTACCGAGGCGAGCAGCGGCCGGGTGCCCTTGATGTCGGCGATGAAGCGGTCGGCGGCCTTGGGCGCCAGCTGACGGGCGGTCCGGGCGGCCGTCCGCCGGGCGGTCAGCGCGGCCGGGTGCCACAGCACCTCGCGCAGCGCCTGGCTGTGCTCGATCCGGTGCCTCAGCCGCCGTCCCGCCGCCTCAGAAACGCGCGCCTGCACAGGAGCCTCCTCGCACCGAAAGCGCAGCTCACCGACGCCGCCGCCGCGGATCACCGAACTGCCGCACCACCCTTGACCCGCCTCGCCGCCACAGCCCACCAGTTGCCCGGGGCGGTGTCAACGTCACCGGCGTGTATGTCTGATATATCCGGAAAGCGGCAACGATCGGCCCGCCCGGGCGCCGTGGCGACGGTGCCGGCGCGGGAGCCGGCCGCCGACCGGCGGGCCCCCGGTGGCCGCCGCGGCGCTGTCCTCGTGTCGGTCGGGGTCGCGGGCCCCCGGGACGGGTAGGACTGTGGCTGTTCACCATTGGGTGCCCTCCAGACCACAGGGAGCCGCAGCGTGGCCGCATTCCTGGACCGTGACGAGACCGGCAGCAACGGGCAGCAGGTGCCCGCCGAGGACAGTCCGGCACCGCCGCCGGAACTGGTCGCGCTGGCCCACGCGTACGGGGTGGACAGCACGTACGACCCGGGCAGCGGCCCGGTGCCGGTGGCGCCGGACACGCTGGTGGCGGTGCTCGCCGCGCTCGGTGTGGACGCCGCCACCCCGGAGTCGGTGCGCGCCGAGCTGGAGCGCCACCGGGCCGAGCAGGCCGCCAGGTTGCTCCCGCCGTGCGTCGTGGCCCGGGCCGGTCGGCGCACGGCGCTGGACGTGCCGGCCGCGGCGCAGTTGAGCATCGAGCTGGAGGACGGCGGCAGCTGGACGCTCCCCACCGGCCACTCGCACTGGCTCCCGGCCGACCTGCCGCTGGGCCGGCACCGCCTCACCGCCCGGCTCGGCGCTCGCGCGGGCAGCGCCGCGCTGATCGTGGCGCCGCAGCGGGTGCCGGAGCCGGCCGGCGGCGGCTGGGGCTTCCTCGCCCAGCTGTACTCGGTGTTCTCCGAACGCTCCTGGGGCATGGGCGACCTGGGCGACCTGACCGAACTGGTGCAGTGGGCCGGCAACGAGCTGGGCGCCGACTTCGTCCAGCTGAACCCGCTGCACGCCGGCCTGCCCGGGGCCCCCTGCGACCCGTCCCCGTATCGCCCCTCCTCCCGGCGCTTCGCCGATCCGGTGCACCTGCGGATCGAGGCGGTGCCCGAGTACGCCTACGCCGACCTCGGTGAACTGCCGCGCCGCGCCGAGCACTTGCGTGCCGAGGTGCTCGAACACGACGGGCTGATCGACCGTGACGCGGTCTGGGCGCTGAAGCGCCAGGCGCTGGAGGTCCTGCACCGGGTGCCCCGGGGGGTGGGCCGGGACGCCGCCTACCGGGCGTTCGTCCACCGCGAGGGCCGCTGGCTGGAGCAGTACGCCATCTGGTGCGCGCTGGCCGAGGTGCACGGCAGTGACCGGCACCACTGGCCGAAGGGCCTGCGGCATCCCGACAGCCCCCATGTGCGGCTGGCCGCGCAGGAGTTGGCGGACCGGGTCGAGTTCCACCGCTGGCTCGCCTGGCTGGTGGACGAGCAGCTCGGCGGGGCGCAGCAGGCCGCCGAGCGGGCCGGGATGGGCGTCGGCCTGATCCACGACCTGGCCGTCGGCGTGCACCCGGACGGCGCGGACGCCTGGGTGCTCCAGGACGTCCTGGCCGAGGGCATCTCGGTCGGCGCCCCGCCGGACGCCTTCAATGCGCACGGCCAGGACTGGGGCCTGCCGCCGTGGCGCCCCGACGCCCTCGCCGAGGCCGGCTACGCGCCCTACGCGGAGCTGCTGCGGTCCTCGGCCCGGCACGCCGGGGCGATCCGGATCGACCATGTGATGGGCCTGTTCCGGCTCTGGTGGGTGCCGGCCGGCCAGCCGCCGACCCGTGGGGCGTACGTCCGCTACGACGCCGAGGCGATGCTCGGGGTGCTGGCGCTGGAGGCGCACCGGGCCGGCACCCGGGTGATCGGCGAGGACCTCGGCACGGTCGAGCCCGGGGTGCGCGAAGAGCTGACGGCCCGCGGCATCCTCGGCACCTCGGTGCTCTGGTTCGAGCGGGACTGGCAGGACAAGGGGGCGATCCTGCCGCCCGAGCGCTGGCGCTCCGGCTGCCTGGCCACCCTGACCACCCATGACCTGCCGAGCACTGCCGCCCGGCTGACCGGGGAGCACGTCGAGCTGCGGCACCGGCTGGGGCTGCTGGCCCGGCCGCTGGGCGAGGAGCAGGCCGAGGCGGCGGCCGAGCTGACCGAGTGGCACGCCGAGCTGGTCCGCATCGGGCAGCTCGCGGCCGAGGACGACCTGACCCCGGAGGCGCTCTACGGCTTCCTGCTGGCCACCCCGGCTCAGCTGGTCGGCGTCTGGCTGCCGGACGCGGTGGGCGACCCGCGCCCGCAGAACCTGCCCGGCACCTGGGACCAGTACCCCAACTGGCGGCTCCCGCTGGCGGACGCCGCCGGGGTGCCGGTCACCCTGGCGCAGCTGGCCGCCGCGCCCGGCACCGCCCGGCTGGCGGCGGCCATGGCGGGGCGCACCGCGGCGGGGCCCGCCGTCCCGGTGCGTACCGGAAGGCCCACCCCGGCGCGCGGGGGCCGGTAGACGGCCGGTACCGTGGAAAACGTGGACAAGAGGAACGCTTTGCGCGCTGGTGCGGTCTCCGCAGCGGCCACGCTGATGATGCTGCTGATGTCGTCGCCCGCCATGGCGCTGATCCGGGACGACGGCGACGACCCGGGCCAGGGTCTGACCGTCGCGCAGACCCTCGGTCTGTTCGTCGGGATCCCGGTCCTGTCGTTCGTCGTGATCGCCGGCCTGTGCATGCTCTCGGCGCGCCGGCACGGCAGCAAGTAACCGACCGCCGTCCGGCGCTCGGCCGCCGGGCGAAGCAGCAGACCCCCGCCACCTCCTCCGAGGTGACGGGGGTCTTGCGTGCTCCCGACCGTCAGTGGCCGAGCGCCCGGGCGCCGGCCGCGCGGTCGGCCTCCTGGGCCTTCAGCGCGCGCTCGATGCCCGCCCGGGATTCGACCACCTGGCGGCGCAGGGCCGGCGCCGGGTCGGCCGAGGCCAGCCAGGCGTCGGTGGCGTCCAGGGTGGCCTGCTCGACCTGGTAGGACGGGTACAGACCGACGATGATCTGCTGCGAGATCTCGTGGCTGCGGGTCTCGTAGATCCCCTTGACCGCCGCGAAGTACCGGGCGGTGTACGGGGCGAGCAGCCCACGCTGGTCGGACTGCTGGAAGCCGCCGATGACGGCCTCCTGGACGTAGTTGGTGAGCTCGTCCGACTCCACCACCGAGGCCCAGGCCTCGGCCTTGGCCGCGGCGGTCGGGCGGGCGGCCCGGCAGCTGGCGGCGTGCTCCTGCCCGGCGGCGGTGTTGTCACGGGCCAGCTCGGCCTCGACGGCCTTGTCGTCCGCGCGGCCGGTGGCCACCAGGCGGCCGAGCAGGGTCCAGCGCAGCTCGGTGTCGACGGCCAGGCCGTCCACCGTGGCGGAGCCGTCCAGCAGCGCGGCGAGCAGCGCGAGCTGCTCGTCGGAGCGGGCGGCGGAGGCCAGCGTCCGGGCCCAGGCCAGCTGGTGGTCGCTGCCGGGGGCGGCGGCGCGCAGCTGCTCCTCGGCGGCGGCGGCCCAGCGGGCCAGGCCCTGCTCGCGCCAGGCCGGGTCGGCGTAGGCGTCCAGTGCCACCTTGACCTGGCGCTGCACCGACTGGACCACGCCGATGTCGGACTCCCGGCCGAGGCCGGACAGCGCCAGCGCCAGGTAGTCGCGGGCGGCCAGCTCGCCGTCGCGGGTCATGTCCCAGGCCGAGGCCCAGCACAGCGCGCGCGGCAGCGAGTCGGTGAAGCCGCCCAGGTGCTCGGTCACCGCGGCCAGCGAGCCCTCGTCCAGGCGGACCTTGGCGTAGGAGAGGTCGTCGTCGTTGAGCAGCAGCACGGTGGGCTTGCGGCGGCCGACCAGCTGCGGCACCTCGGTGCGCGCGCCGTCGACGTCCAGCTCGATCCGGTCGGTGCGCACCAGCGTGCCGTCCTGCAGCTCGTACGCGCCGATCGCGATCCGGTGCGGGCGCAGCACCGCCTCGCCCTTGGCGCCGGCGGGCAGCGCCGGGGCCTCCTGGAGCACGGCGAAGGAGGTGATGGTGCCGTCCTCGGCCAGCTCCAGCTCCGGGCGCAGGATGTTGATGCCGGCCGTCTCCAGCCACGCCTTGGACCAGGTCTTGAGGTCGCGGCCGCTGGCCTTCTCCAGCGCGCCGAGCAGGTCGCCGAGGCGGGTGTTGCCCCAGGCGTGCTGCTTGAAGTAGGCGCGGACGCCCTCGAAGAAGGCGTCCTGGCCGACGTAGGCCACCAGCTGCTTGAGCACCGAGGCGCCCTTGGCGTAGGTGATGCCGTCGAAGTTGACCTGGACGTCCTCCAGGTCGTTGATCTCCGCCATGATCGGGTGGGTGGAGGGCAGCTGGTCCTGCCGGTACGCCCAGGTCTTCATCTGGTTGGCGAAGGTGGTCCAGGAGCCGGGCCAGCGGGAGCCGGGGGCCTCGGCCTGGCAGACCGCCTCGGCGAAGGTCGCGAACGACTCGTTCAGCCAGAGGTCGTTCCACCACTCCATGGTGACCAGGTCGCCGAACCACATGTGGGCCAGCTCGTGCAGGATGGTGGCGGCCCGGGCCTCGTACGAGGCGTCGGTGACCTTGGAGCGGAACACGTACTGGTCGCGCAGGGTGACCGCGCCCGCGTTCTCCATCGCGCCGGCGTTGAACTCCGGCACGAAGAGCTGGTCGTACTTGGCGAACGGGTAGGCGAAGTCGAACTTCTCCTGGAAGTAGTCGAAGCCCTGCCGGGTGACCTCGAAGATCGCGTCCGCGTCCAGGAACTCGCGCAGCGAGGGGCGGCAGTAGACGCCGAGCGGCACCCGCTGGTCGCCCTTGACGTACTCGTCGAACACGCCGACGTACGGGCCGGCCACCAGCGCGGTGATGTAGGTGGAGATCCGCGGGGTGGGCTCGAAGGCCCAGACCTGGGTCTCGCCCTCGCCGGTCGGGGTCGGGGTGGGGGAGTTGGAGACCACGACCCAGCCGCGCGGGGCGGTCACGGTGAAGGTGAAGGTGGCCTTCAGGTCGGGCTGCTCGAAGCTGGCGAAGACCCGGCGGGCGTCCGGCACCTCGAACTGGGTGTAGAGGTAGGTCTCGCCGTCCACCGGGTCGACGAAGCGGTGCAGGCCCTCGCCGGTGTTGGTGTACGCGCAGTCGGCGACCACCCGGAGCTCGTTCTCGGCCGCCAGGCCCGGCAGGGCGATCCGGCTGTCGGCGAAGTTGGCCAGGTCCAGCGGCCGGCCGTTGAGCACGATCTCGGACACGCCGGGCGCGACCAGGTCGATGAAGCTGTCGGCGCCCGGCGTCGTGGCGGAGAACCGGACCACGGTGGTGGACCGGAACGTGCCTCCCGCCCGGGCGGTGCCCAGGTCGAGATCGATCTCGTACGCGTCCACGTGCAGGAGCTGGGCCCGGGTGCGGGCCTCCTCACGGGTCAAGTTGGTGCCAGGCACTCGCAGGACTCCTTTGTCAGGCTCGGATGCACAGGCATCCTCCCATGCCCGGTCCGGCGTGGACCTGCGTATATCGGGGGTGGCCGAGGGCCCCGGCGCAGGTTTCAGAACGGTCCCGGTTGGCGCTTGACCCGGCGGAGGGCGGCGGCTGAGCCTAGAGTTCAGAAGTTGAAGCTGAACAGTTGGTTGAGGGATCAACACCGTCAGGTGACGATCACCGAGGCCACCGGAGCTCCGCCGCAAAGGCGCGGCAGGGGCGGGGACGGTCGAGTCCCCGTGCCCTGGGAGGGTGAATCATGTCGATGGACACACCGGGATCGCAGTCCTCGTTGCACCGGGCCAATCTCGAACGGGTGCTGCGCGCGGTGCGGATGGCCGGCTCGCTCACCCAGGCCGAGATCGCCCGGGGCACCGGGCTGTCGGCCGCCACGGTGTCCAACATCGTCCGGGAGCTCAAGGAGAGCGGCACCGTCGTGGTCGCCGACACCTCCTCGGGCGGGCGCCGGGCGCGCAGCGTCTCGCTCAGCGGCGACGCCGGGATCGTGGTCGGCGTGGACTTCGGCCACACCCACCTGCGGGTCGCGGTGGGCAACCTGGCGCACCGGGTGCTCGCCGAGGAGAGCGAGCCGATCGACGTCGACGTCTCGGCCCAGCAGGGCTTCGACCGGGCGGAGGCGCTGGTCGAGCGGCTGCTGGCGCAGGCCGGCTTCCGCCCGGACAAGGTGATCGGCGTCGGCCTCGGCGTGCCCGGGCCGATCGACCTGGAGACCGGGGCGCTGGGCTCCACCGCGATCCTGCCCGGCTGGACCGGCATCGCCCCCGGCAAGGAGCTCTCCCAGCGCCTCGGCATGGAGGTGTACGTCGACAACGACGCCAACCTCGGCGCGCTGGGCGAGCTGGTCTGGGGCGCCGGGCGCGGCCTGAGCGACCTGGCGTACATCAAGGTGGCCAGCGGTGTCGGGTCCGGGCTGGTGATAAACGGTCAGATCTACCGCGGCCCGGGCGGCACCGCCGGCGAGATCGGCCACATCACCCTGGACGAGGCCGGGCCGGTCTGCCGCTGCGGCAACCGCGGCTGCCTGGAGACCTTCGTCGGCTCCCGCTACCTGCTCAACCTCTTGAACGCCAACCACCCCGGTGAGCTGACCCTGACCAAGGTGGTGCAGCTGGCCCAGCAGGGTGATCTGGGCTGCCGCCGGGTGATCGCGGACGCGGGCCGGCAGATCGGGATGGGCGTGGCGACCCTGTGCAACCTGCTCAACCCGCGCCGGATCATCCTCGGTGGCGACCTGGCGGAAGCCGGTGAGCTGGTGCTTTCCCCGATCCGGGACTCGGTTGCCCGGTATGCGATCCCCAGTGCCGCCCGGCAGCTCTCGGTGGTTCCGGGCACCCTCGGTGGCCGCGCCGAGGTGCTGGGCGCGCTGGCGCTGGTGATGAGCGAGATGGGCGAATCGGGCGCAATCCGGCACACCGGCGTCACCGCGGCCGCCCAGGCCTGACCCGGCGACAGAGGCGGCGCCGGGGCCTGCGCCACCTGCATGGTCTCGGCTTCGCCTTCAGGAAGATAACGAAAGGGTTCGAATTTTCGGTCTTCCGGTTTTACTTATTGACGACAAGCGGACGATCCGGGTTGACTCCCTTCCACCTCGCCGCAACGTTGCGGCTCTGTCAGGGAGGCACCCCCACCATGAACGCAATGATGCGTCGCGCTGTCATCGGTACCGCCGCGGTTTCGATGGCCCTCTCCATGGCCGCCTGCGGCAAGGCCGGCAGTGACAAGAAGGACAGCGCCGCGTCCGGCGACACCAAGTCGATCGGCCTGCTGCTCCCCGAGAACGCCTCGTCGACCCGCTACGAGTCCTTCGACAAGCCCTTCATCGAGGCCAAGGTCAAGGCCCTCTGCGCCGACTGCAACGTCAAGTACAGCAACGCCGAGGGTTCCGCCGCGAAGCAGAAGCAGCAGTTCGACACGCTGATCGCGCAGGGTGTCAAGGTCATCATCCTGGACGCGTTCGACGCCAAGTCGACCCAGTCCTGGGTCAAGGAGGCGGCCGACAAGGGCGTCAAGGTCATCGCGTACGACCGCCTGGCCACCGGCCCGGTCTCCGCCTACGTCTCGTTCGACAACGAGAAGGTCGGCGAGCTCCAGGGCCAGGCCCTGGTCGACGCCCTGGGTGCCAAGGCCGCCGACGCCAACATCGTCATGATCAACGGTGACGACGCCGACCCGAACGCCGGCAAGTTCAAGTCGGGTGCCCACAAGGTCCTCGACGGCAAGGTCAAGAAGGTCGTCTACGAGCAGTCCGGTGAGTGGAAGCCCACCGTCGCGGGCCAGAAGGTCGGCGCCGCCATCACCCAGCTCGGCAAGGACGGCTTCCAGGCCGTCTACTCCGCCAACGACGGCATGGCCGCCGCGATCATCACCCAGCTCAAGGGCGCGGGCATCACCGTCCCGGTCGGCGGTCAGGACGCCGGCCTCGACGCGATCCAGCGTCTGGTCTCCGGCGACCAGGCCTACACCATCTACAAGGCCTACAAGCCGCTCGCCGACTCGGCCGCCGAGCTCGCCGTCGACCTGCTGCAGGGCAAGGACATCAAGTCCGTCGCCTCCTCCACCATCGACAGCGACACCGACAAGGCCATCCCGGCCAAGCTGCTGGAGCCGAAGGTCGTCACCAAGGCGAACATCCAGGACACCGTGATCGCCGACGGCCTGTACAAGGCCGCCGACATCTGCACCGGCGACTACGCCGCCGCCTGCGCCACGGCCGGCCTGAAGTAACCCCACCAGCGGGCGACGCTCCCCTCCGGGAGGGCGTCGCCCGCCCTGGCGCGGCGTGCGGACTTCCCGCCTTCCACCGGTGAAGGCGGTCCGCCGCGCCCCCAAACCTTTTCGCACTACCCCTTCGCGCCCGGGTCGGCGCGCGGTGGCCGTGCCCTGCCCACCAGAGCAGGCGGCGCGGGAATGAAGGAGATGGTTCACGTGACAGGCGCACCCGTACTGGCGTTGCGCGGGGTCTCCAAGCGCTTCGGTGCCGTCCAGGCGCTGACCGACGTCCACCTGGAGGTGCACGCCGGTGAGGTGGTCGCCCTGGTGGGCGACAACGGCGCCGGCAAGTCGACGCTGGTGAAGACCATCGCCGGCGTCCACCCGATCGACGAGGGTGCCATCGAGTGGGAGGGCGCGCAGGTCGGCATCAACCGGCCGCACGACGCCCAGGCACTCGGCGTCGCCACCGTCTACCAGGACTTGGCGCTCTGCGACAACCTCGACGTGGTCGGCAACCTCTTCCTCGGCCGCGAGCTGAAGCGCTTCGGCACGCTGGACGAGGTCGCCATGGAGAAGCGCGCCAAGGAGCTGCTCGACACCCTGTCGATCCGCATCCCGAGCGTGCGGATCCCGATCGCCGCGCTCTCCGGCGGTCAGCGCCAGGTGGTCGCGATCGCCCGCGCCCTGGTGGGCGACCCGAAGATCGTCATCCTGGACGAGCCGACCGCCGCACTCGGCGTCGAGCAGACCGCCCAGGTGCTCGACCTGGTCGAGCGGCTGCGCGACCGCGGCCTCGGGGTGATCCTGATCAGCCACAACATGGCCGACGTCAAGGCCGTCGCGGACACCGTCGCGGTGCTCCGCCTGGGCCGCAACAACGGCGTCTTCGAGGTGGCCACCACCTCGCACGAGGAGATCATCTCCGCCATCACCGGCGCCACCGAGAACGCCGTGACCCGGCGTCAGGCACGTCTCGCGGAGGACGCGAAGTGACCACCAACCAGACCACCACCGACACGCCGCCGGCCGCGATCGACCCCCGGCTGCTGGTCCGCGAGGCGGGCTTCGCGGGCTACGTCGAGGAGTTCAAGCGGAAGATGAAGAGCGGCGACCTGGGCTCCGTCCCGGTCGTCCTCGGCCTGATCCTGATCGCCGCCATCTTCCAGACCGTGTCGGGCGACTTCCTGAACGCGGACAACCTCACCAACATCACCAAGTGGATCGCCGGCCCCGGCCTGATCGCGGTCGGCATCGTCTTCGTGCTGCTGCTCGGTGAGATCGACCTGTCGCTCGGCTCGGTGGCCGGCGTGTCGGCCGCGATCGCCTCGGTGCTCTCGGTGCGCTCCGGCATCAACGAGTGGCTGGCCGTCCTGATCGCGATGGCGGTCGGCATCGGCATGGGCGCGCTGCACGGCTTCTTCTTCGCCAAGATCGGCGTCCCGGCCTTCGTGGTCACCCTGGCCGGCATGCTGGCCTGGATGGGCCTGCAGAACTCGGTGCTCGGCGACAAGGGCACCGTCAACCTGCTCAACGACGGTGTGATCGCCAAGCTGGACACCTACTTCCTCGGTGACGGCGACGTCTTCTTCACCTGGGCCTTCGCCCTCCTGGGCATCGTGCTGTTCGGCGCCGGCCAGCTGATCGACAGCCGCCGCCGCGCCGCCGCCGGCCTGTCCGCCCGCCCGATGAGCGAGATCGCCCTGCGCACCGGCGTGATCGCCGTGATCGGCCTGGTCGCGGCGTACATGCTGAACCAGGACCGCGGCCTGCCGCTGCCCCTGGTGGTGTTCTTCGGCATCGTCGTCATCACCGACTTCGTGCTGCGCCGCACCTCCTACGGCCGGCAGATCTTCGCGGTCGGCGGTGGCGTCGAGGCCGCCCGCCGGGCCGGCATCAACGTCGCCTGGGTCCGGATCTCGGTCTTCATGATCTCGGCCGGCATGGCGGCCCTGGGCGGCCTGTTCATCGCCTCCCAGCAGGGCTCGGCGGACAAGCTGCTCGGTGGCGGCAGCGTGCTGATGAACTCGATCGCCGCGGCGGTCATCGGCGGCACCAGCCTGTTCGGCGGCCGCGGCAAGACCTGGTCGGCGCTGCTCGGCATCCTGGTGATCCAGTCGATCATCACCGGCCTGGACCTGGTGCACGTCAACCAGGCCATCCAGTACATGATCACCGGCGCGGTCCTGCTCGGCGCGGTCGTGCTGGACTCGGTCTCCCGCCGCACCCAGAAGTCCTCCGGCCGGGGCTGACCCCCGCGTACGGTGTGAGGCTCGGCACCCGAACCGATCGGGTGCCGGGCCTCGTCGTGTTCATCGGTGCTGATAGGACTGTGCGGACGGACCGGAAGGCCGCCGAGGCAGTGGCGGTGTGACAGTACGACAACCGCCGTGCCGCGTGGCGTCCGGCAGGCGGACATTAGACTCGACCGGTCAAGGGTGTGCCGGTCCGCGCCGATGCACCCCGCACCCACGGGCGACGGCGCCCATCGGGCCCGCCCTGGGTCCGGGAACTGTGAACGAGGAGGAACGGGTGGCCCTGCTGACCCGCATTAGGGGACCGCGCGATCTCGACCGGCTCACCCCGGCGCAGCTGGCCGACCTGGCCGAGGAGATCCGCGGCTTCCTGGTCGAGGAGGTCTCCAAGACCGGTGGCCACCTCGGGCCGAACCTCGGCGTGGTCGAGCTGACCATCGCGCTGCACCGGGTCTTCGACTCGCCGCGCGACCGCATCCTCTTCGACACCGGCCACCAGAGCTACGTGCACAAGCTGCTCACCGGCCGCCAGGACTTCTCCCGGCTGAAGATGAAGGGCGGCCTGTCCGGCTACCCGTCCCGGGCCGAGTCCGAGCACGACGTGATCGAGAACTCGCACGCCTCCACCGTGCTCGGCTACGCCGACGGCCTGGCCAAGGCCAACAAGATCCAGGGCCACCGCGACCGTCCCGTGGTCGCCGTGATCGGCGACGGCGCGCTCACCGGCGGCATGGCCTGGGAGGCGCTCAACAACATCGCCGACGCCAAGGACCTGCCGGTCGTCATCGTCGTCAACGACAACGAGCGCTCCTACTCGCCGACCATCGGCGGCCTGGCCAACCACCTCGCCACCCTGCGCACCACCCAGGGCTACGAGCGCTTCCTGTCCTGGGGCAAGGACGCGCTGCAGCGCACCCCGGTGGTCGGCCAGCAGCTGTTCGAGACCCTGCACGGCGCCAAGAAGGGCCTCAAGGACTTCATCGCCCCGCAGGGCATGTTCGAGGACCTCGGCCTCAAGTACATCGGCCCGATCGACGGCCACGACCTCACCGCACTGGAGTCCGCGCTCACCAAGGCGCGCGGCTTCGGCGGCCCGGTGATCGTGCACTGCCTCACCGAGAAGGGCCGCGGCTACCACGCCGCGGAGAACAACGACGAGGACCGCTTCCACGCGGTCGGTGTGATCCACCCGGAGACCGGCCTGCCGATCAAGACCTCGGGCAAGGACTGGACCTCGGTGTTCGGCGAGGAGATGGTCGCCCTCGGCCGCGAGCGCCGGGACATCGTCGCGATCACCGCGGCGATGCTGCACCCGGTGGGCCTGGCCCCGTTCGCCAAGGCCTTCCCGAACCGGATCTTCGACGTCGGCATCGCCGAGCAGCACGCCGCGGTCTCCGCCGCGGGCCTGGCCACCAACGGCCTGCACCCGGTGGTGGCGGTCTACGCGACCTTCCTCAACCGGGCCTTCGACCAGGTCCTGATGGACGTCGCCCTGCACAAGCTGGGCGTCACCTTCGTGCTGGACCGCGCCGGCGTCACCGGCACCGACGGCGCCTCGCACAACGGCATGTGGGACATGTCGATCCTGCAGGTCGTCCCCGGCCTGCGGCTGGCCGCCCCGCGCGACGCCGACCAGGTCCGCGCCCAGCTGCGCGAGGCCGTCGAGGTCGACGACGCGCCGACCGTGGTCCGCTACTCCAAGGGCACGGTCGGCCCCGCCGTGCCGGCCGTCGGCAAGGTCGGCGGGATGGACGTGCTGCGCGAGAACCCCGCGCGCGAGGACGGCGACCGGCGGGCCGACGTGCTGATCGTCTCCGTCGGCGCGATGGCCCCGGTCTGCCTGGAGACGGCCGAACTGCTGGCCGCCGAGGGCATCACCGCCACCGTGGTCGACCCGCGCTGGGTCAAGCCGGTCGACCCGGCGCTGCCGGGCCTCGCCGCCGAGCACCGGGTGGTCGTCACGGTCGAGGACAACGGCCGGGCCGGCGGCGTCGGCTCGGCGATCGCCCAGACGCTCCGCGACGCCGGCGTGGACCTGCCGCTGCGCGACTTCGGCATCCCGCAGGAGTTCCTGGACCACGCCAGCCGCGGCGAGATCATGGCCGAGATCGGCCTGACCGCCCCGGACATCGCCCGCCAGGTCAGCGCGCTGGTCTCGCGGCTCGGCGCCCGGGCCGTCCAGGCCTGACCCCGGCCGGGAGCCCTCGCCCGACGGCCCCGGGAGCGGCACCGCCCGTTCCCGGGGCCGTCGTGCGCCGGCCCCGACCCCAGCCCGCGCCCCGACCCCAGCCCGCGCGCCGACCCCAGCCCGCGCGCCGTCCTCCGCGATCGGACTATTGTCGTACCGATGCCGGGACCGGCAGCGTCATCGCAGAAACCGCCCGGTAGGTTGTCACCTGTGCCCCTCAACACCAGCCGCCTCGCCGCCCTGACCGCACGCGTGCCCGAGCGCGTCCGGACGGGGTACTGGACCAGGCTGGTCCCGGTGCTCGCGCTGCTCGCGGTGGTCACCCACATCCCGTCCTTCCTGCGGCCGGTGTGGAGCCCGGACGAGGGCTACCTCGCCACCCAGGCCCGGATGCTGGCCGACGGCGGCGTGCTCTACGACACCGTGGTGGACCGCAAGCCCCCGCTGCTGCCCTGGCTCTACGAGGCCTGCTTCGCGGTCTTCGGATCGGCCTCGCTGTGGCCGCTGCGCACCCTGGCGATCGTCGCCCACCTGCTCACCGCGGTGCTGCTGGCCTCGCTGGCCCGCGGCCGCTGGGGCAACCGGGCCGGCGCCGGAGCGGGCCTGCTCTACCTGCTGCTCTCCATCGGGCTCTCCCCGGAGGACACCCAGGCGGCGACCTTCGAGGTCTTCATGCTGCCCGCCATGGTCGCCGCCTTCCGGTACGCCGAGCGGCGGCGCTGGCTCGCCGCCGGGATCGCCGTGGCGCTCTGCTCGCTGACCAAGCAGACCGGCGGCGCCGTGATGCTGCCGGTGCTGTGGATGCTGTTCCAGGACGCCCGGCACCGCGGGGTGCGCTGGCAGCCGGCCCTGTTCAAGATCGGCTTCGGCTTCGCGCTGCCGATAGCGCTGGTCGCCGCGATCCTGACCAAGCCCAAGGGCTTCCTGTTCTGGGTGGTCACCGGCAGCGGGGACTACGCCACCCTGGGCTCCAACTGGCTCCAGATGCTCGGCCGCGCGCTCGGCAACTCCGGCATCCTGCTGGCGGCCGGCCTCGGCTTCCTGGCCCCGGTCGGCTACCGGCTCTGGCGGCGCCGGCGGCGCGGGCTGCCGGCGGCCGCCGCGGCCGAGGAGCACGGCTCCACCAGCGACCTGTGGATCTGGCTGCTCTCCTCGGCGGTCGCGGTCAGCGTCGGCTTCCACTTCTTCGGCCACTACTACCTCCAGCTGATGCCGCCGCTGGTGATGCTGGGGGTCGGCGCCGTCTCCACCTCGGCCGTCTGCTGGCGCCCGGTGATGGCGTACTCGGCCGTGGCCGCGACCTTCTTCTGGGGGCTGGCGGTCTTCTGGCCCGGCCAGCGGCTCGTCCAGACCACCGAGGTGGCCACCGCGGTGGCGGCCCAGACCACGCCCAAGGACACCGTGCTGGTCTGGGGCATGCACCCCGAGCTGTACTGGCTGGCGGATCGCCGCCCCGCCTCCCGCTACCTGACGGCCGGCTTCCTGACCAACTTCAGCGGCGGCAAGGACGGCCAGCAGGTCGGCGAGCAGTACAGCGTCTCCGAGGCCTGGCAGACCTTCGACGCCGAGCTCCAGGCCAAGGGGCTGCCCGAGGTGGTGGTGGACGACTCCGGCACCGCCCCGTACAACCCCGAGCTGGTGCCCCGGATCGAGAGCCTCCTGGAGTCCCACTACGAGGTGGTGGGCATGACCGGCGACACCGTCATCTACCGCCTCAAGCGCTGACCCCCACCACGGACTCCCGCCCGGCGGCATCCACCTCCCGCCCGGCGGCATCCATCTCCCGCCCGGCGGCAGCCGCAACGCAGAACGGCGGAGCAGCCCCCGCCGGGGCCACTCCGCCGTCCTTCAGGCCGTGGTTCAGACCGGGATCGAAGCCAGACCCGGGGCCAGGAACCGCTTGCCGTTGACCCGCTCCGAGACGCCCTCACGGTCCAGGTACGGGGTGATCCCGCCCAGGTGGAAGGGCCAGCCGGCGCCGGTGATCATGCACAGGTCGATGTCCTGCGCCTCGCCGACGACGCCCTCGTCCAGCATCAGGCCGATCTCCTGCGCGACGGCCTCCAGGGCCCGGGCGAGGACCTGCTCCTCGGTCAGCGCGGTGTCGCCGAACGACAGCAGCGCCAGCACCTCGGGGTCCAGCACCTGCTGGCCGTCCTGCCAGACGTAGAAGCCGCGCTTGCCGGCCTTGACCAGCTTGCCGAGGTTCTCGGAGACGGTGAACCGCTCCGGGAAGGCCGCGGCCAGGGTCTCCGACACGTGCAGGGCGATGGCCGGGCCGACCAGCTCCAGCAGCACGATCGGGGACATCGGCAGGCCGAGCGGCAGCACGGCCTTCTCCACCGTCTCGATCGGGGTGCCCTCGTCGATGGCGCCCTGGATCGCGTCCATGAAGCGCAGCAGGATCCGGTTCACCACGAACGCCGGGGCGTCCTTGGTCAGCACGGCCGTCTTCTTCAGCTTCCGGGCGACCCCGAACGCGGTGGCCAGCGAGGCGTCGTCGGTCTTCTCGGCGCGGACGATCTCCAGCAGCGGGAGGATCGCGACCGGGTTGAAGAAGTGGAAGCCGACGACCCGCTCCGGGTGCTCCAGCTTCGAGGCCATCTCGGTGACCGACAGCGAGGAGGTGTTGGTGGCCAGGATGGTGGTCGGCGAGACCACCGCCTCCAGCTCGGCCAGCACGTTCTGCTTGACGCCCATCTCCTCGAACACGGCCTCGATCACGAAGTCCGCGTCCCCGAAGGCGACCGCCTTGTCCAGGTGACCGGAGACCAGGCCCTTGAGCTTGTTGGCCTTGTCCTGGCCGATCCGGCCCTTCGCCAGCAGCTTGTCGACCTCGGCGTGGACGTAGCCCACGCCCTTGTCGATCCGCTCCTGGTCGATGTCGGTCAGGACGACCGGCACCTCCATCCGGCGGGCGAAGAGCAGCGCCAGCTGCGAGGCCATCAGGCCCGCGCCGACCACGCCGACCTTGGAGACCGGGCGGGCCAGCGACTTGTCCGGGGCACCGAACGGGCGCTTGGCCCGGCGCTGCACCAGGTTGAAGGCGTAGATGCCGCTGCGCAGCTCGCCGCTCATGATGAGGTCGGCCAGGGCCGCGTCCTCGGCGTCGAAGCCCGCCTGCAGGTCCTGGTCCTTGACCTGGGCGATGATGTCCAGCGCCTTGTAGGCGGCCGGCGCGGCGCCGTGCACCTTGGCGTCGGCGACCAGGCGGCCCCAGGCGACGGCGTCGTCCCAGGCCTTGCCGCGGTCGATCTCCTCGCGCTCCACCACGGTGGCGCCGGTGAGCACGGCGGCGGCCCAGTTCAGCGACTGCTCCAGGAAGTCGGCCGGCTCGAAGATCGCGTCCGCGATGCCGAGCTCGAACACCTCCTGGCCCTTGAGCTGCTTGTTCTGGCTCATCGAGTTCTCGATGATGACCTTGACGGCCTTCGCCGGGCCGATCAGGTTCGGCAGGATGGTGCAGCCGCCCCAGCCGGGGACGAGGCCCAGGAAGACCTCGGGCAGCGAGAACGCCGGGACGCCCGAGCTGATGGTGCGGTAGGTGGCGTGCAGGCCGACCTCGACACCGCCGCCCATCGCCGCGCCGTTGTAGAAGGCGAAGCTGGGGACGGGCAGCGCGGCGATCCGCTTGAAGACGTCGTGGCCGCCCTTGCCGATGGCCAGCGCGTCGCTGTGCTCCTTGAGCACCTCGACACCCTTGAGGTCGGCGCCGACCGCGAAGATGAACGGCTTGCCGGTGATCGCGACGGCGACGATGTCAGCGGCGGCGGCCTCGGCCTCGACCTGGTCCAGCGCCTCGGACAGCTTGGCCAGCGAGCCCGGGCCGAAGGTGGTCGGCTTGGTGTGGTCGAAGCCGTTGTCCAGGGTGATCAGCGCCAGCTTGCCGGCCGCGAGCGGCAGGTCCAGGTGGCGTACGTGCGCGGTGGTGACGACCTCGCCGGGGAACAGCTCGGCGGCGCGCTTCAGCAGCTCAGTGGTGCTCATGGTCACTTACCACCCTCGAAGTGCGGGTTCTCCCAGATGATGGTGCCGCCCATGCCGAACCCGATGCACATGGTGGTCAGGCCGTAGCGGACGTCCGGGCGCTGCTCGAAGCGGCGGGCCAGCTGGTTCATCAGGCGCACGCCCGAGGAGGCCAGCGGGTGGCCGAAGGCGATCGCGCCGCCGAACGGGTTGACCCGCTCGTCGTCGTCGGCGATCCCGTAGTGGTCCAGGAAGGACAGCACCTGGACCGCGAAGGCCTCGTTGACCTCGAAGGCCTGGATGTCGTCGATCGTCAGGCCGGCCTTGGCCAGCGCCTTCTCGGTCGCCGGCACGGGGCCGATGCCCATCACCTCGGGCTCGACGCCCGCGAAGGCGTACGAGACCATGCGCATCTTGACCGGGAGGCCGAGCTCCTCGGCGACGTCCTCGGCGGCCAGCAGCGAGGCGGTGGCGCCGTCGTTCAGACCGGCCGAGTTGCCCGCGGTGATGTTGCCGTGCGGGCGGAACGGGGTCTTCAGGTTCGCCAGCGACTCCATGGTGGTGCCCGGGCGCATCGGCTCGTCCGTGGTCGCCAGGCCCCAGCCGGTCTCGCCGACCTCGGGGTTGGTGTTGCGGATCGCGATCGGCACCAGGTCGGGCTGGATGTCGCCGTTGGCGTACGCCTTGGCGGCCTTCTCCTGGGAGCGCACCGCGTAGGCGTCGCAGCGCTCCTTGGTGAGGTGCGGGAAGCGGTCGTGCAGGTTCTCGGCGGTCATGCCCATGAACAGGGCGGACTCGTCGACCAGCTTCTCCGAGACGAAGCGCGGGTTCGGGTCCACGCCCTCGCCCATCGGGTGCCGGCCCATGTGCTCGACGCCACCGGCGACCACGATGTCGTAGGCGCCGAAGGCGATGCCGCCCGCGGTCGCGGTGACGGCGGTCAGCGCGCCGGCGCACATCCGGTCGATGGAGTAGCCCGGGACGGACTTCGGCAGGCCGGCCAGCAGCGCGGCGGTGCGGCCGATGGTCAGACCCTGGTCGCCGATCTGCGTGGTGGCCGCGACGGCGACCTCGTCGATGCGCTCGACGGGCAGGTTCGGGTTGCGGCGCACGAGCTCCCGGATGCACTTGACGACCAGGTCGTCGGCGCGGGTCTCGTGGTAGATGCCCTTCGGGCCGGCCTTGCCGAACGGGGTGCGGACGCCGTCAACGAAGACGACGTCCCTCGCGGTACGAGGCACGGGGGCTCTCCTCCCAGGGGGACATGACGTTAAACGCAGACCTCGGCTCACGGGTGGAGCAGCGCTGCTTCACGGCCATGCTACCCGCCGGTAACTAGGTTGCCCATAGCTCACCACCGGATCTGCCCGTGTGTCCCCCGACACGTGTCCGCAGGAGAGCGCGCAGGGGCGCCGGGGGTGTCCCCGGCGCCCCTGCGGTGCGGCCCGCCGCCTACTCGGCCGGGGCCGGCGGCTCGTTGAACGCGGTGGCCAGCGCCGGGCCGACCAGATCGGTCTGCCACCCGCGGGCACCCAGCCGGCGCAGCGCCGCCGAGACGGTCTCGGCCGTCGCCTCGGCCGGCGGCTCCCAGGACACCCGGCGTACCAGGTCCGGGGTGATCAGGTTCTCGGCCGGCAGGTTGTGCTGCTCGGCCAGCGCCGCGACGGCCGCGCGGGCGCCGGTGAGCCGGGCCGCGGCCACCGGGTCCTTGTCCGCCCAGGCCCGCGGCGGCGGCGGACCGTCGTGCGGCGCGGAGGACGGCGGCAGCTGGTTCTCCGGGATCTCCCGGGCCCGCTGCAGCGCGGCCAGCCACTGGTCGAGCTGCCGGCGGTTCACCCGCGGACCGAAGCCGGACACGGCCAGCAGGGCCGGGGCGTTCAGCGGCATCGCCAGCGCGGCGTTGACGATCGCCAGGTCGGGCAGCACCCGGCCGGGGGAGACGTCGCGCTCCCGGGCGATCCGGTCGCGGGTCTGCCAGAGCTCGCGCACGGCGGCCAGCTGCCGGCGGCGGCGGACCTTGTGCAGCTGCGAGGTGCGCCGCCAGGGGTCGACCCGGGGGGCCGGCTTCGGTGCGTCGACCAGCGCGGCGAACTCCTCCAGCGCCCAGTCGAGCTTGCCCTGGGCGGCCAGCTCCTGTTCGAGCGCGTCCCGCAGCTCGACCAGCACCTCGACGTCCAGGGCCGCGTACCGCAGCCAGGGCTCGGGCAGCGGACGGGTGGACCAGTCCACCGCCGAATGCTCCTTGGCCAGCGAGAGCCCGAGCACGTTCTCCGTCATCGGACCGAGCCCGACCCGGGGGAACCCGGCCAGTCGCCCGGCCAGTTCGGTGTCGAACAGCCGGCGCGGCCGCATGCCGACCTCGGCCAGGCAGGGCAGGTCCTGGGTGGCCGCGTGGACCACCCACTCGGTGTCGGCCAGCGCCTCGCCGAGCCCGCTCAGGTCCGGACAGGCGATCGGGTCGATCAGCGCGGTGCCGGCCCCCGCCCGCCGGAGCTGGATCAGGTAGGCCCGCTGGCCGTAGCGGTAGCCGGAGGCCCGTTCGGCATCGACGGCGACCGGGCCGGTGCCGGCCGCGAAGGCGGCGACGGTCTCGGCCAGTGCCTCCTGGTCGGCCACGACGGGTGGCAGCCCCTCCCTCGGCTCGAGGAGCGGGACCGGGGCTGCTTCTTCTGGGATGGCTGCTACGGCGTCGGTCACCCCCCAAGGGTACGACGGCACCCGCTCCCGGGAGTGTTGTCGGACTGGTCAGACCGGGTTCGGACATATGCCGGAGACCGGGCCGGGCCGCCGGGAAGGGGAGGGACGGTGAAAAAGGCGGCGGCCCGGAGGAAACGTTCCTCCGGGCCGCCACCGCTGTGTCGGGGATGTGTGGGCCGGATCAGTGGATGATGCCCGTCCGCAGTGCGACGGCGACCATGCCCGCCCGGTCGCCGGTGCCCAGCTTGCGGGCGATCCGTGCCAGGTGGCTCTTGACCGTCAGCGCGGACAGGCCCATCGCGACGCCGATCGCCTTGTTGGACTGGCCCTCGGCGACCAGCCGGAGCACCTCGACCTCGCGGCCGGAGAGCTCCCGGTACGCCGAGGTCTGGGCGCCGGGAGCGCCGGGCGCACCCGGGGCACCGGGCGCTCCGGCCGCACCGGGCACCCCCGGCATGCCGGGCCGCCGCATCCGGCCGGCCATCCCGGCCGCACCGAGCGGCATCCCGGGGCGGCCGGGCATCGCGACGTTCGTCCTGGTCCCGGTGACCACGTAGCCCTTGACGCCGCCGGCCAGCGCGCTGCGGACCGCGCCGATGTCGTCGGCGGCGGAGAGCGCCAGACCGTTGGGCCAGCCCGCGGCGCGGGTCTCGGCGAGGATGGTCAGCCCGGAGCCGTCCGGGAGGTGGACATCGGCGATGCAGATGTCACGGGGGGTGGTGACCCGGGGGCGGGCCTCGGCAATCGAGGAGACCTCGATGACGTCGCGCACACCCAGGGCCCACAGGTGGCGGGTGACGGTGTTTCGGACGCGTGGGTCGGCGATGACCACCATGGCGGTGGGCTTCGTCGGACGGTACGCGACCACGTTTGCGGGGTGCTCGAGAAGGACCGACACCAGGCCTCCTGTGGGGAGTGGCGGACGGAACCCCGATGGGGCGGTCGGAGTGTTCCGCGTATGGAAAGGGTCACTGACACCTTCGGCAGCATGCGTGCCCGGCTTTAGCGAATGATCACGATCTAGTGAGTAACAATACGGACAATTCGCGCAGGTGACTGATGCGACATGCCCAGAAATCGCACAGGCTCGATCGATCTCCGACCTCAGATGGTCAAGTTTGGTCGGGTAATTGACACAGACCGCGACGGAAGTCACACTCCGTCAGCCCTGCGGGTGGCGTGGCGTCCAGCGTGCGGGGATGCCCTCTCAGTGGGGGCGCGGACGGCGGCGCGCGGGCATCGGCACCACTCCGCCGAGTGACGGGGCGTCCGGCAGCGGCAGCGGGGTCGGCACCGCCGGCGGCAGGCCGGCGCAGATGCAGAGCAGGTCGCCCCAGGCCGCCAGGTGCCGTTCGAACCGGCCGTCGGACGGGGTCCAGGAGGCGCGCAGCTCGATCTCGGTGGAGGACGGCCGGTCGGCGAGCGCGCCGAAGTACTGCGAGGCGCACCGGGTCACCGTGCCGCCCGGCGCCGTGTACCCGGCGCCGTGCGCCTGCAGCGCGTCCATCAGCCAGGCCCAGCCGACCTCGGTGAGCATCGGGTCGCCGGCCATCTCGGGCTCCAGCTCGGCCCGCGCCATGGTCACCACCCGGAAGTCGCCGTGCCAGGGCTCCTGGCCGGCCGGGTCGTGCAGCAGCACCAGCCGGCCGTCGGCCAGCTCCTCGCCGTCCACCTCGACCGTCGCGCCGATCGCGTACGCGAACGGGGCCAGCCGGCGCGGCGCGGGGGTGGGGGAGAGCACCAGCTCGGGGCGCAACCGAGCCCCGGCCAGCGCCTCGACCGCGTCCCGGAACTCGATCGGCGCCGACTCCTTGCCCGTTCCTCCACCGTGTGCGGGGTGCCCGCCGACCGCTGCCATGGTCTGAAGACTAGGTGGCGCGGCGCCGCATTCCGAGTACCTTTCGCCGGTCCGGCGTGCCGGGCGGGCCGCGAGCCGGGCATCTTGGACGAATCCACTACCCGCCCGGGCCGGGGGCGTGCCGGGCGCGTGCGAAGATTTGGAGCGTGAGCGAGACTTCCGCGGCCACCCCCGCAGCCCAGACCGGTCAGCAGCCCCTCGCGCGCCGCGGCGCCGCGTACGACTCCGCTTTCCTGCGGGCTGCCCGGGGTGAGCCGGTGCCGCACACCCCGGTGTGGTTCATGCGGCAGGCCGGCCGCTCGCTGCCGGAGTACCTGAAGGTGCGTGAGGGGATTCCGATGCTGGAGTCCTGCATGCGGCCGGAGCTGGTGAAGGAGATCACCCTGCAGCCGGTGCGCCGGCACGGGGTGGACGCCGCGATCTTCTTCAGCGACATCGTCGTCCCGCTCAAGGCGGTCGGCATCGACGTCGAGATCAAGGGCGGGGTCGGCCCGGTGATCGCCGACCCGATCCGCACCGCCGCCGACCTGCAGCGGCTGCGCCCGCTGGAGCCGGACGACATGCCGTACATCACCGAGGCCGTCGGCCTGCTGGTGGACGAGCTGGGTGGCACGCCGCTGATCGGCTTCGCCGGCGCCCCGTTCACGCTGGCCAGCTACCTGGTCGAGGGCGGCCCGTCGAAGAGCTACGAGAACACCAAGGCCATGATGTACGGCGCACCCGAGCTGTGGGCCGAGCTGGTGGACCGGCTGGCGGGCATCACCGCCGCCTTCCTGAAGATCCAGATCGAGGCCGGCGCCTCCGCGGTCCAGCTCTTCGACTCCTGGGCCGGCGCGCTCGCCCCCGAGGACTACCGTCGCTCGGTGCTGCCCGCCAGCAGCAAGGTGTTCGACGCGGTCGCCCCGTACGGCGTGCCGCGGATCCACTTCGGGGTCAACACCGGCGAACTGCTCGGCCTGATGGGCCAGGCCGGCGCGGACATCGTCGGGGTGGACTGGCGGGTGCCGCTGGACGTCGCCGCCGAGCGGGTCGGCCCCGGCAAGGGCCTCCAGGGCAACCTGGACCCGGCGGTGCTGTTCGCGCCCACCGCGGTGGTCGAGGCCAAGGCCCAGGAGGTGCTGGACGCCGCGGCCAAGGCGGTCGGCGACAGCCACCACATCTTCAACCTGGGCCACGGCGTGATGCCGAGCATGGACCCGGACGCGCTGAGCCGGCTGGTCGCCTACGTGCACGAGGCCAGCACCCGCTGAGCCCTGGCCGCCCGGTGCCCCCTCCGCCTGGACGGGGCACCGGGCGGCGTCGTCACTGCGGCGGGGCGGGAGCGGCCTGCGGCTCCGGCGGCGCGGTGGGCTGCGCCGGGACGGCCCCGGCCTCGGCCTCGGCCCCGGCCGGGTTCCCGGCGCGCCGCCGCCGCCGGCGCGGCCACCACAGCAGCAGCCCCGCCGGCACCAGCACCAGCAGGAACGGCGCCAGCGCGGCCAGCGCCACCAGCAGGCCCTGGACGATCGCGACCAGGACGTGCCAGCCGCCGCCCGCCGCGTGGCCGACCGAGGCCCACAGCCCGTCCTTCCTCGGCTTCGCCGGGGCCGGTTCGGCGGTCCGCTCGGCGTGCAGCTCCAGGGTGATGGTGGAGAACGAGGTCCGCGCGGACAGGGCCTGCTGCTGGCTCTTCAGCGACTCCAGATCGGCCTCGCGGCGGCTCAGCTCGCTCTCCAGCGAGACCACCTCCGCCAGCGTCTTCGCGTCCGCCATCAGCGCCCGCACCCGGTCCACGCTGGCCTGCTGGGTCTTCACCCGGCTGTCCACGTCCACCACCTGCTGGGTCAGGTCGTCCGCCTGGCTGGTCAGCCTGAGCGTCCGGGTGCCGAGCGCGGCCAGCTGGTCCAGGGCCCGCTGGTGGCCGCTGGAGGGCACCTTCAGGGTGAGCTGGGCGTCCTTGCCGGAGACGTTCTGGTTGGCGAGGTAGCCGCCGGCGGCCTGCGCCGCCTCGGTGGCCGCCGTCACCGCCTTGTCGATCTCCTTCACCTCCAGGCTCAGCTGCGCCTTGTACTCGATGTACCTCGGATCCGGGGCCGGGGCCGGGGCCGCCGACGGCTGGGCGGCGGGCTGGGCGGCCCCGCCGCCGGGGGCCGCCTTCCCGTCCGCCGGCGCCTTGCCGTCCGCGACGGCCGGCTTGCCGCCCTCCGCGAC
Organism: Kitasatospora sp. NPDC049258; assembly: GCF_040678895.1. Lineage (NCBI taxonomy): Bacteria > Bacillati > Actinomycetota > Actinomycetes > Kitasatosporales > Streptomycetaceae > Kitasatospora > Kitasatospora sp. NPDC049258. The sequence continues at coordinate 84,088 of NZ_JBFAQT010000004.1, forward strand.
GGCGGCGGGGGCCGCCGCCTGGTCGCCCGCCGAGGCGCTGCTCCCGCCGGACCCGGCGCCGCACCCGCTCAGCAGCAGGACCGCCGCCACCCCCAGCGCGACCACAACTCTTCGTTCCGCCATGCTTCCTGGCCCTCCCCGTTGTCTTGGCACCGCCGTCGGTGGGCGGGCACTGCCGATTCGACGCGGCCGTGTCCCCGCAGGATCCCGCCGGTTGATCCCAACTCGGTCACGTACCGGCCGCGTTCGGATGTAGGCCGGGGGAGTCGGACGGCCGGTCAACCTCCGTGCACGCGCCCGTCGGTATCGTCCGGGCGAAGCCGGAGCGGCCGGCGCCCCGCCCGGTCGCGGTCGATCCGGACGGGCTGGTCCTGGGGCGCCGGGTAGGACCTGGGAGACTTCCAGGCATGGCAGAACCTCATGTCGTGGTGGTCGGTGGTGGCATCGCGGGGCTGGCCGCGGCCGCGTTCCTGAGCTCCGGAGCGGGCCGGGTCACCCTGCTGGAGGCCTCCGGGCGGCTCGGCGGGAAGCTGATGGCGGGGGAGGTCGGCGGCGTCCGGGTCGACCTCGGGGCGGAGTCGATGCTGGCCCGTCGGCCGGAGGCGGTGGAGCTCGCCCGGCTGGTCGGGCTGGGGGCGGAGCTGGAGCCGCCGAGCACCGCCAAGGCGGCCGTGTGGACCAGGGGCGGCCTGCGCCCGCTGCCCGCGGGGCAGGTGATGGGTGTCCCCGGCGACCTGGACGCGCTGGCGGCCTGCGGGGTGCTCTCGCCCGAGGGGCTGGAGCGGGCCCGGCACGAGGTGGCGGCCGAGGCGGGCGAGGACGTCGCGATCGGCGCCTACGTCGCGGCCAGGCTCGGCCGCGAGGTGGTCGACCGGCTGGTCGAGCCGCTGCTCGGCGGCGTCTACGCGGGCCGCGCCGACGAGATCTCGCTGCGCGCCGCCGTCCCGGCGCTGCTGCCGATCGCCCAGGGGGGCGGTTCGCTGGTCGAGGGCGTGGGCGCGCTGGCCGGCCGGGCGAAGGACAGCGGCCCGGTCTTCCAGGGGCTGCGGGGCGGCATCGGCACCCTGCCCGAGGCCGTCGCGGCCTACTGCCGCAAGGCCGGCGCCGAGCTGCGCACCGACAGCCCGGTGACCGAGCTGCGCCGCACCCCCGAGGGCTGGCAGCTCGTCACCGGCGGCGAGGTGCTGTCCGCGGACGCGGTGGTGCTCGCCGTCCCGGCCCCGCGGGCGGCCGCGCTGCTGCGGCCCGACCTGCCGGGCGCGGCCGGCGAGCTGGACGGGATCGAGTACGCCGGGATGGCGCTGGTCACGATGGTCTTCCGGCGCGCCGAGCTGGCCGCGCCGCTCACCGGCAGCGGCTTCCTGGTACCGCCGGTCGACGGCCGGTCGATCAAGGCGTCGACCTTCTCCTCGAACAAGTGGGGCTGGCTGGACCGCGCCGCCCCGGACGCCTTCCTGCTGCGCACCTCGCTCGGCCGCTACCGCGAGGAGCAGGCGCTCGCGCTGGCGGACGAGGAGCTGGTGGCCCGGTCGCTCGCCGACCTGGCGGAGGCGGTGGGCCTGCGCGCGAAGCCGTACGACACCGCCGTCACCCGCTGGGCCGGCGGTCTGCCGCAGTACCCCGTCGGGCACCTGGACCGGGTGGCCCGGATCCGGGCCGCCGTGGCGGGGGCCGGCGCTCTGGCGGTGTGCGGCGCGGCGTACGACGGGGTGGGCATCCCGGCCTGCATCGCCGGTGCCCGCCGGGCGGTGGCGCAGCTCGCACAGCACGTCGGCGGGCCGACCCCGGCGCGGGGCGGATCCGGTACGGAAGGGACAATGGGCGCATGACTGAGACCACTGAAGAACAGCCTGTGAAGAAGAAGGCCCGCGACCTCAACCAGGTCATCCGCTACACCATGTGGTCGGTGTTCAAGCTGAAGGGTGAGCTGCCCGAGGACCGGGCCGCGCTGGCCGCCGAGGTGGAGGAGCTGTTCGCGCAGCTGGACGCCAAGGACGTCACCGTCCGCGGCACCTACGACGTCTCCGGCCTGCGCGCCGACGCCGACCTGATGGTCTGGTGGCACGCGGAGGACTCGGACGACCTCCAGGAGGCGTACAACCGCTTCCGCCGCACCGCCGTCGGCCGGGTGCTGGAGCCGGTCTGGTCGAACATGGCGCTGCACCGCCCGGCCGAGTTCAACAAGTCGCACATCCCGGCGTTCCTGGCCGACGAGCGCGCGCGCGACTACGTCTGCGTCTACCCGTTCGTCCGCTCCTACGAGTGGTACCTGCTCCCGGACGAGGAGCGCCGGGCGATGCTCGCCGAGCACGGCATGATGGCCCGCGGCTACCCGGACGTGCGGGCCAACACGGTCGCCTCCTTCGCGCTCGGCGACTACGAGTGGCTGCTCGCCTTCGAGGCGGACGAACTGCACCGGATCGTCGACCTGATGCGTGACCTGCGCCCGTCCCGGGCCCGGCTGCACGTGCGCGAGGAGGTCCCGTTCTTCACCGGGCGCCGCAAGCCCGTCGCGGAGCTGCTGGCCGGCCTGGTCTGAGCCACCGCTCCCGGCCGCCGATCGGGCGGGCGGCGCGCGGCGCTCAGTGCCGCAGCGCCGCCCGCAGCCGGGCGTCGGTGACCGCCTCGGGACCGACCATCGCCACCGCCGTGAGCAGTTCCCGCTCGGCCTCGTCCACCGGGCCGCCGTGCTGCTGCGGCAGCGTGGCCGAGCGCAGCGCCTGCTCCCCGGCCGGCGCGGCCCACCGGGTGTAGGGCTGGACGTCGACCCGGGCCATCAGCAGGGTGCCGCCGGTGAGGATCAGCGGTAGCGAGAACCAGGCGAGCGCCGCCCCCGTGTCGCCCGGCTCGGTGCTCCCCGGCAGCAGCGCCGCCGCCAGCAGGGCCAGCCCGAGCAGAAAGGCGTGCCGCACCCGGCGGACCGCCAGCGAGGTGCGCTCGCGCACCTCGGCCGGGGTGGCCAGCCCGGCGGCCGCGAGCCGCTCGCCGATCTCCAGCACGGTGGCGTGTCCGGCCAGCGCGGCCCGCAGCTGGGCCGTCCGGCACTGGCCGTCGCCGCCGACCGCGCCGATCACCGCTCGCTCCAGCCGGCTGCGGCCCTGCGGGTCCACCACCGTGGTCCAGCCGGTGTGGGCCAGGTGCAGCCGGCCCCGGCCCGCCATCAGCACCAGGACCAGGTCGACCACCCTGGTCGGCCCGCCGGCCAGGTACGCGGTCTCGTACAGCCCGACGCCGGCCAGCTGGTCCGGCCGGGCCACCGCGCTGCCCGCGACCGGGTCGAAGGTGGCCGCGACCCGGACCAGCCGCAGACAGGACAGCACGGCGGTGAAGCAGGCGGGGATCAGCAGGATCAGCCACATGTGGCTGTTGTAGACCGGCCCGGGACACCGCGGAAGCGGAACCCCGGACCGCGATACCGAACTGTGACCGCGCCGGGCAGGTCAGGAGCCGCAGCTGCTGCCGCCACCGCAGCTGGACCCGCAGCTGGAGGAGCTGCCGCAACTGCTGGACGAGCCGCAACTGCTGCTGGACGAGCCGCAGCTGGACGAGGAACTCCCGCAGCTGCTGCCCGACGCACCGCAGCTGCTGGACGAGCCGCAGCTGGACGAGCTGCCGCAGCTGGAGGAGGAGCTGCAACTGCTGGAGGACGCCCCGCACCAGGTGGTCGAGCTGCCGAAGTCGGAGCCGGACGAGGCCGCGGTGCCGGCCTGGACCCGGGCCAGCATCGCGTCCCGCAGCACCTCGTCGGTCAGCACCGCCGCGCCGCCGAGCGCCACCCCGCCGTACAGCAGCAGGTCCCCGGCGGCGCCGGACACGTCGTGCGGGCGCCAGGGCGAACCCTGCTGCATCAGCGACAGCTGGCGCCGGCCCGCCGGGGTGATCCGGGCCGGCCCGGGCCGGGTCGCCACCAGGCCGATCACCCCGACGATCAGCAGCAGCGCGAAGGCGGGGAACGGCGGGAAGGAGACGCCGGCGGACCCTTCGGAGATCTGCCGCACCCAGGAGACCGAGCCCACCACGGCCAGCACCAGCGTGGCCAGCATCGCCAGCCACCAGAACCGCCGGGCCCGGACCACCGCGCGGTGCAGGTCGGGGCGGCGCATCAGCCCGCGGGCGGCCAGCCGGTCACCGATCTGCTGCACCGCGGGCGCGCGGACCGCCACCTTGCGCAGCGCGGCCAGCTCCAGCCGCCGCGCCGGTCCGGCGGCCTCGATCAGCGCGGCCTCCACGGCGTCCCGGGGCGCCGGGTCGGTGATCGTGACCGTCTTGTCGCGGGCCACCACGGCCCGCCCCTCGCGCTCCATCCGGACGATCACGGTGTCGACCACCCGGGTGGGGCCGCCGGCCAGGAAGGCGGCGTCCAGCAGGGCCAGCCCGCGGCCGGGCAGCCCCTGCGGGTCGGTGACCCGCCGCATCCGCCGCAGCGCGATCGAGGTCCAGAGCATGGCGGCCGCCACCAGCGCGGCGGCGATCATGAATTCGGTGTGCCACATGGCGATTTCCCCCGTAGAACGTGTCGATGTGTGGAGCCCCGACGGGGCCGGGCCGGTCGTCGGACCGGCCGTCGGGCCCGGGGCGGCCGAGAGGCTAGCGGATGCCCCACCGGCGGCGGGGTCGGCGCTCGTCCGCCGGCCGCAGCCACTGCCCGAGCGCGCCGCGCCACGGGGTGGCCGCCTCGTGGGCCAGCGCCCACTCGGCGAAGGCCCGGGCGTCCGCCCGGTAGCCCCCGGTCTGCCGGTGCTGCGCGGCGTACCGGCGGAACAGCGGGTGGTACGCCTCGCCGAGGATCGCCGCCAGCTCGGGCGCCACCCGGGCCACCGTGTCCCGGCGCTTGGCGGCCAGCCCCTCGGCCTGGATCCGGACCTGCGCCGGGTCGAAGCCCTCCGGCACCGGGCCGCCGTCGACCAGCGCCGCCACCAGTGCGGCCTGCCGGTGGGCCAACCCGGCCCGGGCCACGACCAGTTCGGCGTCGCCGCCCTCGCCGCGGCGCAGGTACTCGTCCTGCTCAGACATGCTGCACCCGCCGCTCCAGCACCCGGCGGATCTCCGCCAGCTCGCCCGCCAGCTCGGCCGGGGGCGGGAAGTTCTCGTCCCGCTCCAGCAGCACGCCGGGCGGGTCGGTGCGCGCGCACAGCTCGGCGAGCACCTCCAGGACGGGCGCGCCGACCGGGTGCGCGTGGGTGTCGTGCCAGACGCCGTCGCGCTCGACCCCGCCCGCCACGTGCACGTAGGCGATCGCCTCCAGCGGCAGCCGGTCCAGCTCGGCGGTGACGTCCAGGCCGAGGTTGACCCGGTTGGTGTGCAGGTTGGCGACGTCGATCAGCAGCCGGACCCCCGTCCGCTCGACCAGCTCCGCCAGGAACTGCCCCTCGGTCAGCTCGTCCTCGGGCCAGCGCAGGTGGGCCGCGACGTTCTCCAGGGCCAGCGGCACCGGCAGCTCCTGCTGGGCGATCCGGATGTTCTCCGCGATCACCACCAGCGACTCCCGGGAGCGCGGCACCGGCAGCAGGTGGCCCGCCTCCAGACCACCGGCCCGGACGAAGGCCAGGTGCTCGGTGACCAGCGGCGCCGCCACGGCCTCGGCCACCTCGGCGAGCCGGGCCAGCCGGCCCCGGTCCGGGAGTTCGGCCCCGCCGAGGCCCAGCGAGACGCCGTGCGGCACCACCGTGACGCCGCGCGCCCGCAGTGCGTGCAGCGACTCCGGCAGATGGCCGGCGCAGATGTTCTCGGCCACCACCTCGACCCAGTCCAGGTCGGGCAGCCGTTCCACCGCGGTGTCGATCTCCGACCGCCAGCCGATGCCGACGCCCAGCCGGGGTGTTCCGGATCCAACGGACTTCATGTGTGACGCCTCCTTCCGGAGGACTTGCCGAACGGCGGGAGGAAGGTGTGGGACCGGTGCGGGCGGGGGAGCCTCGTCGCACATCCGCCCCGTTGCTGAGGGTGTATCCCCGGCGCCCCGCTGCCAACCCGCACCCGGCAATCTCAGAGCTGAACTTGAGCTTTCCGCGGGGCCACGGGTTATTCAGCGGCGCTTCAGCACCGGAGTGGCTAACGTGACGCCCCTATGACCGTGACCGTCCGTGCCTTCCGCCCCGGCGACGCCCCCGCCGCGGCCGCCGCCTACCGGGCCGGCCGCCCCCACCTGGTGATCACCCCCGAGGTGGTCGGCTGGCTGGCCGCCCGTCCGCACTACCACCTGCTGGTCGCCGAGTCGGACCACCGGGTGGTCGGCACGGCGCGGTTCGGGCCGCTGACCGACAGCGCCGAGGCCGGCCAGGCCTTCCTCAACGTCAGCGTGGAGCCCGAGCACCGCCGCCGCGGCGCCGGCGGCGCCCTGCTGCGCGCCGCCGAGCGGGCGCTGGCCGACCTCGGCACCGTCACCGCGCACGGGTGGGTCGACGACCTGCCGGGCGCCCTGGCCTTCGCCGCCCGGCACGGCTACCGGGCCGGCCGGGACGCGCACTTCGGCGCGCTGGACCTCACCGCCGGCCTGCCGCCGCTGCCCGGGCCGCCCCCGGGTGTGGAACTGCGCCGGGCCGCCGACTACCTGGACGACCCGTACCCGCTCTACCTGGTGGACGTGGCCGGCGCGCTGGACGAGCCCGGGGACATCGCCCTGAACGCGCAGCCGTACCAGGAGTGGCTCGCCGAGATCTGGCAGCGGCCGGACCTCGACCGCGACCTCACCACCGTCGCCGTGGTGGACGGCGCCCCGGCGGCCTTCAGCTCGGTGCAGACCGACGGCGCCCGCCGCTACTGGTCGGCCTTCACCGCCACCCGCCCGGAGTACCGCGGCCGGGGGCTGGCCAAGCTCGCCAAGCTGGACTCCCTCCACCGGGCCCGGGCGGCCGGCTGCACGGCCGCCTACACCAGCAACGACGGCTCCAACGCGCCGATGCTGGCGATCAACGAGTGGCTGGGCTACCGCCGCTGCGCCACCGAGTTCAAGCACAGCCGGGACCTCTCGGCCTGACGCGGGCCCTCACTCGATGTCCACCCCGTGCGCGCGGGCCAGGCCCGCCAGGCCGTCCGCCCAGCCCTGGCCCACCGCGCGCAGCTTCCACACCTCGTCCGCGGCGCCCGCCCGGTGCCGGTAGACCTCGGCCACCAGCATCGCCGAGATGCCGGGATCGGCCGGCGGGGCGAAGGCCCAGCCGGCGCCGGCCGCGCCGCGCACCTCCAACCGGGCGTCCCGCAGCTGCCCGCAGTCCGCGTCGGAGTCGGCGTCCATGTTCACCGAGACGGCGATCCGGTGCACGGCGGCCGGCAGCGCGGTCGGGCGGATCACGGCGGTCTCGGTGGCGACGCCCTCGGCGACGGTCCGCCGGCCGAGCGCGACCGCTCCGCCGACCGCGCTCGGCTGGTGGTAGAAGACGAAGTCCTCGTCGGCGCGTACCCGCCCGTCCGCGGTGAGCAGCAGCAGGGTCAGGTCGGCGTCGGCGCCGGCCGAGCTGAACGAGACGGTCAGCTCGGCGAGTTCGGCGCTCGGCAGGACGGTGTTCTGGCCCGGCGCCAGCGGCTGCGCCGGGCTCCGGCGGGCCCGGGCGGGCCGGGCGCCGAGCCGGCCCCGCAGGCCGTGCTCGTGCAGCAGCTCCACCAGCTGGGCGCCGTCGACCAGGGTCAGCGGCTTGCCCTTGACCCAGTCCCGCGAGCCCTTGCCGAAGGTCGCGGTGGTCACCAGGATGCCCTTGTTGGCACCGTGGTGGACCCGGGTGGCGTCCAGGTCGCGGACGGCGGTCGGATCGACCCGCCCGCGGTAGCGCTTGGCCTGGATGACGATCTGCCCGCCGGTGATCGGGTCCGGGTCCTCGGCCACCACGTCCACGCCCTGGTCGCCGCTGCGCGCCGTGGTCCTGGTCACGAAGCCGCGCCGGCGGAAGAGTTCGGCGACCAGCTCCTCGAAGACCAGCGGGTCCATCACGAAGAGGTCCGGCTCCTCGCCGTCCACCGACGGCTCGTACGCAGGGGCGGCCGGGGCGGCGGGCTCCGCCGGCCGGTCGGCCGGATCGGCGGTGCGCCCGACCGGGACGGCCAGCAGCTTCTCCGGACGGGCGGAGAGCCGGCCGCCCAGCCCGTCGACCAGGCAGCTCACCGGTTCGACCCGGTCCAGCGCGAGCGCCCGGAAGGCGTCCCGGGTGACGGTCACGGTCAGCAGGAAGCGCCGGCCGGGCTGCCCGGTGGCCGGATCGGGCGCCTGCACGTAGCCGTTCAGCGTCACGGAGTCGAGCAGCCCGTCGGCGTCCGCCCGGTACAGCTCGGTGAGCACCCGCAGCGCGCACTGGGCCAGCACCTCGCGGTAGACCTCCTTGCGCTCGGTGGCCGAGCGGGGCATCTCGGCCTCGCGGTCGTCCACCTTGACGTACCGGTACCGGGCGAGGCCGGGCACGATCGAGGGCTCCGGCAGCTGCCGGTCGACCACCAGGTGCCGCTCGGCCGCGTCCCAGGCGGCGGCGCACTCCTGCGGCATCTCGTCGGGCCAGTCCCCCCGCCAGGCCAGCGCGGTCTCGAAGTACTCGGCCACGGCGGTGCTGGAACCCGAGCCGAGTTCGGCCGCCAGCCGCCGGGCCGGCTCACCCTGCGCGGCGGCGGCTCGGCGCTGCCCGGCCGCCCAACTCTCGTACTGCGCGCGGTACTCGGCGAGCTGCCCGAGGCGCTGGCGCTCGGCCTCCTGGGCCGCGTACCAGTCGTGCTCGAAGCGGGCCCGGGCGTGCGCGAGCCGCTCCTCGTACTCCCGCCGGATCCGGGGGTCGAACAGCTGCTGCTCGGTCGGCGGGACCACCTGGTACCAGGACTGGTCGGGCAGCGGGACGGGCAGGCCCAGCCGGCCGGGGTCGAACGGCGCGGGCTCGGCCGCCCGCCCGAGCTCGGCGAGCCGGAAGGCCGGGCCGGCCAGCCCCTGGGCCAGGATGCCGCGCAGCTCTGCCATCCGGGCGTCCAGCTCGGCCGTGCGACGCGCCGCGTCCGCCTCCCTGGCCTGCTGGTAGGCGCGCAGCGCCTCGCGCTGCCCCTGGGCGGCCGCCCGCTGCGCGGCACGCTGCTCGCGTTCGTACCGGGCCTGGGCGGTGGCGGCGGCCTTGCGCTGCGCCTCCGCCTGGCGATGCTGCTCCAGCTGGGCCTGCGCCAGCATCGCCAGTACTCCAGTGCCGTGCCGTGCCACCGTGCTCCTCCCGCCCTGCCTGACCGATGATCAGTCTGGCACGGCCCGGGGAGCCCGGTGGCGGCGGTGATCGTACGGTTACCCGGCGGACTCCTGCACGGGCCGCAGCGTCAGCGAGATGCTGTTGATGCAGTACCGCTGGTCGGTCGGCGTCCCGTAGCCCTCGCCCTCGAAGACGTGGCCCAGGTGGCCGCCGCAGTTCGCGCAGCGCACCTCCACCCGGCGCATGCCCAGCGTGGTGTCCTCGATGTACTCGACCCGGTCGCCGGCCAGCGGCGCGTAGTAGGACGGCCAGCCGCAGTGGCTGTCGAACTTGGTCTCGCTGCTGAACAGCTCGCTCCCGCAGGCGCGGCAGGCGTACACCCCGACGGTCTTGGTGTCGGTGTACTCGCCGACGAACGGGCGCTCGGTGCCGGCCTCGCGGAGTACGTGGTACTCCTCGGGGGACAGCTGCGCGCGCCACTCGGCGTCGGTCTTCTGGATCTCGTAGCTCACGGCTGGCTCCCCGGGTCGGCTGGTGTCAGTCCCTTGCTGCAACGCCGCCGAGGGCCTCCAGAATTTCGGGGCCGAGGTTGGTGACGTCACCGGCGCCCATGGTGAGCACCAGGTCGCCGGGCCGGGCCAGGGTGGCGAGCAGGGCGGGGGCGGCCGGGAAGGAGTGCTCGGCGGTGACCTCGGCACCGGCCCGGCGGGCCGCGTCGATGATCAGCTCGCTGGTGACCCCGGGGATCGGGTCCTCGCGGGCCGGGTAGATGTCGAGCACCACCGAGGCGTCGGCCAGCGCCAGCGCCTGGCCCATCTCCTCGGCCAGCTGCTGGGTCCGGCTGAACAGGTGCGGCTGGAAGACCACCAGCACCCGGCCGGCGGCGGCCTCGCGGATCGCCTCCAGGTCGGCGGCCATCTCGGTCGGGTGGTGCGCGTAGGAGTCGATCACCTGGACGCCGGCGGCCTCGCCCTTGAGCTGGAGGCGGCGCCGGACCCCGGTGTAGCTGCCGATCGCCTTCGCCAGATCGGCGGCCGGCACCCCCAGCGCGACGCCGGCGGCCAGGGCCGAGGCCGCGTTGTGCGCGTAGTGCCGGCCGGGCACCGAGACGGTGAAGCCCAGCTCGGCCCCGTCCAGCTCGACGGTGACCTCGCTGGTCATCCCGCGCGCCACCACCGAGCGCACCCGCAGGTCGGCGTCCTCGGCGGCGCCGACGGTGACGATGTTCAGCCCCGGCCGGCCGGCCACCCGGGCGGTCAGCTCCCGGGCCCCCGGGTGGTCGGCGGAGACCACCAGGGTGCCGCCGGGCGCGATCCGCCCGACGAAGGTCTCGAAGGACTCGTAGATCTCTTCCATCGAGGCGTAGTTGGCGTGGTGGTCTAGCTCCACGTTGAGCACGATCGCCACCTCGGGCGCGTACTTGTGGAAGCTGCGGTCGCTCTCGTCCGCCTCGGCGACGAAGATGTCGCCGGTGCCGTGGTGGGCGTTGGAGCCGGGGGCGTCGAGGTCGCCGCCGATCGCGTACGACGGGTCCAGGCCCAGCTCGCCGAGGCTGACCGCGAGCATGCTGGTGGTGGTGGTCTTGCCGTGGGTGCCGGCCACCGCCAGCGCCCGGCGGCCGCCCATCAGCGCGGCCAGCGCGTCGGAGCGGTGCACCACCGGGATGCCGCGCTCGCGGGCGGCGGCCAGCTCCGGGTTGTCGGCGCGGATCGCGCTGGAGACCACGATGCTGCTGGTCCCGGCCGGGACGTTGGCCGCGGCGTGGCCGATGTGCACCTCGGCCCCGAGCGCGCGCAGCGCCAGCACCGTCTCGGACTCCTTCGAGTCGCTGCCGGACACCCTGGCGCCGCGCACCGCGAGGATCTTCGCCAGGCCGGACATGCCGGCGCCGCCGATGCCGATGAAGTGCGGGGCGTGCAGGTCGTGGGCGGCGTCGTTCAAGAGAGTGCTCCGTACTCGGGTGCGGCGGGCAGGCCGTGGCGGCCGGACGGCGAATCGTCCTCGCGGAGGTTCCGCAAGGACGATTCTGCACTACCGGGCGGTGGCCCCTAGGAGTCGCGGGCGAACAGCTTCAGCACCGGGACACCCACCTTGTGGCGGGCCTGCGAGGCCCAGTCCCGGTGGAAGAACTCCTCCACGAAGTGCGGCGAGGTGAGCACCAGCACCTCGTCGGCGCCGTGCTGCTCGACCACCCCGCGCAGCCGCTCCAGCGGGTCGTCCTCGATCACGACCCCGCTCGCCTCGGCACCGGCCCGCCTCAGGTGGCGCAGGCTGTGCTCGAGCGATTCGCTCGCAAGAGTGGGGCTGTCGGCGTCATCGTGCTCGTGCACCGCCTTGTCGAGATGGCCGAGGGCCACGTCGTCGAGCGCGCGCAGCAGCTCGTCCTGCCGTCCGCGCGGTTGCATCAGCACGACGAACGAGACCTTCTCCTCGCCGTGGAGCGTGGTGACCAGCTCCACGTCGGCGTCGGAGAGCGCCTTTTCGATCATCAATACGGTCTTGAACACGTGAGTCCCTTCGCTGTCGCAGGCCCCCGGGTCCGGTGTCCCTTCTCATACTGCCCGGAGGAAGCTTTCCTCACGCTGCCCACGCGCCACATGGGCCACGGGCGCAGGCGATCACCGGACGTCGGGGGCCGGGTCCGCCGCCGCCCGCGTGTAGCGGGTGAAGAGGAACCCCTCCTGCTCGATCAGCGACACCAGCCGCATCCGCTGCGCGGCCGGCAGCCGCGGCCCGGCCACGATCCGCGGCGAATCCCCGCCGGAGACCAGCGGTGCCAGCGACAGGCAGAGCTCGTCCAGCAGCCCGGCCGCCGCCAGCTGCCCCAGCAGCCGGGGCCCGCCCTCGGTCAGCTGCCTGGTCCACCCCCGGTCGGCCAGCTCCGCGACCGCCGCGGGCAGGTCCACCGAGGAGGTGCCGGCCACCACCAGATCGGCCACCCGGGCCAGCTCCCGGCGTGCCCCGGCCGGCGAGTCCTCGCAGGTCACGACCACGGTCCGGACCAGCGGGTCGGTGAACAGCGGGGCCGTCGGATCCAGCTCCAGCCCGCGCGAGACGATCGCGATCGCCGGCGCCGGCCGCTGGCCCGCCGCCTCCCGCGCCGCCGCGAACTCCGCCCGCGCCCGGGCCGGCCGGTACCCCTCGGCCCGCACCGTCTGCGCGCCCACCAGCACCACGTCGGACAGCGCCCGGAGCACCCCGAAGATCCGCTTGTCGGCGGCGCCGGAGAGCCCCTCGGACAGACCGTCCAGCCGGGCCGCGCCGTCCAGGCCGGACACCATGTTGGCGCGCAGCCAGGCCCGGCCCCGCCGGACCTGCTCCGGGTAGGCGTACACCTCGGCCAGCGACTGGAGCGACCACAGGTCCTCCACCGGCCCCGACAGGGGGTTGATCAGCTGCTGCATGCTCCCGAGTCTTCCACTCCCGCACCCGTGGGAGGCCCGGCAGGAGGGGCGTACCCTTTCCACGTGTCTGCTGCCCCTCACCCCGAGACCGCCGAAGCGATAGCCGCGCCCCGACCGGCCGCGCTCGCCGACCGGCGCCCCGTCGTGTCCGCCGAACGCCTGGTGGCCGAGATGGTCCCGCCGCCGCGCTTCACCGGAGTCAGCTTCGGCAGCTACATCCCGGACCGCACCCAGCCCAGCCAGTACGAGGCGGTGCAGGTCCTGGAGCAGTTCGCCGCGAGCCTCAACGCCGCCGCGGACGGCGCCCCCAGGCGGAGCTGGTTCCGCCGCTCCGCCCCGGTGCCCGCCGGCCCGTCCGGCATCTACCTGGACGGCGGCTACGGCGTCGGCAAGACCCACCTGCTGGCCTCGCTCTGGCACGCCACCCCCGGCCCCAAGTCCTTCGGCACCTTCGTGGAGCTGACCAACCTGGTCGGCGCGCTCGGCTTCCAGCAGGCCGTGCAGACCCTCTCCGGGCACCGGCTGCTGTGCATCGACGAGTTCGAGCTGGACGACCCGGGCGACACCGTACTGGTCTCCACCCTGCTCGGCCGGCTGGTGGACAACGGGGTCAAGCTCGCCGCCACCTCCAACACCCTCCCGGAGAAGCTCGGCGAGGGCCGGTTCGCGGCCACCGACTTCCTGCGCGAGATCCAGGGCCTGTCCGCGCACTTCCGCCCGCTGCGGATCGACGGCCAGGACTACCGGCACCGCGGCCTGCCCGAGGCCCCGCCGCCGTACTCCGACGCCGAGGTGACCGAGCGGGCCGGCCGGGCCCCGGGCGCGGTGCTGGACGACTTCGACGGGCTGCTGGAGCACCTCAAGGAGGTCCACCCGAGCCGCTACGGCGCCCTGCTGGACGAGGTCGGCGCGGTCTTCCTGCACGGCGTGCACCAGGTCGACGACCAGTCCACCGCGCTGCGCCTGGTGGTGCTCGCCGACCGGATGTACGACCGGGAGCTGCCGATCACCGCCTCCGGCGTCCCGTTCGACCAGGTGTTCCCCGAGGAGCTGCTGCGCGGCGGCTACCGCAAGAAGTACCTGCGGGCGATCTCCCGCCTGGTCGCCCTGGCCCGCGACAGCGCCAAGGCCTGACCTGGCCGCACGGCGCCGCGTCCTACCGGGCGGAAGGCCGGGACCCCGGCAGAATCGGGGTGCGGGGCCGCCCGACGGCGGCCGCGGTCGCCGACCCGAGAGGACCTCGTCATGCCCGACTTCCAGCCGAAGCAGGACCGCCTGATCGTCAAGCCGATCGGCGGCGCCGGCCAGGGCGACGCCGACACCCGCCGGGGCGAGGTGATGGCGGTCGGGCCCGGCCGGGTGCTGGAGAGCGGCAAGCTGCACCCGCTGGACGTCAAGGTCGGCCAGGTGATCCTCTTCACCGCCTTCGCCGGCTCCGAGGTCGAGGTGGGCGGTGAGACCTATGTGGAGATCCCCGAGGACGAGATCCTGGCGCTGTCCGCCGAGGACTGAGACCCGCCGTCGGCCGCCCCGCGCGCTCAGCCGGCCGGCAGCAGCCCGGCCCGCCGGGCCGCCGTCCGCCAGGCGGCCGACACCGCCGCGTACGCCTGCGCGGTGGCCGCTTCGGTGTCGCCGGTCAGCCGGAGGGGCGCGCCGACGTGCACGTGCAGGGCCGGCCGGCGCAACGGTGCGGTGGCCAGCCCGGCCAGCTGCTTGGCCCGCGATCCGGAGCTGATCCGCCGGGAGCCCGCCTGCCCGACCGGTACCACCGGCGCGCCGGTGGCCGCCGCGAGCCGGGCCAGGCCGGTGCGGAACGGGCCGGGCGCGCTCTCCCCGGCGTCCACCCGGCGCGGCAGCCGGCCCTCGGGGTAGATCACCACCACCCGGCCGGCCGCCAGTGCCTCGGCGGCCGCCGCCAGCGACTCGGCCGCCCGCTCGCTGCCCCGGTGCACCGGGATGTGCCCGCCGCGCACCAGGGCCCCGGCGAGCACCGGGATCCGCCACAGCCCGGCGGTCGCCAGCACCACCGGCCGCACCCCGAGCCGGTCCACCGCGGCCAGCACCACCCCGGGGTCGACCAGCGCGGAGTGGTTGGCCGCCACGATGCTGCCCGGCGCGATCGCGGCGCCCTCCTCGGTGCTGACCCGCAGCCGGCCGAGGGCCGGGACGGCGGTGCGGGCGACGGTGCTGAGCATGGGCTGGTCCTCGGGTCGGTGCGGCGTCGGCACCACAGTGTCCCGCCCGCCCCGCACCGCCCGCCTGAGCCCCCGTACTCAACCCGCGGCGGGCCCGGCCCGACCCCGCGCCGCCGGATCCCGGCCCGGCCCGACCCCGCGCCGCCGGATCCCGGCCCGGATTGTCGGTGCCGGGTCGTACGGTGGTCTCGTGCGACCCATCACGAGTATCGAGCGGTCCGTGGCGCCTTTCGAGGTCGTCAGTCCCTACCAGCCCAACGGCGACCAGCCGGCGGCCATCGCCGAGCTGGAGCGCCGGATCCGCGCGGGCGAGAAGGACGTCGTCCTGCTCGGCGCCACCGGCACCGGCAAGTCGGCGACCACCGCCTGGATGATCGAGAAGCTCCAGCGGCCCACCCTGGTGATGGCGCCGAACAAGACCCTGGCCGCCCAGCTGGCCAACGAGTTCCGCGAGCTGCTGCCGAACAACGCGGTGGAGTACTTCGTCTCGTACTACGACTACTACCAGCCCGAGGCCTACGTCCCGCAGACGGACACCTACATCGAGAAGGACTCCTCGATCAACGAGGAGGTCGAGCGGTTGCGCCACTCGGCGACCAACTCGCTGCTCACCCGCCGTGACGTGGTGGTGGTCGCCTCGGTCTCCTGCATCTACGGCCTCGGCACCCCGCAGGAGTACGTCGACCGGATGGTCCGGCTCAAGGTCGGCGAGGAGGTCGACCGGGACGCCCTGCTGCGCCGCTTCGTCGACATCCAGTACACCCGCAACGACCTGGCCTTCACCCGCGGCACCTTCCGGGTCCGCGGCGACACCATCGAGATCTTCCCGGTGTACGAGGAGCTCGCCGTCCGGATCGAGATGTTCGGCGACGAGATCGAGGCGCTCTACACCCTCCACCCGCTGACCGGCGAGATCATCAGCCAGGACGACTCCATCTACGTCTTCCCCGCCTCGCACTACGTCGCCGGCCCCGAGCGGATGGAGCGCGCGGTCAACGACATCGAGAAGGAGCTGGAGGACACCCTCGCCCGGATGGAGAAGCAGGGCAAGCTGCTGGAGGCCCAGCGGCTGCGCATGCGGACCACCTACGACATCGAGATGCTGCGTCAGATCGGCACCTGCTCCGGCGTGGAGAACTACTCGATGCACTTCGACGGCCGCGAGCCCGGCTCCCCGCCGAACACGCTGCTGGACTACTTCCCGGAGGACTTCCTCCTGGTGATCGACGAGTCGCACGTCACCGTCCCGCAGATCGGCGCGATGTACGAGGGGGACGCCTCCCGCAAGCGGACCTTGGTCGAGCACGGCTTCCGGCTGCCCTCCGCGATGGACAACCGCCCGCTGAAGTGGGAGGAGTTCCTGGGGCGGATCGGGCAGACGGTCTACCTCTCGGCCACCCCCGGCAAGTACGAACTCTCGCGCGGCGACGGCGTGGTGGACCAGATCATCCGCCCGACCGGCCTGATCGACCCCGAGGTGATCGTCAAGCCGACCGAGGGCCAGATCGACGACCTGGTGCACGAGATCCGCACCCGGGTGGAGAAGGACGAGCGGGTCCTGGTCACCACCCTGACCAAGAAGATGTCCGAGGACCTCACCGACTACCTGCTCGGGCTGGACATCCGGGTCCGCTACCTGCACAGCGACATCGACACCCTGCGCCGGGTCGAGCTGCTGCGCGAGCTGCGCGCGGGCGAGTACGACGTGCTGGTCGGCATCAACCTGCTCCGGGAGGGCCTCGACCTCCCCGAGGTCTCCCTGGTGGCGATCCTGGACGCGGACAAGGAGGGCTTCCTGCGCTCCGGCACCTCGCTGATCCAGACCATCGGCCGCGCCGCCCGTAACGTCTCGGGCCAGGTCCACATGTACGCCGACCGGATCACCCCGGCGATGGAGCTGGCGATCTCGGAGACCAACCGGCGCCGCGAGGTCCAGCAGGCGTACAACACGGCCAACGGCATCGATCCGCAGCCGCTGCGCAAGAAGATCGGCGACATCCTCGCCACCATGTCCCGGGAGGACGTGGACACCGAGGAGCTGCTCGCCACCGGTTACCGCGGGCAGGGCAAGGGCAAGGCCCCGGTGCCGGCCCTGGGGGCCGGGCGCAAGCCGGCGAAGAGCCTGCCCGCCACCGAACTGGCGGAGCTGATCCAGGAGATGACCGACCGGATGCACACCGCGGCCGGCGAGCTCCAGTTCGAGGTCGCGGCCCGGCTGCGGGACGAGATCCGGGAGCTGAAGAAGGAGCTCCGGCAGATGCGGGAGGCCGGGATGGTCTGAGGGCCGCCGGCTTTGTCTCAGGACCGCCACAAAGCGGGGCACCGGCGCGGGCGGCCGCTCGTCAGGCCGTTAGGGTAAGGCGCGGGGAGCTCTGCGCCCCACCCGTACGGGCCTCGACCGGATGACGGCACCGAGGCCATCCGAGAGAGGACAGCACCGTGTCGGTGAACCTGGCAAAGGGCCAGAGCGTCAGCCTCCAGAAGTCCACCGGTGAGTCGCTGACCGTCGTGCGGATGGGCCTCGGCTGGAAGGCCGCCGCCCGCCGCGGCCTGTTCGGCCGCCGCACCAAGGAGGTCGACCTCGACGCCTCCGCCCTGCTCTACGCCGAGAAGACGCCCTCCGACGTGGTGTTCTTCCAGCACCTGGTGAGCAACGACGGCTCCGTCCGGCACACCGGCGACAACGTGGTCGGCGGTGTCGGCGCGGGCGGTGACGACGAGTCGATCCTGGTCGACCTGGTCCGGGTGCCGGTGCACATCACCCAGATCGTCTTCACGGTCAGCTCCTACACCGGCCAGACCTTCCAGGAGGTCGAGAACGCCCACTGCCGCCTGGTCGACGAGACCAACGGCACCGAGCTGGCCCGCTACGAGCTCGCCGGCGGCGGCGCCCACACCGGTCAGATCATGGCCAAGGTGGTCCGGGACGGCTCCGGCTGGCGGATGACCGCGATCGGCGCGCCCGCCAAGGCCCGCACCTTCCAGGACATGCTCCCCGACATCGCGCCCTTCCTCTGATCCGGCCGGCCGGCCCCGTGCGGGCCGGCCGTCGGGAGGGGAGACGACAGCGGAGAGGAACAGCGCCATGGCCGCCGAGCTCGTGCGGGGGCAGAACCTCCCGCTGCCGCACACCGGAGTGAGCATCCGGGTCACCGCGGCCGGTGGGCCGGCCGCGGTGGTCCTGCTGCTCGACGCCGACGGCCGCCTCCGCGGCCCGGGGCACCTCGCCCACCCGGGCGAGCCCGAGCTGCCGGGTGTCCGGCTGACCGGGGCGGGCGCCGGGCGGCCGGAGGTCTCCGTCGACCTCGGCGCGCTGCCCGCCGGCACCGAGCGGCTGTCGGTGGCGCTGGTCCTGCCGCCGGGCGCAGCGGCCTTCGGGGCCCTCGCCGCGCCGGTCGCTGCCGTCGCCGGGCCGGACGGCGCGGAGTTCGCCGCCTTCACCCTCACCGGGCTGGGCACCGAGACCGCCGTGACGGCCCTGGAGCTGTACCTGCGGGGCGGGGTCTGGAAGCTCCGCGCGGTCGGCCAGGGGTACGCGGGCGGCGCCGAGGCGCTGCTGCGCGACCACGGCGCGGCCGACGCCGCCGCGCTGGCGGACGCCCTGCTGCCCGTGCCGGTCGTGCCGGTCGCGCCGGTCGCTTCGGCCGGCGCCGCCCCGGCCGCGGCCACCCCGTTGAACATCGCGCACCCGCGTCGCCCCGCCCCCGGCAGCACGCCATCCCCGGTCGCGCAGGCCGCGCCGGCCGGCCCGCCGGCAGCCGGGCCGGCCACCGGCCCCGAGGCGCCGGTGGCCGGTGACGCGCCCGGCTGGACGATGGACGAGCGGCTCTACAACCAGGTCTGGGGCATCTTCGAGGACGCCGCCCGCTCCGCCGCCGCCTACCGCTCCGCCGTGGCCTACGCGGACCAGCGCCAGGACCAGGAGATCGAGGCGCTGCTCGCCGACCCGCGCGGCCGGTTCGGCGCCGACGCCGAGCTCGGCCGGATGCGGGCCAGGGCCCGCCGCGACGACCTGGAGTCCCGCGCCCGGGAGGTGCTGGAGCGCGACACCGCCCAGTTGCTGGCCGAGCTGGAGGTGGTCGAGGCGGCCATGCCCGCCCCGATGGCGGGCTGGGACGCGCCGGCCTGGGCCGACTGGCGGCCGCCGGCCGAGCCGCCGTACGGGGTGCGGATCGGCGAGCTGCACCTACCGGAGAATCCCGGGCTGCGCGTCCCGTTGCTGCTGCGCTTCCCGCTCGCCCGCGGGCTGTGGGTGGACAGCGGGGCGTCGCCGGACGGGCCCGCCGCGTCGGTCGACCGGGCCGAGCTGAAGGCCGCCGCCGGCACGCTGGCCGCGGCCACCGCGGCCCGGCTGCTGGCCTGCCACCCGCCGGGCGGGCTGCTGCTGCACACGGTGGACCCGGCCGGAGCCGCCGGCGCGGCACTCGCCCCGCTGGCGATGGCCGGGCTGCTGGCCGGCCCGCCCGCCACCGGCGCGGCCGCGATCGGCGCGCTGCTGGACTCCCTGGTCGAGCGGGTCGACCTGATGCAGATGGCCCGCCGGGCGGGTGCCGGCGACGCGCTGGGGCCGCAGGTGGACCCGGCCGCCCGGCTGCTGCTGGTGCACGACTTCCCGTACGGTTTCGACGACGGCACCGTGGCCAAGCTCCGCTACCTCTCCGAGGAGGGGCCGGAGGCCGGGGTGCACCTGCTGGTGGTGGCGGACCGGGCCGAGGCCCGGGAGTACGGCCCGGTGCTCGACCGGTTCTGGCGCGGCCTCACCCGGATGGCCCCGGTGCCCCAGGAGTACCTCGCGGACCCGTGGGTCGAGCACCTGTGGACCTACACGCCTGCCGCCCCCGCCCCCGGCACCCTTGCGTTGCCCGCCCTGCTGGAGCGGGTCGCGCAGGCGCGCCGGCCGGCCCGCTGAGGCGGGTTCCGGCCACCTTTTTACCTTCCGGGAAGATCTCTTTACCTTCTCTTGGTGTTCTTTGGTACGGTGGGTTGAAGCGGAGGGGAGTACTCCCGTCGCAGTGCGTCCGTCATCACGGCCCCCGGTCAGCCCGGGTGGCCCGGGCCACTGGTCCGCGCGCCCCACTGGTCGGGCGCGGCGGGCGGAGGAGACCTCCGGCAGACGACGTGTGTCCCGCCGACCTGCCGGAGGAGCAGCAGTGGACGTTTCCGTAGCAATGTGGGCCGGCACGATCGGGGTTCTGGTTGCCCTGATCGTGGCCGACTTCTTCATCGGCGGCCGAAAGCCGCACGAGGTGTCGATCAAGGAAGCGGGGATCTGGACGGCCGTCTGGGTCGCCCTCGCCGCGGTGTTCGGCGGCTTCCTGTGGTGGCACTCGGGTTCGCAGCCGGCCGGCGAGTTCTTCGCGGGCTACATCACCGAGAAGTCGCTGAGCGTCGACAATCTCTTCGTCTTCATCCTGATCATGGCCAAGTTCGCGGTGCCGCGGATCTACCAGCAGCGGGTGCTGATGGTCGGCGTGATCATCGCCCTGGTGCTGCGGGCGGTCTTCATCGCCGGCGGCGCGGCCCTGGTGACCACCTTCTCCTGGGTGTTCTACATCTTCGGCGCCTTCCTGATCTGGACCGCCTGGAAGCTGATCAAGGATGCCCGGGCGGACGAGGAGGACGAGGAGTTCGAGGAGAACCGGCTGCTCAAGTCGATCGAGCAGCGCTTCCCGTCGACCGACAAGTACCACGGCACCAAGCTCTTCATCCGGGAGAACGGCCGCCGGCTGATGACGCCGATGCTGATCGTGATGCTCGCGATCGGCACCACCGACGTCCTGTTCGCGCTGGACTCCATCCCCGCGATCTTCGGCCTGACCCAGGACCCGTACATCGTGTTCACCGCCAACGCCTTCGCCCTGATGGGCCTGCGCCAGCTGTACTTCCTGATCGGCGGCCTGCTGAAGAAGCTGGTCCACCTCAGCTACGGCCTGTCGGTGATCCTCGGCTTCATCGGCGTGAAGCTGGTGCTGCACGCCCTGCACGAGAGCGGCCTGCACGTGCCGGAGATCGGCATCCCGCTCTCGCTCGGCTTCATCGTGGTGGTGCTCGCCGTGACGACCGTGACCAGCCTGATCTCCTCCGAGCGGCAGCAGGAGCGCGAGCAGCTGGAGCAGCGGCAGAAGCTCGACGCCTGACCGGGCGCCGCCGCCCGGCGGCGCACCGGCGAAGGGCCCGCGACCGGAAACCCGGTCGCGGGCCCTTTCGTGTGCCTCGCCGTCCGGTCAGCCGTCCGGTCAGCCGTCCGCGGCCGTGGACGGCCCGGGCGCGGCCGGGCGGCCCGCCAGGCAGCCGGGGCAGTCGACCAGGCTCCAGTCCGCGGCGGCACGGTAGTTCCCGGTGCGGAAGTCGTCGAGGGTCAGCTCGATGCCGCACACATAGCTGGCGAGTTCGGTCTCGGCCTCGTAGTGGGTCAGGGACATGGCGGCACGCTCCCGCGGTCGGGCGGGGCCGCCGTGCCCGGGCGACCCCGCCGGATGGTCACCAGCCGCGCTCGCGCCACTCGGCGAGGTGCGGGCGCTCGGCGCCCAGGGTGGTGTCGTTGCCGTGGCCGGGGTAGACCCAGGCCTCGTCCGGAAGGGCGTCGAAGATCTTCTCGTTGACGTCCCGGAACAGGCTGGCGAAGGCCTCCGGATCCTTCCAGGTGTTGCCGACGCCGCCGGGGAAGAGGCAGTCCCCGGTGAAGACGTGCGGGTGCCCCTGCGGGTCGTCGTAGACCAGCACGATCGCGCCCGGGGTGTGCCCGACCAGGTGGCGGACGGTCAGCTCGATCCGGCCGAAGCCGAGCACCTGGCCGTCCTCCAGCGCCAGGTCGGTCGGCACCTCGATGCCCTCGGCGTCGATCCGGCCGGCCGCCGTGCGGGCGCCGGTCGCGGCGACCACCTCGGCCAGCGCCCCCCAGTGGTCCTGGTGGCGGTGGGTGGTGACCACCGTGTCCAGCCGCTCGCCCACCGTCTCCAGCAGTACCGGGGCGTCCGCCGCCGCGTCGATCAGCAGCTGGGTGTCGGTGGCCCGGCAGCGCAGCAGGTAGGCGTTGTTGTCGAAGGGGCCGACCGCCACCTTGCTGATGATGAGATGGGCCAGTTCCCGCACGTCCGGGGGACCGCCGACCTTGACCGCTCCGTGGTACGTCATCGTGCCGCTCCTCGTCTCCGATTACCGATCATCCGCATGATGCCCCGCTCAGCCCATCGCCGGCAGCCGGGGCAGCGCGGAGCGCGCGTCGGCCAGCTGCTCGCCGCCGCGGTGGACCTGCAGCCCGTCGCCGTCCGAGCGGCCGGAGAGCCAGCCGGTGAGCGCCCGCACCGGGCCCTCGACGGTCAGCCCGGGCTCGCCGACGGCCGGCCCGAGGTGCTCGCGCAGCTCGACGTCCTCGGCGACCAGCAGCGCGGACGGCAGGCCCTCGGCGGTGCGGAAGAGCTCGGCCAGCCGCGGGAACTCGGCCGTCGCGAAGGATTCCGGCCAGTGCGCGGGGGTGTGCCCGGCGGCCAGGTCGACATGGTGGTACTCGACCTCCGCGAGGCGCTTGAAGGGCAGCTGGTGGGCCGGGAAGAGGTAGCCGGCCCGGTGCCGCAGCTGCGCGTGCCAGGCCTTTGCGGGCAGCTCGGCGGCGACCGCGAGAAAGCGCTCATGGCTGTGCCGCAGGTCCGCCAGCTGCTCGTCGAGCGGGCGGGCGGCGCCGTCCCGGATGCCCTGCTCGCGGGCCTCGGTGCTGGCGTACTGGGGGATGTCCAGCCCGGTGCGGGCCGACTCCAGCAGGTTGACCAGCGAGTCCGCGTTGCGCGACAGGTGGGCCAGGACGTGGCCGCGGGTCCAGCCGGGCAGCGCGGAGGGCTCGAACACGGCCTCCGGCGCCAGCTCGGCGACGGTGCGCAGCAGCAGCTCGGTGCTCTCGGTGACCCTCCGCAGGTCGTCGGCGGCGGACCGGGCGGCGGTCCGGGCGGCGGTCGTCTCGGTCATGGGGTTGCTGGCCTCCGAATGGCGCGTTTGGGGCGTTGCCCGGGCGGGCGGTCGGTCGTTGACGGTGGTGACGCTACTCCCGAAACCATGGCTGAACAGGGGCTTCGGGCAGGTCGGCGGTGCGGTGCCGAGCGAGGCCTTCACTCGTTCGGGTGGACTGGGCTGGACGGGCTCGATAATCGAACGTCTGAGCTAGTAGGCTGCCTGCGGCAAGCTGGAAGAAACAGCCCATCTCGCACGTTGGTCCCCCTGGAGGGGACATCAAGCCACCTCTCCCCGGAGAAAGGCGCCAGAAGCAGTGGCCGACCGCCTCATCGTCCGCGGTGCTCGCGAGCACAACCTGAAGAACGTCTCGCTCGACCTGCCCCGCGACTCCCTCATCGTCTTCACGGGCCTCTCCGGGTCCGGCAAGTCCTCGCTGGCCTTCGACACGATCTTCGCCGAGGGTCAGCGCCGGTACGTCGAGTCGCTGTCCTCCTACGCCCGGCAGTTCCTGGGCCAGATGGACAAGCCCGACGTGGACTTCATCGAGGGCCTCTCGCCGGCCGTCTCGATCGACCAGAAGTCCACCAGCCGCAATCCGCGCTCCACGGTCGGCACCATCACCGAGGTCTACGACTACCTGCGGCTGCTGTTCGCCCGGATCGGCAAGCCGCACTGTCCGCACTGCGGCCGCCCGATCGCCCGGCAGTCCCCGCAGGCCATCGTCGACCGGGTGCTGGAGCTCGCCGAGGGCACCCGCTTCCAGGTGCTCAGCCCGGTGGTCCGGGAGCGCAAGGGCGAGTTCGTCGACCTCTTCGCCGACCTCCAGTCCAAGGGGTACGCCCGCGCCCGGGTGGACGGCTCGACCGTCCAGCTGACCGAGCCGCCGACACTGAAGAAGCAGGAGAAGCACACCATCGAGGTGGTCATCGACCGCCTCACCGTCAAGGAGAGCGCCAAGCGCCGGCTGACCGACTCGGTCGAGACGGCCCTCAAGCTCTCCGGCGGCATGGTGGTGCTCGACTTCGTCGACCTCCCGGAGGACGACCCGGAGCGCGAGCGGATGTTCTCCGAGCACCTCTACTGCCCGTACGACGACGTCTCCTTCGAGGAGCTGGAGCCGCGCTCCTTCTCCTTCAACTCGCCGTTCGGCGCCTGTCCGGAGTGCTCCGGCCTGGGCAACCGGATGGAGGTCGACCCGGAGCTGGTCGTGCCGGACGAGGAGAAGTCGCTGGAGGAGGGCGCGATCCACCCGTGGTCCCAGGGCCACACCAAGGAGTACTTCCAGCGGCTGGTCGACGCCCTGGCCGGCGAGCTGGGCTTCCGCACCGACCTGCCCTGGGCCGGGCTGCCGGCCCGGGCCCGCAAGGCGCTGCTGTACGGCCACAAGACCCAGGTCGAGGTCCGCTACCGCAACCGCTACGGGCGCGACCGCTCGTACACCACCTCCTTCGAGGGCGCCGTCCCGTTCGTCACCCGCCGCCACTCGGAGTCGGAGAGCGACTCCAGCCGTGAGCGGTTCGAGGGGTACATGCGCGAGGTGCCCTGCCCGGCCTGCTCCGGCACCCGGCTCAAGCCCGTCGTGCTGGCCGTGACGGTGCAGGACAGGTCGATCGCCGACGTCGCCGCGATGTCGATCAGCGACTGCGCCGAGTTCCTCGGGGCGATGCGGCTGACGGCGCGGGACAAGCAGATCGCCGAGCGGGTGCTCAAGGAGGTCAACGAGCGGCTGCGGTTCCTGGTCGATGTCGGCCTGGACTACCTCTCGCTCAACCGCGCGGCCGGCACCCTGTCCGGCGGCGAGGCCCAGCGGATCCGGCTGGCCACCCAGATCGGCTCCGGCCTGGTCGGTGTGCTGTACGTGCTCGACGAGCCGTCGATCGGCCTGCACCAGCGCGACAACCACCGCCTGATCGAGACCCTGGTCCGGCTGCGGGACATCGGTAACACCCTGATCGTGGTCGAGCACGACGAGGACACCATCAAGACGGCCGACTGGGTGGTCGACATCGGCCCCGGCGCCGGCGAGCACGGCGGCAAGGTGGTCCACTCCGGCTCGCTCAAGGACCTGCTGAAGAACGGCGAGTCGCTCACCGGCCAGTACCTCTCCGGCAAGCGCGCGATCCCGATCCCCGCCGCCCGCCGCCCGCAGGACCCGAAGCGCCGGATCACCGTGCACGGCGCCCGCGAGCACAACCTCAAGGACGTCACGGTCGGCTTCCCGCTCGGCACCTTCACGGCCGTCACGGGCGTCTCCGGCTCGGGCAAGTCGACGCTGGTCAACGACATCCTCTACACCCACCTGGCCCGCGAGCTGAACGGCGCGCGCAGCGTCCCCGGCCGGCACACCCGGATCACCGGCACCGACCTGGTGGACAAGGTGGTGCACGTGGACCAGTCGCCGATCGGCCGCACCCCGCGCTCCAACCCGGCCACCTACACCGGCGTCTTCGACCACGTCCGGCGGCTGTTCGCGGAGACCCAGGAGGCCAAGGTCCGCGGCTACCTGCCGGGCCGGTTCTCCTTCAACGTCAAGGGCGGCCGCTGCGAGAACTGCTCGGGCGACGGCACCATCAAGATCGAGATGAACTTCCTGCCGGACGTCTACGTCCCGTGCGAGGTCTGCCACGGTGCCCGGTACAACCGGGAGACCCTGGAGGTGCACTACAAGGGCAAGTCCATCGCCGAGGTGCTGGACATGCCGATCGAGGAGGCGGTCACCTTCTTCGAGGCCGTCCCGGCGATCGCCCGCCACCTGCGCACGCTGCACGACGTCGGCCTCGGCTACGTCCGGCTCGGCCAGTCCGCGCCGACCCTCTCCGGCGGCGAGGCGCAGCGCGTCAAGCTCGCCTCCGAGCTGCAGAAGCGTTCCACCGGGCGGACGGTCTACGTGCTGGACGAGCCGACCACCGGTCTGCACTTCGAGGACATCAGCAAGCTGATCCGGGTGCTCGACGGGCTGGTGGAGAAGGGCAACACCGTCATCGTCATCGAGCACAACCTCGATGTGATCAAGACCGCGGACTGGGTCGTCGACATGGGCCCCGAGGGCGGCAGCGGCGGTGGCGACGTGGTCTGCGAGGGCACCCCGGAGGAGGTCGCGGCCGTCCCGGCGAGCCACACCGGCAAGTTCCTCCGCGACATCCTCGGCGACCTGCCCGTCCAGGCCTCCCCGGCCAAGGCCAAGGCGCCCGCCAAGGCATCGGCGAAGGCATCGGCCAAGGCCCCGGCGAAGGCGCCCGCCAAGCCGGTCCGCAAGCGGGCGGCGGCGGCCAAGAAGTAGCCCGCGGCGCCTGAGCGGCCCGCTCCGGGCACTCCGGGGCGGGCCGCTCAGGATCCGGGCATAGACTGCCGCCCGATCCTGCCCGCGCCGACACCGGAGCGCCCGATGCCCGAGGCCCACGAGAGCCCCGCCCCCTCCCGTCGCACCCTGCTCTGCTGCGCCGCCGCCCTCGCGGCCGGCGGCGGCACCGTCGCGCTCGCCGGCTGCTCCTCCGCGTCCTCGGACGGGGCGAAGGGCGGTTCGAGTGCCCCGGTCGAGCTGGGCGCCGCGACCGAGGTGCCGGTCGGCGGTGGCAAGGTCTACCGCGAGCAGAAGATCGTGGTCACCCAGCCCGAGGCCGGGCAGTTCAAGGCCTTCAGCGCCAAGTGCACCCACGCGGGCTGCGTGGTGGACCAGGTGAAGGGCGGTCAGATCCTCTGCCCCTGCCACGGCAGCAAGTTCGCGATCGCCGACGGCGCCGTGGCCGACGGCCCGGCGCCCACCCCGCTGCCCGCGTACGCGGTCACCGTGCAGGACGGCAAGCTGCAGGTCACCCCCGCCTGAGCCGACCGGGCCGGCGGCCGCGGGTGCTCGCACCCGGTGGGCCCGCTGCCCGCGCCCCCCACGGCTCCGGTGCCCGCACCCCCGTGGCGGGCACCGGAGCGGGCCCCGTCGTCCGGCGTCGACGTGGCTCAAGTCTGCGGGGTGCGGCCGTCGTCGCCCACGCCTTTCGACGCTGCCTTAAAGGCCCTGCTGGACGGCGGTTCGGGCGGCCGGTGAGAATGGCCGCAGCACCGGGTCGGCGACCGGCCCGCCTGGGGGAGGCACCACGTGTTACGGATCCACCTGACAGCCGACGACCTGATCCGGACCAGGTTCACGGCCACCGCCGGCCCGCTGGTCGAGACCTTCAACAGCCTCCACCTGCTCGCCGGGTGCCCCGCCGGTCTGCCCTTCCGGCCGTGGCGCAGACGGCTCCCGACCCGGCTGAGCGAGGCGAGCCGCCCGCTCTGGTCGCTGACCGGCCCGGGCCCCTGGCTGGACGTCACCGGGCTGGTCGGCAGCGACCCTGCCGTGGAGGCCGGGTTGGAGTCCCTGCTCGGCGCCCCGGACGAACTGCTGCGCAAGGAGCTGGCGCACATCACCGCGCCGCGGGCCGACCGCCGCTGGCTGACCGAGCTGAGCGATGGCGACCAGGCCGCCCGCCAGGTGCTGGTGGACTCCATGCACGCCTGCTACCGGGAGCTGATCGGTCCGCACTGGGGCCGGATGCGGGCGCACCTGGACGCCGTCCGGGCCGACTGGGCGAGGACCCTGCTGGACGGCGGCATCGAGCGGCTGCTGGAGACCTTCTGCCCGGACGTGGTGCGCTGGCGGCCCCCGGTGCTGGAGGTGCGCTTCTCCAGGGAGCTGGACCATCGCCCGGCCGGTCGCGGTCTGGTGATCACCCCGATGGTCTTCCTGCCGGGCGGCCCGGAGCTGATGATCGACCTGAGCGACGAGGCGGCGCCGGCCACCCTGCTCGTCCCCACGCTCCGCGACCCGCTGGTCGCCGCCGAGCTGTGGGCCGGGCCGGCCGAGCAGGGCGCCCGCCCGCTCGCCGCCCTGCTCGGCCGGACCAGGGCCGCCGCCCTGGGCATCCTCGCCGAGGGCTGCTCCACCACCGAGCTGGCCCGCCGGCTCGCGGTCTCGCCGGCCTCCGCCAGCCAGCACACCGCCGTGCTGCGGGACGCCAACCTGATCACCACCCGCCGCCGCGGCGGTGCGGTGCTGCACACCCTGACCCCGCTCGGCACCGATCTGCTGCACCGCGGCGCCGCCCCGGGCTGAGCGCCCGGCGGGGAAGAAGGTGCGCGAGAAGACGCGGGAGAAGTGGATCAGGCCACGGACTGTCACCGGCAATCGGTAGGGTGAATCCCATGGCTGACCCGTCCACCTACCGTCCGGCGCCCGGCGAGATCCCGGTCTCACCCGGGGTCTACAAGTTCCGTGACGCGCACGGCCGGGTCATCTACGTGGGCAAGGCGAAGAGCCTGCGCCCGCGGCTGTCCTCGTACTTCCAGGACATCGCGGGCCTGCACCCGCGGACGGCGACGATGGTCACCACCGCCGCCTCGGTGGAGTGGACGGTGGTGGGCACCGAGGTCGAGGCGCTCCAGCTGGAGTACTCCTGGATCAAGGAGTTCGACCCCCGGTTCAACGTCAAGTACCGCGACGACAAGAGCTACCCCGAGCTCGCGGTCACGCTGAACGAGGAGTTCCCCCGCGTGCAGGTGATGCGCGGGGCGCACAAGAAGGGCGTGCGCTACTTCGGTCCGTACGGTCACGCCTGGGCGATCCGCGAGACGGTGGACCTGCTGCTGCGGGTCTTCCCGGTCCGCACCTGCTCCAACGGCGTCTTCAAGCGGGCCCAGCAGGTCGGCCGCCCCTGCCTGCTCGGCTACATCGGCAAGTGCGCCGCCCCCTGCGTGGGGAAGGTCGACGCGGCCGAACACCTGGAGCTGGCCGAGGAGTTCTGCGAGTTCATGGCCGGC
Source organism: Kitasatospora sp. NPDC049258 (assembly GCF_040678895.1). Classification (NCBI taxonomy): domain Bacteria; kingdom Bacillati; phylum Actinomycetota; class Actinomycetes; order Kitasatosporales; family Streptomycetaceae; genus Kitasatospora; species Kitasatospora sp. NPDC049258. The sequence continues at coordinate 112,567 of NZ_JBFAQT010000004.1, forward strand.
CGCACCGGTGGCTTCCTGCGCCGCCTGGAGCAGCAGATGCAGCAGGCCGCCGAGGAGATGGAGTACGAGCGGGCGGCCCGGCTGCGGGACGACATCGGTGCGCTCAAGCGCGCCATGGAGAAGAACGCGGTGGTCCTCGCCGACGGCACCGACGCCGACCTGTTGGCGCTCGCCGAGGACGAGTTGGAGGCCGCGGTGCAGATCTTCCACGTCCGCGGCGGCCGGGTCCGCGGCCAGCGCGGCTGGGTCACCGACAAGGTCGAGGACGTCGACACCGCCGCCCTGGTCGAGCACGCCCTCCAGCAGCTGTACGGCGCCGGCACCGAGCCGGTGCCGCGCGAGGTGCTGGTCCCGGCGCTGCCCGAGCCGGCCGAGCCGGTCCGCGAGTGGCTGTGCGGTCTGCGCGGCGGCCAGGTGGACCTGCGGGTGCCCCAGCGCGGCGACAAGAAGGACCTGATGGCCACCGTCGGCCGCAACGCCCAGCAGGCGCTGGCGCTGCACAAGACCAAGCGCGCCGCCGACCTCACCACCCGCAGTCGCGCCCTCCAGGAGATCACCGACGCGCTGGAGCTGGACTCCGTCCCGCTGCGGATCGAGTGCTTCGACATCTCGCACCTGCAGGGCGAGGACGTGGTGGCCTCGATGGTGGTCTTCGAGGACGGCCTGGCCCGCAAGAGCGAGTACCGCCGCTTCCAGATCAAGAGCTTCGCCGGGCAGGACGACGTCCGCTCGATGCACGAGGTGATCACCCGCCGGTTCCGCCGCTACCTCCAGGAGCGCGAGCAGACCGGCGAGTGGGCCGTTCCGGAGGCGGACGACGAGGGCCCGGCCGGCCCGGTCGAGGAGTCCGGCCGCCCGCGCCGCTTCGCCTACCCGCCCCAGCTGCTGGTGGTCGACGGCGGCCAGCCGCAGGTCGCCGCCGCCCGCCGGGCGCTGGACGAACTGGGCATCGACGACGTCGCGCTCTGCGGCCTGGCCAAGCGGCTGGAGGAGGTCTGGCTGCCCGGCCAGGACGACCCGGTGGTGCTGCCGCGCAGCAGCGAGGGGCTGTACCTGCTCCAGCGGGTGCGCGACGAGGCGCACCGCTTCGCCATCCGCTACCAGCGCACCAAGCGTTCCAAGCGGCTCACGGCGGGGGAGCTGGACTCCGTCCCCGGCCTCGGAGAGACTCGCCGCCAGGCCCTGCTCAAGCACTTCGGTTCGCTGAAGCGGCTGCGTGCGGCCACCGTGGACGAACTGTGCGAGGTCCCGGGCATCGGCCGCCGCACGGCGGAGACTGTTGCGGCAGCGTTGTCCTCCCGTACACCCGCCACATTCGCGGTGAACACCGCCACGGGCGAGATCATTGACGACGGTGTCGAGCCCGGCGGCGCCGGTCCGAGCACGATCGACGCGGCCCGGCCGACGCCAGCACCCCAGGAGACGCCATGACGGTCGACGTCGCCCGTCAACACCGGTGCCCGGGCATCGCCCGGCCGAGTGAGCCGGGGAAGCCCGGCGGTGCCGAGCGCGTTCTCCACAGCAGAACCACCGAGAGCGGGGAACCGAAGTGACTGTGTCCAGTACGGGCGAGGCCGCCCCGGAGCTGGTGATCATCTCCGGCATGTCCGGGGCCGGCCGTAGCACCGCCGCGAAGTGCCTGGAGGACCTGGGCTGGTTCGTGGTGGACAACCTGCCGCCGGCCCTCATCCCGACCATGGTCGACCTCGGCGCACGGTCCCAGGGCGCGGTGCCCCGGATCGGTGCCGTGGTCGACGTCCGTGGCCGGACCTTCTTCGACGACCTGCTGACCTCACTGGAGGAGTTGGAGAAGCGCGGCGTCCGGCTGCGGGTGGTCTTCCTGGAGTCCTCGGACGACGCCCTGGTGCGCCGCTTCGAGTCGGTCCGCCGCCCGCACCCGCTGCAGGCGGACGGCCGGATCGTGGACGGCATCGCGCGCGAGCGCGACCTGCTGCGCGAGCTGCGCGGTGAGGCCGACCTGGTGATCGACACCTCCAACCTCAACGTTCACCAGCTGCGCGCCAAGCTGGACGCCCAGTTCGCCGACCACGACGAGCCCGAGCTGCGGGCCACCGTGATGTCCTTCGGCTTCAAGTACGGCCTGCCGGTCGACGCCGACCTGGTGGTGGACTGCCGGTTCCTGCCCAACCCGCACTGGGTGCCCGAGCTGCGGGCCCGCACCGGCACCGACCCCGATGTGGCCGAGTACGTCTTCCAGCAGGTCGGCGCCCAGGAGTTCCTGGACGGCTACACGGACCTGCTGCGGGTCATCACCGAAGGCTATCGCCGCGAGGGAAAGCGCTATATGACTCTTGCCGTAGGCTGCACCGGTGGCAAGCACCGGAGCGTCGCCATGTCGGAGCGGCTGGCCAAGCGTCTGATCGCGGACGGGGTCGAAACGGTGCTGGTCCACCGTGACATGGGCAGGGAGTGACCGGCCGGGAGTGACAGCAGCGCCCCGTCCGTCGCTCGGAGGAGCATGAGACAGGAACATGGGGTCGGTGTGACCGGGTACTCGCCAGCGCGGCAGCTCCAGCACAGGCCCTCCGAGCGGGCCCTGGCCACCGGGCCCGCCCAGGCGGGGCAGAAGTCACGTCCGGGCGCGCCCAGAATCACCGCCCTCGGTGGCGGCCAGGGCCTGTCCGCCTCGCTCTCCGCGCTGCGCCGGCTGACCAACGAACTGACCGCCGTGGTCACCGTCGCCGACGACGGCGGCTCCAGCGGCCGGCTCCGCAGCGAGCTGGGCGTGCTGCCGCCGGGCGACCTGCGCAAGGCACTGGCGGCGCTGTGCGGGGACGACGACTGGGGCCGGACCTGGTCCGAGGTGATCCAGCAGCGCTTCACCGGCAACGGCGGGCTCGGCGGGCACGCGGTCGGCAACCTGCTGATCGTGGCGCTCTGGGAGAAGCTCGGCGATCCGGTCGAGGCGCTCAACTGGGTCGGCCGGCTGCTGAACGTGCAGGGTCGGGTACTGCCGATGTCGGCCGTCCCGCTGGACATCGAGGCCCAGGTCCGCGGCCACGACCCGGCCCGCCCGGCCGAGGTCACCGCCGTCCGCGGCCAGGCCAGCGTCGCTGTCACCCCCGGCACGGTGCTCTCCATCAGCCTGCTGCCGGACGGCCCGCCGGCCGTCCCGGAGGCCGTCTCGGCGGTGCAGGAGGCGGACTGGGTGGTGCTCGGCCCCGGATCCTGGTTCACCAGCGTGCTGCCGCACCTGCTGGTGCCGGAGCTCGCCGCCGCCCTCACCGAGACCCGGGCCCGCCGCCTGCTCACCCTCAACCTGGCACCCCAGCCGGGCGAGACCGAGGGGTTCACCCCGCAGCGCCACCTGGAGGTGATCGCCGACCACGCCCCCGAGCTGGCCGTCGACGCGATCCTGGTGGACGAGCGCGCGGTCACCGGCGGGGCCTTCGGCCAGGCCGACCTGGCCGGCCTGGAGAAGGCGGCCGAGCGGATGGGCGCCGCACTGGTGCTCGACCGGGTCGCCCGGGCGGACGGCTCGCCGCGACACGACCCGGAGCTCTTGGCGGCTGCGTACGACCGGATTTTCCGGACACATGGAAGGATCGGCCCATGGCGATGACGGCAGCGGTCAAGGATGAAATCAGCCGGCTCCCCGTCACCCGTGCCTGCTGCCGTAAGGCGGAGGTCTCGGCGATCCTGCGTTTCGCGGGCGGACTGCACATCGTGAGCGGTCGCATCGTGATCGAGGCGGAGCTGGACACCGGCATTGCGGCGCGGCGGCTGCGCAAGGACCTGCTGGAGATCTTCGGGCACTCCTCGGATCTGGTGGTGATGGCCCCCGGCGGGCTGCGCCGCGGCAGCCGGTACGTGGTGCGGGTGGTGAAGGACGGCGAACTGCTGGCTCGGCAGACCGGGCTGGTGGACGGCAGGGGAAGGCCGATCAGGGGTCTGCCCCCGGCGGTGGTCTCGGGCGCGACCTGCGACGCGGAGGCCGCCTGGCGCGGCGCCTTCCTGGCGCACGGCTCGCTGACCGAGCCCGGCAGGTCCTCCTCCCTGGAGATCACCTGCCCCGGCTCCGAGGCGGCGCTGGCCCTGGTCGGCGCGGCCCGCCGGCTCGGCATCCCGGCCAAGGCCCGCGAGGTCCGCGGGGTGGACCGGGTGGTGATCCGGGACGGTGACGCGATCGGCGCCCTGCTCACCAGGCTCGGCGCGCACGAGTCGGTGCTGGCCTGGGAGGAGCGCCGGATGCGCCGCGAGGTGCGGGCCACGGCCAACCGGCTGGCCAACTTCGACGACGCCAACCTGCGCCGCTCGGCCCGGGCGGCGGTCGCGGCCGGCGCCCGGGTGCAGCGCGCGCTGGAGATCCTCGGCGAGGAGGTGCCCGAGCACCTGGCGGCCGCCGGCCAGCTGCGGATGCAGCACAAGCAGGCCTCGCTGGAGGAGCTCGGCGCACTGGCCGACCCGCCGCTCACCAAGGACGCGGTGGCCGGCCGGATCCGCCGTCTGCTGGCGATGGCGGACAAGCGGGCCGCGGAGCTGGGACTGCCCAACACGGAGGCCAACCTGACCGAGGAGATGGCCCTCAGCTAGGCGCCGCCGAGGCACCGGACGACCAGGGGCGCGCGCAGCCGCGCGACCCGCTCACCCGCCGTGGTGAGCGGCTCGCGGCAAGGCTTCGCGCGCCCCTTCGGGCGCTGTGGCGACGGAGAGGCGATGTGCCCGTGCAGCCCTTGGGGAGGTAGGGTCAGTGCTGGTCGGGGACATCCCATTTCCACCCCGTCGGGCTAGGTCCGGCGTACCTAACAAGGAGATCGGTTCGTGACGATCCGGGTAGGCATCAACGGATTCGGCCGCATTGGCCGCAACTTCTTCCGTGCGGTTCGGGCCCAGGCCGCAGACATCGAGATCGTCGGTGTCAACGACCTGACCGACACCAAGACCCTGGCGCACCTGCTCAAGTACGACTCGATCCTGGGCACCCTGCAGGCCGAGGTGTCCCACACCGCCGACAGCATCACCGTGGACGGCAAGACCTTCAAGGTCATCGCCGAGCGCGACCCGGCCAACCTCCCCTGGGGCGAGCTGGGTGTCGACGTCGTGATCGAGTCCACCGGCATCTTCACCAAGGCCGACCAGGCCAAGAAGCACGTGACGGCCGGTGCCAAGAAGGTCATCATCTCCGCCCCCGCGACCGACGAAGACGTCACCATCGTGATGGGTGTCAACGACGAGAAGTACGACCCGGCGAACCACACCGTCATCTCCAACGCCTCCTGCACCACCAACTGCGTGGCGCCGCTGGCGAAGGTGCTGAACGAGAACTTCGGCATCGTCAAGGGCCTGATGACGACGGTGCACGCGTTCACCAACGACCAGGTCACGCTGGACTTCCCGCACAAGGACCTGCGTCGCGCGCGCGCCGCCTCGCTGAACATCATCCCGACCTCGACGGGTGCCGCCAAGGCGACCGCCCTGGTGCTGCCCGAGCTCAAGGGCAAGCTGGACGGCACCTCGCTGCGCGTCCCGGTGCCGACCGGTTCGATCACCGACCTGGTCGTCACCCTGGAGCGCGAGGTCACCGTCGAGGAGGTCAACGCGGCCTTCCAGAAGGCCTCCGAGGGCTCCCTCAAGGGCATCCTGCAGTACACCGAGGACCCGATCGTCTCCTCCGACATCGTCAACTCGCCGTTCTCCACGATCTTCGACTCGCTGATGACCATGGTCCAGGGCAACCAGGTCAAGGTCTTCGGCTGGTACGACAACGAGTGGGGCTACTCCAACCGCCTCGTCAACCTGACCACCCTCGTCGGTGGACAGCTCTGACCCCAGCGGGCGCTGAAGTGACGTAAGGGGCAGGGCCCGGAAGGCACTTGAGCCGTCCGGGCCCTGCCGCTGCGCACCGCACCCTCACTCGAACTCGGCGGCCCGCCGCCGTGCCGCTGCCTCGCGCCACCTTCTCCCCAGGAGATTCGAAGACCGTGAAGACCATCGAAGACCTCGACGTCGCCGGTAAGCGCGTGTTCGTCCGCGCCGACCTGAACGTGCCGCTGTCCGACGGCAGGATCACCGACGACGGCCGGATCCGCGCCGTCGCCCCGACCATCGCCAAGCTGGTGCGGGCCGGCGCGAAGGTCGTCGTCGCCTCCCACCTGGGCCGCCCCAAGGGCGAGCCCGACCCGCAGTTCTCCCTCGCACCGGTGGCCGTCCGCCTCGGTGAGGTGCTCGGCACCCCGGTCGCGTTCGCGACCGACACGGTGGGCGAGAGCGCGAAGGCCACCGTCGCCGCCCTGGCCGACGGCGAGGTCACGCTGCTCGAGAACCTGCGCTTCAACGCCGGTGAGACGGCCAAGGACGACGCCGAGCGCGGCGCCTTCGCCGACCGGCTGGCCGAGCTGGCCGACCTCTACGTCGGTGACGGCTTCGGTGCGGTGCACCGCAAGCACGCCTCGGTCTACGACCTGCCGGCCCGCCTGCCGCACGCCGTCGGCGACCTGATCGCCACCGAGGTGGCCGTGCTCAAGCGGCTGACCGAGGAGGTCGAGCGCCCGTACGCGGTGGTGCTCGGCGGCTCGAAGGTCTCCGACAAGGTCGGCGTGATCGACAACCTGCTGGGCAAGGCCGACCGGATCCTGATCGGCGGCGGCATGGCGTACACCTTCCTCGCGGCCCTGGGCCACGAGGTCGGCATCTCGCTGCTGCAGAAGGACCAGATCCCGGTCGTCCTGGAGTACCTGGAGCGGGCGAAGGAGAACAACGTCGAGTTCGTCCTGCCGGTGGACATCGCGATCTCCGGGAGCTTCCCCGACACCAAGACCCACGCCCCGGTCACCGACTTCGCGGTCGTCGACGCGGATGGGATCCCCGCGGACAAGGAGGGCCTGGACATCGGCCCCAAGACCCGGGAGCTGTTCGCGGCCAAGCTGGCCGACGCGAAGACCGTGTTCTGGAACGGCCCGGTGGGCGTCTTCGAGCACCCCACCTTCGCCGAGGGCACCAAGGCCGTCGCGCAGGCGCTGCTGGACAGCGAAGCGTTCACCGTGGTCGGTGGCGGCGACTCCGCCGCGGCCGTCCGCATCCTGGGCTTCGACGAGACGAAGTTCGGGCACATCTCGACCGGCGGTGGCGCGAGCCTCGAGTACCTGGAGGGCAAGACCCTTCCCGGACTCGCCGCCCTGGAAGGCTGATCGCATGAGTGACCGTCTCCCGCTGATGGCGGGCAACTGGAAGATGAACCTCAACCACCTCGAGGCCATCCAGCACACCCAGAAGCTGGCCTTCGCGCTGGCCGACAAGGACTACGCGGCCGTCGAGGTCGCGATCCTGGTGCCCTTCACCGACCTCCGCTCGGTGCAGACCCTGGTCGACGGCGACAAGCTGAAGATCAAGTACGGCTCGCAGGACGTCTCGGCGCACGACTCCGGTGCCTACACCGGTGAGATCTCCGGCCCGATGCTCGCCAAGCTCAAGTGCAGCTACGCGGTGATCGGCCACTCCGAGCGCCGCCAGTACCACGGCGAGAACGAGGAGATCGTCAACGCCAAGGTGAAGGCGGCCTACCGCAACGGCATCACGCCGATCCTGTGCGTCGGCGAGCCGTTGGAGGTCCGCAAGGCCGGCACCCACGTCGAGCACACCCTGGCCCAGCTGGACGGCGCGCTGTCCGAGGTGCCGGCCGCGGACGCCGAGTCCGTCGTGGTCGCGTACGAGCCGGTGTGGGCGATCGGCACCGGCGAGGTGGCGACCCCCGAGGACGCCCAGGAGGTCTGCGCGGCGATCCGCGCCCGCCTGGCCGAGCTGTACTCGGCCGAGCTGGCCGGCAAGGTGCGGGTGCTGTACGGCGGTTCGGTCAAGTCCTCCAGCGCGGCCGGCCTGATGGCCAAGCCCGACGTGGACGGCGCCCTGATCGGCGGTGCCTCCCTGGACGCCGACGAGTTCGTCAAGATCGTGCGGTACCGTGACCAGGCAGTAGGCTAACGCCGCCGCAGCAACGTAGGCTTTGGGGCCGGACCGCTTCCACGCGGCCCGGCCCCTTCGCCGAAGATACGAGAGAGTTGGTCCCGTCGTGGTTCTCGGGTTCTCGATTGCCCTGATCATCCTGAGTCTGCTGATGATCCTCCTGGTGCTGCTGCACAAGGGGAAGGGCGGCGGCCTGTCCGACATGTTCGGCGGTGGCGCGATGTCGACCGGCGGCGGTTCGGCGGTGGCCGAGCGCAACCTGGACCGGATCACCATCCTGGTGGGCGGCGCCTGGTTCGCCTGCATCGTGGTCCTCGGCCTGGTGCTCAAGTACAAGAACTGAACCGGCTTCACCACGGATCTGACGGGGCGTCGCCCGGCCGCCTATCCTGGTGAGGCCCGGTGGCGGAGGCGGTGGTGGCAGATCCTTAACTCCCGCTTACACTAGGACGACTTCGCCACCGTCCGCAGGCCGCGGCCGGGCGGCAGTGGGTACCGGCCGCAGTCCCGGCCGGATCCCGGGCATCGGTCGAGGTCGCATCGCACCAGCACGCAGGGAGTCAGACCGTGGCAAGTGGCAACGCCATCCGAGGAAGCAGAGTCGGCGCCGGCCCGATGGGCGAGGCGGAGCGCGGCGAGTCCGCCCCCCGCAACCGGATCTCCTTCTGGTGCGCGAACAGGCACGAGACGCGCCCCAGCTTCGCGGCCGAAGCGGCCATCCCGGACACCTGGGACTGTCCCCGCTGCGGCTTCCCTGCCGGTCAGGACGAGGACAACCCCCCGGCCCCGGCCCGCAACGAGCCGTACAAGACCCACCTCGCCTACGTCCGCGAGCGTCGCACCGACGCCGACGGCGAGGCGATCCTCGCCGAGGCGCTGGCCAAGCTCCGCGGCGAGATCTGAGCAGACTTCTCCTCTGGAGAAGGGGCCGGGCCGATGGCCCGGCCCCTTCTCCCGTTCACCCCGGGCCCCACCGTCGCGGTTTGACGGTGGGGCCTCTCTTCCACCACTATTCCACTAACTACTTAGTGGAATAGTGGTGGAAGTGCTCGAGTACCGGATCGACCGCCGTAGCGGTGTGGCCACCTACCTCCAGATCGTCCAGCAGACCGAGCACGCCCTGCGGCTCGGCCACCTCCGGCCCGGGGACCGGCTGCCCACCGCCAAGGAGGTGGTGGCCGCCACGGCCGTCAATCCCAACACGGTCCTCAAGGCCTACCGCGAGCTGGAGCGGCGGGGCCTGGTCGCGCCGAGGCCCGGGCTCGGCACCTTCGTGCTGCGCTCGCTGGCCCGGGAGGAGTCCGCCGCCGGCTCCCCGCTCCGCACCGAGCTGGCCGCCTGGGCGGCCCGGGCGAGGGCGGCCGGGCTCGGCCGGGCCGATGTCGAGGCGCTGGTCGGATCGGTGGTCGACGAGGAGTTCACAGGTCGCCCGGAGGGCGCGGCCGAGGCACCGGAGGGGAACGGATGAACGGGCTGTATCCCGCCGGCACCGCGCAGAGCGGGCCGGCAGCACTGGAGGTCAGCGGCCTCGGCCGCCGCTACCGGAGCGGCTGGGCGCTGAAGGACTGCGGCTTCCGGCTCCCGGCCGGCCGGATCTGCGCGCTGGTCGGGCCGAACGGGGCGGGCAAGAGCACCCTGATGTCGCTCGTCGCGCAGCTGCTCGCGCCGACCGAGGGCACCGCCGAGGTCTTCGGGCGCCCGGCCGGCGACCCGGCCAACCACGGCCGGGTCGGCTTCGTCGCCCAGGACAAGCCGCTGTACCCGGGCTTCAGCGTGGCCGAGACCCTGCGGCTGGGCCGTGAGCTCAACCCCCGCTGGGACCAGGCCAAGGCCGAACTGGTGGTGGCCCAGGGCGGGATCCGGCCCACCGCGCGGATCGACACCCTCTCCGGCGGGCAGCGCACCCGGGTCTCGCTGGCCCTGGCCCTGGGGGCGCTGCCCGACCTGCTGGTCCTCGACGAGCCGATGTCCGACCTGGATCCGCTGGCCAGGCACCAGCTGATGGGCCTGCTGATGGCGGAGGCCGCCGAGCGCGGGATCACCGTGCTGATCTCCTCGCACGTCATCGCCGAGCTGGCGGAGTCCTGCGACTACCTGGTGCTGCTCTCCGGCGGCGGTGTGCTGCTGGCCGGTGACATCGACGAGCTCGTCGCCGGCCACCAGCTGCTGATCGGTGACGACGGCGCCGAGGCCCCGGAGCCCGGCCGGGTGGTCGAGATCAGCCGCACCGGCCGCCGGATCACCGCACTCATCCGCTCGGACGGCCCCGCGCCGGAGGGCTGGGAGGTCGCCGAACCCACCTTGGAGGAAGTCCTGCTGGCCCATCTGCGCACCCCCGGCGTGCCCGCCCTGCTCACCGCCGAGGCCCGGCCGGCCGAGCGGACGGTGGCGGCATGACCACCGTGGACACCGCCCGCCCCGCCGCCGGCCCCACGGCCCGCCGCCGGTTCGCCCCGACCGGCATCTGGTGGCTGATGTGGCGCCAGCAGCGCCTGTTGATCCTGATCGCTCTCGCCGCGGTGGTGACCGCGGCCGTGGTCTTCCCGATCCTGCGCGCCGCGATGACCGGGTACATCGACAGTCACCACATCGCCGGCTGCGCGGCGATCAGCCTCGACCCGGCCTGCCAGAGCGACGGCGTGCAGCGCGCGGTCGACGACTTCCGCGGCCGGTACGCCCCGATCCTGCAGGGTGTCGGCTACCTGCTGCTGATGCTCCCGGCCGCGGCCGGCGTCATGGTCGGCGGCCCGCTGTTCTCCCGCGAGTACGAGCAGGGCACCTGGCGCCTGGTGCTCGGGCAGTCCGTCAGCCGTACCCGCTGGCTGGCGGCGAAGCTCGCCACGGTCGGGGCGGTGGCGCTGCTCGGCTCGGCCGCGCTGATGGGCCTGTACCGCTGGATGTGGCTCCCGTCGGCCGACTTCGTCTCGGGCGTCGCCTGGTGCAGCAGCGCGTTCATCGTCTCCGGCGGCCCGGTGCTGGTGGCCACCACGCTGCTGGCGCTGGCGGTCGGTGCCACCGCGGGCAGCGTGACCCGCCGGGTGGTGCCGGCGATGGGGATCACCTTCGGTGTCGTCGTGCTGCTGCAGATCGCGCTGGCGAGCGTGCGGCCGTACCTGGTGCCGTGGCAGACCCGCTTCGGGTCGCGCTCCGAACTGCCCAACGACGTCTGGAGCTTCGGCCAGGGCTTCCTGACACCGGACGGCAAGCGGCTGCCGTACGACGTCTGCGTCGACTCCGACCGCTACACCTCCTGTCTGGCGGGCACCGACGGCGCCCGCGAGTACGCCGAGGTGCACAGCGCCGCGGACTACTGGCCGTTGCAGGGCGTCGAGTCCGCCCTGTGCCTGGTGCTGACCGCCGCCCTGGTCGTCCTCCTGTTCCGGCGGGACCGCCGCGCGGACTGAGACCGGACAGCCGAAAGGGGCGGGGTGGACGCGCATCGTGCGTCCACCCCGCCCCTGCGGGTCGGTGGGCCCTACGCCGCGCGGGCCTTCGCCGCGGCCGTCCGGTCGAGCAGCCACAGGGTGCGCTCGGTGCCGTACGCGCCGCAGGCCGGGGCCTGCTGCTCGCCCGGGTCGGTCAGGGCGAGGGCGACCGCGTCCGCCTTGTCCTCGCCGGCCGCCAGCAGCCAGACCTCGCGGGCCGCCCGGATCGCCGGGAGGGTGAGCGAGATCCGGGTGGGCGGCGGCTTCGGGGCCTCCCGCACACCGATCACGGTCAGCTCGGTCTCCCGCACGCCCGGGTGGTCGGGGAAGAGCGAGGCGACATGGGTGTCCGGGCCGACGCCGAGCAGCAGCACGTCGAACGCCGGCAGCTGCCGCCCCGGCTCCGCGGCCTTGGCCAGCTCCTCGGCGTAGCGGGCGGCGGCCGCGTCGAGGTCGGAGCCGTCCGGACCGTCGGAGGCGGGCATCTCGTGCACCCGCGCCGGGTCGAGCGGCACCTGTGCCAGCAGCTCGGCCCTGGCCTGGACGGCGTTGCGGTCCGGATCCGCGGCGGGGACGAAGCGCTCGTCGCCCCACCAGAGGTCCAGCCTGGCCCAGTCGACCGCGTCGCGCGCCGGGGAGGCGGCGATCGCGGCCAGCAGGGCGTTGCCGTTGCGGCCGCCGGTGAGCACCACCGAGGCGGTGCCGCGGGCGGCCTGGGCGTCCACGATCCGGGTGATCAGCCGGGCCGCGGTCGCCTGCGCCATCAGCTCCTTGTCGTGGTGGACGACGAGCTGCCGGCCGCCCGCCGTCATGAGCCGCTGCGCTTGCGCGGTGCGGACTTCTTCGCCACGGCCTTCTTCGCCGTGGACTTCGCCACCGACGGCTTCGCCGCGGTCTTCTTCGGCCCGGCCGCCTTGACGGCCGCCTGCTCGGTGGCGGGCGCCTCGGTGACCGGCACCTTGGCCGTCACCCGGGCGGGGGCGGCGACCGAGGCGGCCACCGGCTCCGCCGACGGCCGGGCGCCGGCGTCGGCCGGCTCCCGGAGCCGGTCGACCGGGGTGCGGACGGCCGCCGCGTAGATGTCGTCCGGGTCGAGCCGGCGCAGCTCCTCGGCGATCAGCTCGGCGGTGTCCCGGCGCTTGAGCGCGACCATCCGGTCCGGCGCGCCGGGCATGGCCAGCGTGCCGAGCAGGCCGTCGGGACGGTCGAGGGTGATGTCGCCCTCCTCCGCCCGCAGCCGGACGGCGGTGATCCCGGGGCCGGCCGTGACGACCCGCTCCACCGGGACCCGCAGCCGGGAGGTCAGCCACAGGCCGAGCAGCTCCACGCTGGGGTTGTAGGACTCGCCCTCGACCACCGCAGAGGTGATCTTCGCGGGCCGCTGGTCCAGCGCGGCGGCCAGCATCGAGCGCCAGCCGGTGATCCTGGTCCAGGCCAGGTCGGTGTCGCCCGGGGTGTAGCTGGCGGCGCGCTGGGCGAGCTGGGCGACCGGCGACTCGGCGGTGACCGCGTCGGTGATCCGGCGCTGGGCGAGGGCCCCGAGCGGATCGTGCGCCGGGTTCTCCGGCGCGTTCTCCGGCCACCAGACCACCACCGGGGCGTCCGGCAGCAGCAGCGGGAGCACCACCGACTGCGCGTGGCTGGCGAGCTCGCCGTGCATCCGGAGGATGACGGTCTCGCCCGGGCCGGCGTCGGAGCCGACCAGCAGCTCGGCGTCCAGCCGGGTCTCGGCGCGGGCCCGGGGGGAGCGCCCGGCCCGCTTGATGACCGCCAGGATCCGCGAGGGGTGCTCGCGGGAGGCGTCGTTGGCGGCCTTGAGCGCGTCGTAGGCGCTGCCCTCGTCGGTGACGATGACGAGGGTGAGCACCATCCCGGCGCCGCCGGCCCGGCGGGCGCCCATCAGGGCGGCGTTGATCTTGCTGGACGTGGTGTTCGTCAGGTCGATTTTCATGGCCGCCGCCAGCTCCTGCCGTCTCGTGCGAGCATCTCGTCCGCCTCGGCCGGCCCCCAGCCGCCCGCGGGGTACTGGGCGGGCTTGCCGTGGGTGTCCCAGTAGTTCTCGATCGGGTCGAGGATCCCCCAGGACAGCTCGACCTCCTGGTGGCGCGGGAAGAGGTTGGCGTCACCGAGCAGGACGTCCAGGATGAGCCGCTCGTACGCCTCGGGGCTGGACTCGGTGAAGGACTCGCCGTAGGCGAAGTCCATCGTGACGTCGCGGACCTCGAAGGAGGTGCCGGGCACCTTGGAGCCGAACCGCACCGTGACGCCCTCGTCCGGCTGCACCCGGATGACCAGGGCGTTCTGCCCCAGCTCCTCGGTCGCGTAGGAGTCGAACGGCAGGTACGGGGCGCGCTGGAAGACCACCGCGATCTCGGTCACCCGGCGGCCGAGCCGCTTGCCGGTGCGCAGGTAGAACGGGACGCCCGCCCAGCGGCGGTTGTTGATCTCCAGCTTGATGGCGGCGTAGGTGTCGGTCTTGGACTTGGGGTTGATGCCGTCCTCCTCCAGGTACCCGATCACCTCCTCGCCGCCCTGCCAGCCGGCCGCGTACTGGCCGCGCACGGTGTGCTTGCCCAGGTCCTCGGGGAGCTGGACGGCGCTGAGCACCTTGAGCTTCTCGGCGACCAGGGCCTTGGGGTGGAACGAGGCCGGCTCCTCGATGGCGGTGAGCGCCATCAGCTGGAGCAGGTGGTTCTGGATGACGTCCCGGGCGGAGCCGATGCCGTCGTAGTACCCGGCCCGGCCGCCGATGCCGATGTCCTCGGCCATGGTGATCTGCACGTGGTCCACGTAGGACCGGTTCCAGATCGGCTCGAACATGGTGTTGGCGAAGCGGAGCGCCAGGATGTTCTGGACGGTCTCCTTGCCCAGGTAGTGGTCGATCCGGAAGACCTCGTCCCGGGGGAAGACCTCGTGGACGATCCGGTTCAGCTCCTGGGCGCTCTCCAGGTTGTGGCCGAACGGCTTCTCGATCACCGCGCGGCGCCAGGAGCCGGCCGGCGGGTCGGTCAGCCCGTGCTTCTTGAGCTGCTGGACCACGATCGGGAAGGCCTTCGGCGGCACCGAGAGGTAGAAGGCGAAGTTGCCGCTGGTGCCCTGCGCCTGGTCCACCTCCTCGATGGTCTTGCGCAGGGTGTCGAAGGCGTCGTCGTCCTCGAAGGTGCCCTGGACGAACCGCATGCCCTTGGCCAGCTGCTGCCAGACCTCCTCGCGGAAAGGGGTCCTGGCGTGCTGCTTGACCGCCTCGTGGACCTCCTTGGCGAAGTCCTCGTCCTCCCACTCCCGTCGGGCGAACCCGATCAGTGAGAAGCCCGGGGGCAGCAGGCCGCGGTTGGCCAGGTCGTAGATGGCGGGCATGAGCTTCTTGCGCGACAGGTCACCGGTCACGCCGAAGATCACCAGGCCGGACGGCCCGGCGATCCTCGGCAGGCGCCGGTCGGCGGGGTCACGCAGCGGGTTGGCGGGGACGAGCGGGGCGTCGCCCTGCTCGGTGTCCGCCCCCTCGACGTCCGGGTACGGCTGGGTGTTGCTCACGTGGTGGGCTCCGCTTCCAGTGCGACGGTGGCGAGCGGGGTCACTTCTCGTTCGCGAACGAGGCCAGCGACGCCGTCACGGTGTCGAGCAGCTCGTTCCAGGAGGCCTCGAACTTCTCGACGCCCTCGTCCTCCAGCACCTGGACGACGTCGTCGTAGTCGACGCCGGCGGCGGCGATGGCCGCCATCACGGACGCGGCGTCGGCGTAGTTGCCGGTGATGGTGTCACCGGTGATCACGCCGTGGTCGTCGGTCGCGTCCAGGGTGCCCTCGGGCATCGTGTTGACGGTGCCGGGGGCGACCAGCTCGGTCACGTACAGGGTGTCCGGCAGGGCCGGGTCCTTGACGCCGGTGGAGGCCCACAGCGGGCGCTGCGGCTTGGCGCCGGCGGACTCCAGGGCCTTCCAGCGCTCGCTGCCGAAGACCTCCTCGTACGCCTGGTAGGCGAGGCGGGCGTTGGCCAGCGCGGCCTTGGAGCGGAGGTTCTTGGCGTCGCCGCCGATCTTCTCCAGGCGCTTGTCGATCTCGGTGTCCACCCGGGAGACGAAGAAGGAGGCGACCGACTCGATCGAGGACAGGTCCAGGCCGGTGGCCTTGGCCTTCTCCAGGCCGGAGAGGTAGGCGTCCATCACGGCGCGGTAGCGCTCCAGCGAGAAGATCAGCGTGACGTTGACGCTGATGCCCTTGCCGAGCACCTCGGTGATGGCGGGCAGGCCGGCCTTGGTGGCGGGGATCTTGATGAACACGTTCGGCCGGTCGACCAGCCACCACAGCTGCTTGGCCTCGGCCACGGTCGGCGCGGTCTCGTGCGCCAGGCGCGGGTCGACCTCGATGGAGACCCGGCCGTCGCGGCCGTTGGAGGCGTCGTAGACCGAGCGCAGCACGTCGGCCGCGTCCCGCACGTCGCAGGTGGTGATCATACGGACGGCCTCGTCCGTGGTGACCTTGCGGACGGCGAGGTCGCGCAGCTGGCCGTCGTACGCGGTGCTGCTGCCGCCGATGGCCTTCTGGAAGATGGTCGGGTTGGTGGTGACCCCCACGACGTGCTTGTTCTGCACCAGCTCGGCCAGGTTCCCGCTGTTCAGCCGGTCACGGCTGAGGTCGTCCAGCCAAATCGCCACGCCTTCGTCGCTGAGGCGCTTCAGTGCGTCAGTCATGGTGCTCAGTCCTCTTCTTTTCGTCTTCGTTCGTCTGCTGTGGGGTCGTCAGACGGGCCGGGGCACCCGATGTGCGGTCGGCTGCCCCGGCCCCGGTGGTGCTAGCGGGAGACGGCCTCGACCGTGCGCAGCGAGGCGCGGGCGGCGCCCGCGACCGCGTCGGCGGTCAGGCCGAACTCCTGGAAGAGCACCTTGTAGTCGGCGGAGGCGCCGAAGTGCTCCAGGCTGATGATCCGACCGGCGTCGCCGACCAGCTCGCGCCAGCCCTGGGCGATGCCGGCCTCGACCGAGACCCGGGCCCGGACGTTCGGCGGCAGCACGCTGTCGCGGTAGGCCTGGTCCTGCTCGTTGAACCACTCGATGGACGGCATCGAGACCACCCGGGTCGGGATGCCCTCGGCCTCCAGGGCCTCGCGGGCCTGGACGGCCAGCTGGACCTCGGAGCCGGTGCCGATCAGGATCACCTTCGGGGCGCCGTCGGAGGCCTCGGCCAGCACGTAGCCGCCCTTCGCGGTGCCCTCGGCGGAGCCGAAGACCTCGCGGTCGAAGGTCGGCACGTTCTGCCGGGTCAGGGCCAGGCCGACCGGGCCGGGGTGGCTGGTGTGCCGCTCCAGCACGGTGCGCCAGGCCACCGCGGTCTCGTTGGCGTCGGCCGGGCGGACCATGGCCAGGCCCGGGATGGCCCGCAGCGCGGCCAGGTGCTCGACCGGCTGGTGCGTCGGGCCGTCCTCGCCGAGGCCGATCGAGTCGTGCGTCCAGACGTAGGTGACCGGCAGCTTCATCAGCGCGGCGAGCCGGACGGCCGGGCGCATGTAGTCGGCGAAGACCAGGAAGGTGCCGCCGAACACCCGGGTGCGGCCGTGCAGCGCGATGCCGTTCATGGCCGAGCCCATGGCGTGCTCGCGGATGCCGAAGTGGATCGTGCGGCCGTAGGGGCTCGCGGACTTCAGCGGGTTGCCCTCGGGGAGGAAGGAGCTGTCCTCGTCGATCGTGGTGAGGTTGGACTCCGCGAGGTCGGCCGAGCCGCCCCACAGCTCCGGGATCACCGCGCCGAGCGCCTTGAGGGTCTCGCCGGAGGCCTTGCGGGTGGCCACCTCCTTGCCGGCCGGGAAGGTCGGCACGGCCTTCTCCCAGCCGGCCGGGAGCTCGCCGATCTGGATCCGGTCGAAGTCGGCGGCGCGCTGCGGGTTGGCGGCGTGCCAGGCGTGGAAGCCCTGCTCCCACTCGGTGCGGGTGGCCTTGCCGCGCTGGATCACGTGCCGGGCGTGCTCCAGGACCGCATCGGAGACCTCGAAGGTCTTCTCCGGCGAGAAGCCGAGGACCTTCTTGGTCGCGGCGATCTCGGCGTCGCCGAGCGCGGAGCCGTGCGCCTTGGCGGTGTTCTGGGCGTCCGGGGCCGGCCAGGCGATGATGGTGCGCATCGCGATCATCGACGGGCGCCCGGTCTCGGCCTTCGCGGCCTCCAGCGCCTCGGCGAGGGCGAAGACGTCGACGTCGCCGTCGGACTTCGGGGTGATCCGCTGGACGTGCCAGCCGTAGGCCTCGTAGCGGGCCAGGACGTCCTCGGAGAAGGCCGTCGCGGTGTCGCCCTCGATCGAGATGTGGTTGTCGTCGTACAGCGCGACCAGGTTGCCCAGCTTCTGGTGGCCGGCCAGCGAGGAGGCCTCCGCGGAGATGCCCTCCTCCAGGTCGCCGTCGGAGACGATGGCCCAGATGGTGTGGTCGAACGGGGACTCGCCGGCGGGGGCCTCGGGGTCGAACAGGCCGCGCTCGTAGCGGGCCGCCATCGCCATGCCGACCGCGTTCGCGATGCCCTGGCCGAGCGGGCCGGTGGTGGTCTCCACGCCCGCGGTGTGGCCGTGCTCCGGGTGGCCCGGGGTGCGGCTGCCGGCGACCCGGAACGCCTTCAGGTCGTCCAGCGAGAGGCCGTAGCCGGACAGGAAGAGCTGGGTGTAGAGCGTCAGCGAGGTGTGCCCCGGGGACAGCACGAAGCGGTCACGACCCACCCAGGACGGGTCCGTCGGGTCGTGGCGCAGGAAGCGCTGGAAGATCACGTAAGCCGCGGGGGCCAGGGACATCGCCGTGCCGGGGTGGCCGTTGCCCACCTTCTGCACGGCGTCCATGGCCAGGACCCGGGCGGTGTCCACCGCCCTCTGGTCCAGTTCGGTCCACTCGAATACGTTCGGCGTCGTGCTCACCCTGACTCAGGGCTCCTTCCATAGTGAAGTGTGACCCCGTGAAGGGGACCGGGTCGGCCACGTCGCTGTGGGCCTGACGCATCGATGGTGCCGGTCACGGAGGGTTGATCCCGCTTCTCTGTGCGAGCCTACCGCTCTGGGAGCCCCTCACCCTGCGTGGTGGGACAACCGGGGATCGCGGGGCCCCATTCCCGTGGCACTGTGTCAGCTCCTCTGTCCTACCTTCATGGAAATTCCCCCGTTTCGCCCGTCCGAGGGGCAAGACGGGGGAGTGGTGCAAATGGGGGCATCGACGGTCATATCTCCTGTCCGGTCTGCGGTGATTCACCCGGCGGTGTGCGGTTCGGCTCGCCGGGGTACCCCGGGGCCGGTCGGGAGATATGGAGCGTCTAAGGTGGCGTGGTACGCGCAGAGCGGACGTATCGGTACCCCAGGGGTCCGGTGGACGCCTGTGAAGGTTCATCGTGAGTTGGGGTGTTCGTGACCGCCGTCGAATCCCGCCCCGCCGGGGCGGTCGGAGCGACGCCTGCGCATCGGCCGTTCGGGGCCCGTGTCGGGGCCTTCGTCGCACTGACCAAGCCTCGGATCATCGAGCTGCTGCTGATCACCACCGTACCGGTGATGTTCCTGGCGCAGCGCGGTGTGCCGGATCCGCTGCTGGTGCTCTGGGTCGTGGTGGGCGGCTACCTGTCCGCGGGCGGTGCCAACGCTCTGAACATGTACATCGACCGCGACATCGACGCGGTGATGTCCCGCACCGAGCGCCGGCCGCTGGTCACCGGCATGGTCTCGCCACGCGAGGCGCTGGTCTTCGGCATCGCCCTCGCGGTCGGCTCGACCCTCTGGCTGGGCCTGCTGGTCAACGCGCTGGCCTCGGCGCTGGCGCTGGCCGCGCTGCTCTTCTACGTCTTCGTGTACACCCTGGGCCTCAAGCGCCGCACCGCGCAGAACATCGTCTGGGGCGGCATCGCCGGCTGCATGCCGGTCTTCGTCGGCTGGGCCGCCGTGACGAACTCGCTCTCCTGGTCGGCCCTGGTGCTGTTCCTGGTGATCTTCTTCTGGACGCCGCCGCACTACTGGCCGCTGTCGATGAAGGTCCGCGACGACTACGCCCGGGCCGGCGTGCCGATGCTCCCGGTGATCAAGGGCAACCTGGCGGTGGCCCGGCAGATCGTCGCGTACTCCTGGGTGATGGTGCTGGTCTCGCTGGCGCTGTGGCCGCTGGCGGACACCAGCTGGCTCTACCCGGTGGCCGCGGCGGTGCTGGGCGTGGCCTGGCTGAAGGAGGCGCACGGCCTGCACACCCGCGCCAAGGCCGGGATGGTGGGCGCCAAGCTCAAGGAGATGCGCCTGTTCCACTGGTCGATCACCTACCTGACCCTGCTGTTCGTGGTCATCGCGGTCGACCCCTTCGTCAAGTAGGCCCGGCTCCGCCCGAAGGGCCCCCACCGGTACGCCGGCGGGGGCCCTTCAGCGTGCCGGGAGCTCGCTCGGGCCGACGTGCGCGTCCAGCCAGTCCTTGAGCGGCTGCGAGACCCGCAGGAAGGCGGTGATCCGCCGGTACGCCTCGGGGGTGCCCAGCCAGTCGGCCGGCTCCCACTCCTGCCAGGCGACCAGGCCCTTGTTGCGCAGCAGGCCGATCCGCGGGTGGTCCTTGGGGTAGCCGCGCGGCGCGGTCTTCAGCGCGTCCCGGCCGGAGACCACCGGGCCGGCCTTGCCCACCCGGGCGATCACCCGCTCCAGCTCGGCCCCGCTGAGATCCTCGGCCACCGCCGCCCGGTACCGCTCCAGCTGGTCTGCGGCCAGCCGGTACATCCCGTTGCCGCAGGCCAGGCCGTCGGCGGAGAGCTGGATGTAGCCGCCGGCCGACAGGTAGCCGCCGATGTGGGTCTTGTAGGGGGCCTTGTCGGCGCTGAACCGGACGTCGCGGTTGGGCCGGAAGATCTTGCCGGGCCCGAACTCCGGCTCCAGCTGCTCCAGCAGCTCGGCCATCGGCTCGCGCACCGCGCGTTCGTACCGCTCCTTGTGGGCCGTCCAGAAGTCCTTGGAGTTGTCGGCCTCCAGCCGCTCGTAGAACTCCAGCGCCTCGTCCTGCCAGCCTCGGAAAGTCACCGGTCCAGGCTATCCGCCGCAGGTGTGGCCCGCCGCACACCGCGCCCCCGTCGCGGGCCGGTCTACCGATCGGTAGCATGCGGGCATGACCAGCGCAGAGAACGCCACCACCGCCGCGCCCGACGCCCGCGCCGAGCGGCGGGCCAAGCGCATCGCCAAGCACCTGACCCGCTTCGCCGCCCAGCACGGCGGCAGCGCCGAGGGCGTCGTCGAGTACGTCGGCGCCGTCGCCACCCGGATCGTCGTGGTGGGCGCGGACGGCGCCTGGGGCGACCAGGTCGCCCCGACCCACGCCGTCGGCCTTCGTGCCGCGGAGCTGGCCGGGGTGAAGGTGCACGACACCTTCGAGGGTGAGCTCGGGCTGAAGGTCAGGACCGGCGCCTACGAGTGGAAGCGGATGGCCGGGATCCAGATCGGCGGCTGATCCGCCCCGCGTACGACGAAGGGCCCCCGAGCAGCGCTCGGGGGCCCTTCGGTCCGCTTCGGCGCCGGCCTCAGACCGCGGCGGCCTGTGGGGCCTGCGCCGCCTCCGCCTGCGCCGCGGGTTCGGCGAGCTCGGCCCGCGCGCGCAGCGCGAACGGGATCCGCAGGGCGGCGATCCAGGTCAGCGCGGCCCCGAACATGTGCACGCCGACCATCACCTCGGGCGCGTCGGTGAAGTACTGGACGAAGCCCAGCAGCCCCTGCAGCAGCAGGACCGCCATCAGCTCGCGGACCCGGGCCCGGGCGGCCGGCGGCGCCTTCACGGCGGCGAACACGAAGACCACCGCGATGGTCAGGCCGACCGCGACGAAGGCCAGGTCCGCGTGGGCCTGGGCGAGCCGGTCGTAGTCCAGCATGATCCGCCGGACCGGCTTGTCCAGCGTGCCCGAGGAGCCCGGGTGGTGGCCCGCGCCGGTGACCAGGGTGCCGGCCAGCACCAGCAGGCCGACCACCAGCACCAGCACCCGCGACAGCCGCAGGATCGGCCCGGCGACCAGCGGCCGCGGCGCGCCGTCACCCTCCTTCGAGCGCTCCCACATCAGCACCGCGACCCAGACCAGGCCCATCGCCGCCACCATGTGCAGCGCGACCACGTACGGGTTCAGGTGGGTCAGCACGCTGAGGCCGCCGATCACGGCGTTGCTCACCACCAGCCAGAACTGCGCCCAGCCGAGCCGGGTGAGCTCACGCCGCCAGGGCCGGGCCGAGCGGGCCGCCAGGGTGGCCCAGGCGATCGCCGCGCACAGCACGTAGGTGAGCATCCGGTTGGTGAACTCGATGATGCCGTGCACGCCCATGGCGGGCGTCGGGGTCAGGCTCTCGCCGGTGCAGCTGGGCCAGGTGGTGCAGCCGAGGCCGGAGGCGGTGAGCCGGACGGCGCCGCCGGTGATCACGATGACCACGCTCATCACCAGCGCCGCGAGGGCGGCCCGCCGGACGGTCTCGGCGGTCGGGTGCCAGCGGTCGGCGAGGAGGGAGGTGGGGGTACGCACCCGTTCATCCTAGGTGGGCTTATGTCCGATCTTGGGGCGGGTCCGGCCCCCGCCGGCCGGCGTCGTGACCGGCGGGGGCCGGACTCACTCCCAGCGGAAGAAACGTGCCGCCAGGCCCAGGCCGAGCACCGACCAGCCGGCCAGCAGGCCCAGGTCGGACCACGGCACCGAGCCGCCGTACTGGAGCACCGAGCGCAGCCCGTCGGACAGCGCGCCGATCGGCAGCAGCTCCAGCGCCGGGCGGACGGCGGCGGGGAACCTCGACAGCGGGACCACCACGCCGCCGGCCAGCAGCAGCAGGATGAACACCAGGTTGGCGGCGGCCAGCGTGGCCTCCGCGCGCAGGGTGCCGGCCATCAGCAGGCCGAGCCCGGAGAAGGCGGCGGTGCCCAGCACCAGCAGGGCCACCACGCTGAACGGGTCGCCCTGCGGCGACCAGCCCAGGGCCAGCGCGATCGCCGACAGCAGCAGCACCTGGAGCACCTCGGTGACCAGCACGCAGCCGGTCTTCGCGGTGAGCAGCGCCCAGCGCGGCAGCGGCGTGGAGCCCAGCCGCTTGAGCACCCCGTAGCGGCGCTCGAAGCCGGTGGCGATCGCCTGGCCGGTGAAGGCGGTGGACATCACGGCCAGCGCCAGCAGGCCCGGTGCCAGGAAGTCGACCCGCTTGCCGGGGCCTTCCACCGCGACCACGTCCACGGCGCTGAACAGCACCAGCAGCACGGTCGGGATGATCACCGTCAGCAGCAGCTGCTCGCCGTTGCGCAGCAGCATCCTGGTCTCCAGCGCGGTCTGCGCCAGCAGCATCCGGCCGAGGGGCGCGGCGCCGGGCCGGGGTTCGTAGGTGGTCACGAGCGCAGGTCCCGTCCGGTGAGATCGAGGAAGACGTCTTCGAGGCTGCGCCGCTGCACGGCCAGCTTCTTGGGCATCACGCCGGCCTCCGCGCACCAGGCGGTGACGGTGGCCAGCAGCCGGGGGTCCATCGGCGCCTCGACGCGGTAGGAGCCGGGCACGGGCTCGGTGGCCTGCGCGCCCGAGGGCAGCACCTTCAGCAGGGCGGCCAGGTCCAGGCCGGGCGGGCCGTCGAAGCGCAGGCTGCTCTCGGCGCCGCCGCGGCAGAGCTGCTCGGGGCTGCCGGTGGCGATCACCCGTCCGTGGTCGACGATGGCGACCTCGTCGGCCAGCTGCTCGGCCTCGTCCATGTGGTGGGTGGTCACCACCACGGTGACACCGCTCTCCCGGAGCTCGCGGACCAGTTCCCAGGTGGCGCGGCGGGCCTGCGGGTCCAGGCCCGCGGTGGGCTCGTCCAGGAAGACCAGCTCGGGGCGGCCGACCACGGCCATCGCCAGCGCGAGGCGCTGCTGCTGGCCGCCGGAGAGCCGGCGGTAGGTGGTGCGGCCGCAGGAGCCGAGGCCGAGCCGCTCCACCAGCGGCTCGACCGGGAGCGGGTCGGCGTAGAGCCGGGCGGTGTGCCGGAGCATCTCGACCGCCCGCGCTCCCGCGTAGATGCCACCCGATTGGAGCATCACGCCGATGCGGGGTCGGAGCCGGGCCGCGTCGGCCACCGGGTCGAGCCCGAGCACCCGCACGGTGCCCGCGTCGGGGCGCCGGTAGCCCTCGCAGATCTCGATGGTGGTGGTCTTGCCGGCGCCGTTGGGCCCGAGCACGGCGGTCACCGTGCCGCGCGAGATGGCCAGGTCAAGACCGTCGACGGCGACGTCGGCGCCGTAGCGTTTGACCAGTCCGGCCACCTCGACCGCGGGTTCTGTCTGCATACCGGGGAGTCTAAGAGGGCCGGTCGGGGAGGCCGTGGGCGGCCTCCTTTGATCGTTTTCGCAGGTCAGGTAAGGCTTACCTGCGTGATTGAAGCCACGGATGAGGCCTGGATCACGGCTTGTCCTTCTCGAGGGAATTACGCAACAATCGTGTTGTGAAATACCTGCGCGAGCACGACCAGGAGCCGGAGGCCGAGCCGGCCGCCGCGCCGACGGTGCCCGCGCCGGCGGCCGAAGCCGTGGTGGACGGACATCGGGCGACCCGGGACCGGGTCGCCCGCTCGATCCTCGACCACGGCCCCTCCTCCGCCGCCGACCTGGCCAGCCGCCTCGGGCTGACCGCGGCCGCCGTCCGTCGGCACCTGGACTCGCTGGCCGTCGCCGGCCTGGTGGAGTCCCGGGAGCAGCGGGTCTACGGCAGCCGCGGCCGGGGCCGTCCGGCCAAGGTCTTCGCCCTGACCGAGTGCGGCCGGGACGCCTTCTACCAGGCGTACGACCAGCTCGCCGCCGACGCGTTGCGCTGGATCTCCGACGCGGTCGGCGGCGGCAAGGCGGGCGAGGAGGCGGTCGCCGCGTTCGCCCGGGCCCGCTTCCACCAGCAGGGTGAGAAGTACCAGCGGCTCCTGGCGCAGGCCGAGGACGGCATGCGCGCGGAGGCGCTCGCCCAGGCGCTGAGCGCCGACGGGTACGCTGCCACGGTGCGGCGGGTGCCCGCCGCGTCGGCGGCGAAGGCCCCGGTCGGAGCCCAGCTCTGCCAGCACCACTGCCCGGTCGCGCACATCGCCGAGCAGTTCCCGCAGCTCTGCGAGGCGGAGACCGAGGTCTTCTCGCAGCTGCTCGGCACCCATGTGCAAAGGCTGGCCACCATCGCCCACGGCGACGGGGTCTGCACCACCTATGTGCCGGCACCCGGTGCCGCACCGTCCTCCGCGTTGCGGGGGCCCGGTGCCGTGCCGACTGTCGGTACGTCCCGACACGAATCGGCTCGTCCGCGCGGAGGAACCTCGCATGACTGACATCGCACACCCGGAGCTCGAGGGCCTGGGCACCTACGAGTACGGCTGGTCGGACTCCGACGCCGCGGGTGCCGTCGCCAAGCGCGGCCTCAGCGAGGACGTCGTCCGGGACATCTCGGCGAAGAAGAACGAGTCCGAGTGGATGCTGAACCTGCGGCTCAAGGGCCTCAAGCTGTTCGGCAAGAAGCCCATGCCGACCTGGGGCTCGGACCTCAGCGGGATCGACTTCGACAACATCAAGTACTTCGTCCGCTCGACCGAGAAGCAGGCCGAGTCCTGGGAGGACCTGCCCGCCGACATCAAGGCGACGTACGACAAGCTGGGCATCCCGGAGGCGGAGAAGCAGCGCCTGGTCGCCGGTGTCGCCGCGCAGTACGAGTCCGAGGTCGTCTACCACCAGATCCGCGAGGACCTGGAGGAGCAGGGCGTCATCTTCCTGGACACCGACACCGCGCTCAAGGAGCACCCGGAGCTCTTCAAGGAGTACTTCGGCACCGTCATCCCGGTGGGTGACAACAAGTTCGCCTCGCTGAACACCGCGGTGTGGTCCGGCGGATCGTTCATCTACGTGCCGAAGGGCGTGCACGTCGACATCCCGCTGCAGGCCTACTTCCGGATCAACACCGAGAACATGGGCCAGTTCGAGCGGACGCTGATCATCGTCGACGAGGACGCCTACGTCCACTACGTCGAGGGCTGCACCGCGCCGATCTACTCCTCGGACTCGCTGCACAGCGCCGTGGTGGAGATCATCGTCAAGAAGGGCGGCCGCTGCCGCTACACGACCATCCAGAACTGGTCGAACAACGTCTACAACCTGGTCACCAAGCGCGCCGTGGCGTACGAGGGCGCGACCATGGAGTGGGTCGACGGCAACATCGGCTCCAAGGTGACGATGAAGTACCCGGCCGTCTACCTGATGGGCGAGCACGCCAAGGGCGAGACCCTGTCGATCGCCTTCGCGGGCGAGGGCCAGCACCAGGACGCCGGCGCCAAGATGGTGCACATGGCGCCGAACACCTCCTCCAACATCGTCTCCAAGTCGGTGGCGCGGGGCGGCGGCCGGACCTCCTACCGCGGCCTGATCGAGATCGGCGAGGGCTCCAAGGGCGCCAAGTCCAACGTGCTCTGCGACGCGCTGCTGGTCGACACCATCTCCCGCTCGGACACCTACCCGTACGTGGACGTCCGCGAGGACGACGTGTCGATGGGCCACGAGGCGACCGTCTCCAAGGTCAGCGAGGACCAGCTCTTCTACCTGATGAGCCGCGGCATGACCGAGTTCGAGGCGATGGCGATGATCGTCCGCGGCTTCGTCGAGCCGATCGCGCGCGAGCTGCCGATGGAGTACGCGCTGGAGCTGAACCGGCTGATCGAGCTGCAGATGGAGGGCTCCGTCGGCTGACGCGCAGCCGCACGCAGTCCAGTCCACACCCTTAGGAAGAGAGCACCACGACAGCCATGGCTGACGTCAACAACAGCACCGGCTCCACCACCGCCGGTTCGATCGAGGTCGGTACCGCGGGCGCCGGCGCGCAGCTGGCCGGTCCGGGCACCGGCCGGGCCACGGTCAAGCAGCCGATCGACGCCCGCGTCTCGGTCAAGCCCTCGTACGACGTGAACGACTTCCCCGTGCCGCACGGCCGCGAGGAGGACTGGCGGTTCACCCCGCTGCACCGGCTCGGCGGACTGCACGACGGCACCGCCGCCGAGGCCGTCCGGGGCGAGGACAAGGTCGACCTCGGCCTGCCCGAGGGCGTCAGCGCCTCGCTGGTCGGCCGGGACGACGAGCGGATCGGCAAGGCCGGCAAGCCGGTCGACCGGGTCGCCGCGCAGGCGTTCAGCTCCTTCGAGCAGGCGCTGGTGGTCACCGTCCCCAAGGAGACGGTGCTCACCGAGCCGGTCCGGATCGACGTGCACGCCGAGGGCGGGGTCCGCTTCGCCCACGTGGTGATCGACGTCAAGCCGTTCGCCGAGGCGGTCGTGGTGGTCAACCACACCGGCACCGGCACCCGGGCCGCCAACGTCGAGCTGCTGGTCGGCGAGGGCGCCAAGCTGACCTTCGTGTCGATCCAGGACTGGGAGCGGGACGCGGTGTACGCGGCGCAGCACACCGCGCTGGTCGGCCGGGACGCCTCGTTCAAGTCCGTGGTGGTCACCTTCGGCGGCGACCTGGTCCGGCTGCACCCGCGGGTCAACTACGCCGGCCCCGGCGGCGAGGCCGACCTGTTCGGCCTGTACTTCGCCGACGCCGGCCAGCACCTGGAGCACCGGCTGGTCATCGACCACGACACGCCGCACTGCCGGTCCAACGTGGCCTACAAGGGTGCGCTGCAGGGCCAGGACGCGCACGCGGTCTGGGTCGGCGACGTGCTGATCCGCGCCGCCGCCGAGGGCACCGACACCTACGAGCTCAACCGGAACCTGGTGCTGACCGACGGCGCCCGGGTGGACTCGATCCCGAACCTGGAGATCGAGACCGGCGAGATCACCGGCGCCGGCCACGCCTCGGCGACCGGCCGCTTCGACGACGAGCAGCTGTTCTACCTGCAGGCCCGCGGCATCCCGGCCGACGACGCCCGCCGCCTGGTGGTCCGCGGCTTCTTCGCCGAACTGGTCCAGCAGATCGGTGTCACGGAGATCCAGGACCGCCTGATGGAGAAGATCGAAGCGGAGCTGGAAGAGAACGTCGCATGAGCTTTCTCCGCGCCTGCGCGCTGACCGACCTCGCGGAGGACGAGCCCAAGCGGGTCGAGCTCAACGGGGTGCCGGTCGCGCTGGTCCGCACCGAGGGCGAGGTGTTCGCGATCAACGACACCTGCTCGCACGCCAACGTCTCGCTCGCCGAGGGCGAGGTCGAGGACTGCATGATCGAGTGCTGGCTGCACGGCTCCAGCTTCGACCTGCGCACCGGCAAGCCCTCCGGTCTGCCCGCCACCAGGCCGGTCCCCGTCTACCCCGTCAAGATCGAAGGGGACGATGTGCTCGTCTCCGTCAACCAGGAGTCCTGAGTACCCATGGCAACCCTTGAAATCCGCGACCTGCACGTCTCCGTCGAGGCCGAGAACGGCCCCCGCGAGATCCTCCGCGGCGTCGACCTGACCGTGAAGCAGGGCGAGACCCACGCCATCATGGGCCCCAACGGCTCCGGCAAGTCGACCCTGGCGTACTCGCTGGCCGGCCACCCCAAGTACACCGTCACCGGTGGCGAGGTGCTGCTGGACGGCGAGGACGTGCTCGCGATGTCGGTCGACGAGCGTGCCCGCGCCGGCGTCTTCCTGGCGATGCAGTACCCGGTCGAGGTCCCCGGTGTCTCGGTCTCCAACTTCCTGCGCACCGCCGCCACCGCCGTCCGCGGCGAGGCCCCCAAGCTGCGGCTGTGGGTCAAGGAGGTCAAGGAGGCGATGGCCGGCCTGCAGATGGACCCGGCGTTCGCCGAGCGCAACGTGAACGAGGGCTTCTCCGGCGGCGAGAAGAAGCGCCACGAGATCCTCCAGCTGGAGCTGCTCAAGCCGAGGATCGCGATCCTCGACGAGACCGACTCGGGCCTGGACGTGGACGCGCTGCGGGTGGTCTCCGAGGGCATCAACCGGGTCCGCTCGACCGGTGAGGTGGGCACCCTGCTGGTCACCCACTACACCCGGATCCTGCGGTACATCAAGCCCGACCACGTCCACGTCTTCGCGGCCGGCCGGATCGTCGAGTCCGGCGGTGCGGAGCTGGCCGACAAGCTGGAGAACGAGGGCTACGAGTCCTACGTGAAGGGCGGCGCTTCCGAGTGACAACCCATCCCGGCTCGGCGCTCGCCGGGCTCCTGGCCGAGGCGCAGGGCTTCGGCGACGCGATCCGCAAGGACTTCCCGATCCTGCAGCGGGTGCTGCACGACGGCAAGCCGCTGGTCTACCTGGACAACGCGGCGACCTCGCAGAAGCCGCGCCAGGTGCTGGAGGCGCTGAACGCCTACTACGAGCAGCACAACGCCAACGTCCACCGCGGCGTGCACGTGCTGGCCGAGGAGGCCACGGCGCTGTACGAGGGCGCCCGTGACAAGGTCGCGGCGTTCATCAACGCGCCGAGCCGGGACGAGGTGATCTTCACCAAGAACGCCTCGGAGTCGCTCAACCTGGTCGCCAACATGCTCGGTTGGGCCGACGAGCCGTACCGCGTGGACGCGGACGCGGAGATCGTCATCACCGAGATGGAGCATCACTCCAACATCGTCCCGTGGCAGCTGCTCGCGCAGCGCACCGGCGCGAAGCTGAAGTGGTTCGGCCTGACCGACGACGGCCGGCTCGACCTGTCGAACATCGACGAGCTGATCACCGAGAAGACGAAGATCGTCTCGTTCACGCTGGTCTCCAACCTGCTGGGCACGGTCAACCCGGTCGAGGCGATCGTCCGCAAGGCCCAGTCGGTCGGTGCGCTGGTGCTGATCGACGCCTCGCAGGCCGCCCCGCACATGGTGCTGGACGTGCAGGCGCTGGAGGCCGACTTCGTCGCCTTCACCGGCCACAAGATGCTGGCCCCGACCGGGATCGGCGTGCTCTGGGGCCGGCAGGAGCTGCTGGAGGACCTCCCGCCGTTCCTGGGCGGCGGCGAGATGATCGAGACCGTCACCATGGGCGCGTCCACCTACGCCCCGGCGCCGCACAAGTTCGAGGCGGGCACCCCGCCGATCGCCCAGGCGGTCGGTCTCGGTGCGGCCGTCGACTACCTGTCGGCGATCGGCATGGACCGGATCGCCGCGCACGAGCACGCGATCACCGAGTACGCGGTGGAGCGCCTGCTGGAGGTCCCCGACCTGCGGATCATCGGTCCGCGCACGGCCGTGGACCGCGGTGCGGCGATCTCCTTCGTGCTCGGCGACATCCACCCGCACGACGTGGGGCAGGTGCTGGACGAGCAGGGCATCGCGGTCCGGGTCGGCCACCACTGCGCGCGGCCGGTCTGCCTTCGGTACGGAATTCCGGCGACCACCAGGGCGTCGTTCTACCTGTACTCCACGCCGGCCGAGGTCGATGCCCTGATCGACGGCCTGCACCACGTCCGCAACTTCTTCGGCTGAGGAGACGGGGCCCGCGATGAAGCTCGACTCCATGTACCAGGAGATCATCCTGGACCACTACCGCAACCCGCACGGCAAGGGGCTGCGGGACGGTGACGCGGAGGTGCACCACGTCAACCCCACCTGCGGTGACGAGATCACCCTGCGGGTGCGGCTGGACGGCTCCACCGTCGCCGACGTCTCCTACGAGTCGCAGGGCTGCTCGATCAGCCAGGCCAGCGCCTCGGTGCTGAACGACCTGGTGGTCGGCCGGTCCGTGGGCGACGCGCAGGCGATCCAGGAGGCCTTCCTGGAGCTGATGCAGAGCAAGGGCCAGGGCGAGGGCGACGAGGAGGTGCTGGAGGACGCGGTCGCGTTCGCCGGCGTCTCCAAGTACCCGGCCCGGGTCAAGTGCGCGCTGCTGAGCTGGATGGCCTGGAAGGACGCCACCGCCAAGGCCCTGGCCGAGCAGCCCGCCATCAACGACTGACGTGCCCGAGGAGGGCGTACACATGAGCGACACCGAGAGCGGCAGCCCCGCCGAGGCCACCCAGGCCGCCGAGGGCCCCACCGTGATCGTCGGCACCACGGCCGGCACCGTGTCCGTCGAGGACCTCACCGAGGCCCTGATGGACGTCGTCGACCCCGAGCTGGGGATCGACGTGGTGAACCTGGGCCTGATCTACGGCATCCACATCGACGAGTCCGACGTGGCGACCATCGACATGACGCTCACCTCGGCGGCCTGCCCGCTGACCGACGTCATCGAGGACCAGGCGAAGACGGCCACCGACGGCCTGGTCAAGGACCTGCGGATCAACTGGGTCTGGATGCCGCCGTGGGGCCCGGACAAGATCACCGACGACGGCCGCGACCAGCTCCGCGCGCTCGGCTTCAACGTCTGAGACCCGCTTTCGAGATCTGGGCCCCGCAACGCACCGCACCCCCGCAGCAGGATCGCTCCTGCGGCGGGGGTGCGGTGCGTTCCGGGGCCCTCGGCCGCGGTCAGCCGGGGCGGCGCAGCACCGCCGCGGCCAGCGCCAGGCAGGCCACGGCGGCCAGGCCGACGAAGCCGCTGACGGCGGGCAGCAGGCCGAACCGCTGGGTGAGCGCGCCGACCGCGACCACCGGGGCGGAGCTGCCCAGGTAGACGATCACCCAGAGGGCGGAGAGCTCGCTGCCGCGGCGCTCCGGGTCCATCGCCGCGGAGGCGGTGGTGAACAGCGAGCGGAACGCCACGCCCTGGCAGGCGCCGCCGAGGACGCTGCCGATGAAGAGCAGCGCAGGGGTCCCGGTGTACTGGGCGGCGACCACCAGGGCCAGCCCGGCCGCCAGGCCGGCCATCCCGAGGGCGATCACCAGGCGGTCCGAGGTCGGCGGCACCAGCAGCTGCGCGGCGGCCGAGGAGCCGAGCAGCAGGGCGGCCACCACGGCGCCGGTCATCCGGGAGGGGGAGTGCAGCAGCTGTGCGGAGAAGGACGGGGCCAGGCTGAGGTAGGTGCCGAAGACCGCGTACGAGGTGAACCCGGCCGCCGCCGCGAGCAGGAACTCCCGGCGGCCCCGGCGCGGCAGCCGCAGCCGCTGCGGCCGCAGGTGGGCGGGGGTGGTGATGCGCGGCGGGGAGGCCGGCGGGCGCTCCCGGCCGGGCATCCGCGGGTGCACCACGGCCAGCGGGACGCAGAGCGCGAGCAGCGCCAGGGCGTGCAGCAGAAAGGGGGTGAGCAGCGGGTGGGCGCCACCGGAGAGCGAGGCGCCGACGATCGGGCCGAGCGCGACACCGCCGGCCGAGCAGGCCAGGGTGAGCTTGGCGGCCAGGGTCGGGTGGCCGGGCAGCAGGTCGCCGAGCGCGGCGCCGGCGGCGCCGGTGGACAGGCCCACCGCGATGCCCTGGACGGCGCGGCCGACGGCCAGCTGCCAGAAGCTCCCGGCGGTGGCGAAGAGCGCGTCACCGGCCGCGGCGAGCGCGATCGCGGGCAGGATCAGCGCGCGCCGGCCGAGGTGGTCGGACCAGTGGCCGACCGCGGCGAGCACCGGGATCAGCGCGAAGACGTAGACCGTGAACAGCCCGGTGACGGCGATCGGGGTGAGCCCGAGCCGGTCCGCGAGCACCGGGTAGATCGGGGTGGCCAGGTTGGCCCCGATCAGCAGGAGCAGCAGGGCGGCGGCGACCAGGCCGACGCGGATGCCGCGCAGCGCGTTCCAGCGGCTGATCGCGGCGAGCCGGAGCTGGGTACGGGGGGCGAGCTCCGGGGGGAGGAGGGCCTCCGACAGTCGGCGTCCGGGGAACCGGGTGGCTCCGGAGGCGACGCGGGAGAGGTCCGCCATGGCAGGGATCTCCTGTGGCCGGGCACCACCGGGCCGGGCCGGGCCCGGGGTGGTGGCACGGCGGAGGAGCCCGGTTGGGGCGAGGTGTGCAGAACGGGGGGTGGGCTTCGTCGCCCGGGGGGCTCGCGCGGGGTGTGCACGGCGCCCAGCGAAGGATACGTGCTCCCGAAGGCTGGTCGGCGCCGTGCCCCCGGTAGGCCGGGCATCGGCTGTGCCCGCCCGATACGCTGGGTGGACGGACCGACACACAGCGATCGGTCCGGCAGTGCCCACCGTCACCACGGGAGATCGCGCAACGATGGCCGGACGAAGCCGCAACACCCCTGAACACCCGTCCGCCGCCGCCGGCGGTGAGCCCGGCGAGGGCCTGCTGCCCGCGGACTTCGAGCTGGCCGACCTGTACGGCGCGCGGGGCGGCGACGAGGAGGACCTGGACGACTCGGCGGTGCTGGTCCCGCCGATCACCCTGCCGCCGGACTCCGAGCTGGTGGCGGCCGCGCTGGCGGTGCCGCTGATCGCGCACGCCGTCGCGCTGGCCCGCTGGACGCTGCCGCACCGCGCGGTGGACGAGTTCGGCGACCTCACCGACGGGGACCGGGAGGCCGCGGCCCGGCTGCTCGGCCTCGCCCCCGCCGAGGGCGAGGTGTCCGAGGAGGCGGTGGTGGAGGCGATGCGGGCCTGGGCGCTGGCCTGTGACCTGGACCTGGTGGAGACCGGCACCACCACCGAGGGCGAGCACGCGGCGATCCCCGGGCCGGATCTGGAGGCGGCGGAGCAGGGCGACCCGTCCGTCGTCCTCGGCCTGTGGCTGGACGCCGCCGGGATCATGCGGGAGCTGGCCGCCGAGGCCGACTCGCTGGCTCCCGAGGGGGAGGGCGAGGAGGACGAGGAGGACGCGCCGGAGGACGAGCTGGCCGACGTGGAGCAGGCCCGGGAGGCCGCCGCCGACCTGCTCGACGAGGCGCTGCAGGTGCTGTACGAGATGACGGCCTTCGCCGAGCCGGGCGAGGAGACCGTGCCGCTCGGGGTGCTCGCGGCCCTGCTGGTGGTGCCGGAGGGTGAGGAGCCGGACGAGGAGATGCTCGGTGACATCACCGACCTGATGGTCACCCTCGACCCGATGCTCGGCGACCTCGCGGAGCTGGGGCTGCTGGAGCACCGGCCGATCGACCCCGACCTGTTCGAGGAGGAGGACGCCGAGGGCGGGGCGCAGACCGAGGGCGGGGCCCGGGCCGAGGCCCCGGCCCAGGGGGATCCGGACGAGCAGGAGGCGGCCCGGTTCGGGACGGTGCGGCTGACCCCGCTCGGCCAGTACGCGGTGCGCGAGTGGCTGATGGAGCAGGGCTACGACGCCCCGCTGGTCGGCGAGCTCGCGGAGGGCGACGCCGAGACGCTGCTGCGTGGCATCACCGAGTCCACCAACGTCCTGCCCGACCAGGAGCTGCTGGCCTGGCTGGAGGGGCGGGAGCCCGAGGGCGCGGCCCGGGAGCTGCTGGCGGCGGCGCGCGGCCGGGACGCCCAGGGCCCGGTCCGCCGGATGCTCTGCGTGGTGGCGCTGGACGAGCTGGGCGGGCCGGCCCGGCCGGCCGTGCACGAGGTGGTGGACGACCCGGAGCTGGGCGGCGCGGCCCGGGCCTGGCTGCGTGCCCAGGGCGAGGAGGTCGCCGCGCCGGAGCGGTCGGTGGCGCTGTGGACGGCGGTGGACTCCTTCGCGGCCGTGCTGCTGACCAGCGAGGGCGACGCCGGGCGGCTGCGCGAGCTGGTCGCGGGCCTGCCGGTCACCGACAACCCGGCGAGCTACTTCGGCGAGCTGTGGCGGGTCGATCACCCGTACACGGCGCAGGTGCTGGAGATCGTGGGAGAGCTGCACCTGGACCGGGCGGTGGCCAAGGAGGCCCGGAAGGCCGCCTTCAGGGCCAGGTCGCAGCAGCGGTAGCGCGGACGGGGGCTCGGTCGAGCGGCAACCCGGGAGCGGGCTGCCGGGGCGCGTCCTACGGCAGGTCGAGCTGGCCCGCGGCGGTGAACGGGAAGAACGGGTTGTGGGCCAGCTCCCACAGGTGGCCGTCCGGGTCCTCGAAGTAGCCGGAGTACCCGCCCCAGGAGGTCGCGGCCGGCGGCTTGACCACCGTCGCGCCGGCCTGGACGGCGGTGGCGAGCGCGGCGTCGACCCGCTCCTGGGACTCCAGGTTGACCGCCAGGGTGACGCCGCGGAAGCTCGGCTCACCGGCGGCCGGCAGACCGGCGTCGGCCGCCAACTCCTCGGTGGGGAAGAGCCCGAGCACCGAGTCGGCGGTGCGGAACCAGACGATCTCCGGGCTGGAGGCGGCCGAGCGGTGCCAGCCGAGCGCCTCGTAGAAGGCCGTGCTGCGGGACAGGTCCGAGACGCCGAGGGTGACGATGCTGATCCGGGCGGGGAAGTCGGTGGTTGCTGTCATGGCGCTCAGCGTAGGCAAGGTTACTGACATCGGCGCCCGGGCGTGGCCGAGCCGCTGATCCGGTAACCGTACGGGGGAAGCTGATGGCTCAGCAGGTGGCTGGGCCGTATGGTGGGGCGGACGCGGTGCGGGCGGCGGGGCGGAGCCCGGCCGGCGGCCCGTGGACCACAGGCGAGGCGAGGACGCGGGGGTGCGGCAGAGGATGAAGAGGCAGCGCACGAGCGGGCCCCAGGATCCCGAGGACTTCTACGCGGACCACGAGGCCTACAACCGCGGGGTGCTGGCCGCCGTGGACTTCCCGGTGTACGGCGTGGAGCGGGTGGTGCCCGACAGCACCCAGGCGCGCGTCGACGGTGGCGCGCCCCCGAGTGCCGCTCCCGCCCCGGAGTTGGACGGCGAGGCCCGCGACGCCCTCGCCGAGTACGAGCTCTGCAACGGCGAGCTGGGCTGGGTCGAGATCCGCTCCGGCGACTGGAGTTCCCCCGAGGGGCCGTACGTCACCGTGCGCACCTACCGGCCTGGGGCCGAGCGCGGGCTGCTGCTGCCCGAGCTGGAGGACGTGGTCGAGGACGAGCGCGACCGGGTCTACGACCAGTTGGGCATCGACGAGGGCGACGGGCCGGGCCGGGTCCGGGCGATGCGCGAGTGGATCACCGTCGAGGGCGAGCCGCGCGCGGTGCAGATCCACGAGGACCGGCGGCCGGACGCCGAGGCCCGGCCGGTCTGGGCCGGCCGGCTGCACCTGGACGGCGTCACCGTGACGATCACCGGCCGGGGCGTGCCGCCCGGCGGGGTCGAGCTGCGCCGGATCGGCGACTTCGAGCGCTACGTGCTCGGTCGCACGGCGCTGCTGCGGCGACTGGCGGAGCGTCAGCGAGCCGCGGACGTACCGGTCCAGGAGCGGGAGCTGCCGCCGGTCAGCGGTCTGGAGGCGCACCGCGCGGTGGTCGAGCACAGCGTCAGCGAAGTGGTGGTGATGGAGGCCCAGATGCGCTCCCGGCGGGCGCCCAGGCTGCCGCGCCGGCTGCGCGGGGAGGCGGGCACGCTGCGCTGGGAGGCCGCCGTGCGGCAGCAGATGAGGCTCGCCTCGGAGAGCCGGGACGAGGCGGGCGAGGCGGTGGGCGCGATGGTCAACCAGCTGACCAGGCTGGCGCAGAACACCGACTGGCTGGTGGGCACCGCGGAGGGGCGGGCGGCGGTCGAGGAGGTCATCCGGTACACCGTGTTCGCCAGCGAGGTGGCGAGCCTGCCGGCCCAACGCGCCTGGGACCGGCTCTGGTCGGGCGGCCCCGCCGAGGGGTCGGCGGGCACCGAGGAGGCCTGGCTCGCGGCCTGGGAGCAGTGGCGGCTGGAGCGGGCCCAGCGCTGAGGGCCGTCGGTGGCCCCGGTCGGGCAGCGTACCCGGCCGCGTGGGGGCGGTAAAGGCCAGGTCATGGAATTGAATACGGTTGGCAAATGACCACGCTGACGCCGGGTCGGATTCACCCGGGGTTCACCCTGCGGGCCCAGCCTGCTGGGCGTCGACGGTCTCCGTCGAAGACCCCTCAAGCCGCAGCAACGGGGCGTGCCCCGGCGGCGGCCATCCCACAGGAGTGACCGATATGCCGCTGTCCCGTCGGGACTTCGTCAACCGTTCCACGCTTCTCGGCGCCGGCGTGCTGGTGGCCGGCAGCGCCGAGGTGCTGGCCACCGCGCCCGGCGCGATCGCCGCCCCCACCGGCGGCGAGGCCCCGGCGGCCGAGTCGGTGGAGGCCGCCCGCCGGGCCACCGGCTACGGCGAGCTGCTCAAGGACCCGGCCGGGATCCTGGCCCTGCCGCACGGCTTCACCTACCAGGTCATCACCTACACCGGGAAGACCAAGCTGGTCACCGGCGAGTCCACGCCGAGCAACCACGACGGCACCGCCGCCTTCCCGGGCAAGCACGGTGGCACCCTGCTGGTCAACAACCACGAGCTGGCCGGCGCCCGCAGCAGCTGGCCGCACCCGGTGCCGCTGCTGGAGGGCCACGTCTACGACCCGGGTGCGGCCGGCGGCTGCACCGTCGTCGAGGTGCGCCAGGGCGGCAGGAAGGTCACCGAGTGGGTCGGCATCGCCGGCACCGCCACCAACTGCGCCGGTGGCGCCACCCCGTGGGGCACCTGGCTGTCCGGCGAGGAGACCGAGGACAAGGCCGGCAAGAACGGCTTCACCAAGGACCACGGCTACATCTTCGAGGTGGACCCGTACGACCAGGCGGCCAACCGCGACCCGCAGCCGATCAAGGCGCTGGGCCGCTACGCCCACGAGGCGGTCGTCGTCGACCAGCGGCGCGGCCACCTCTACCTGACCGAGGACGCCTCCAACCCGAACGGCCTGCTGTTCCGCTGGACCCCGCCGGCCGGCTTCCACCACGGCAAGGGCAAGCTCCGCAAGCTCGCCGCCGACGCGGGCAAGCTGGAGGCCTTCAAGGTCTTCGACTCGCACGGCACCTTCGTCGACGACCTCTCCCGGGCCGTCAAGGTCGGCACCACCTACGGCGTGGACTGGGTGAACGTCCCGGACCGCGACGCCAGGACGGTCTCCGTCCGCAAGCAGTTCACCGACGGCCAGGTCACCCGGGCCCGCAAGCTGGAGGGCATGTGGTGGGGTGACGGCGGCTTCTACTTCGTCTCCAGCTTCGCCCGCACCGAGAGCCCGGTCCAGCACGACGGCCAGGTCTGGTTCTACAACCCGGCCCGCCGCACCATCACCCTCAAGGTGCTGCTCGGCGTCAACACCGACGTGATGGGCGACCACGGCAACTACGACGGCCCGGACAACATCACCGTCTCCCCGTACGGCGGCCTGGTCATCGCCGAGGACGGCGAGGGCCAGTCGCACCTCTTCGGCACCACCGAGGACGGCCGCACCTACCCGATCGCCCGCAACGACCTGAACATCGGCACCGCCGAGAAGCCCGAGTTCAGCGAGTTCACCGGTGTGACCTTCTCGGACGACGGCGAGACCCTGTTCGCCAACATCCAGGTCCCCGGCATCATGGTCGCGATCACCGGCCCGTGGTGGCGCCTGCAGCACCGCCGCGGCCACGGCTACGACTACTGAGCCGACCGCCCGCACCGCCGGTACCGCCCGTCGAGGGTCCGCACGGGACCTTCGGCGGGCGGTCCGCGTGGTGCGGGTGACGGCCCGCCGGGGTTTCGTCACCGCCGGGGCGCCGTGCGCGGGTGCCCGCGGCCGGGGCCGGGCCGCGACCGGCGGGTCGGGTGACGCTAGCCGGTGGATTCGTCACGTCCCGCGGCCGGCTCCGGCGCCCGGCGGGTGCGGTAGGCCCGGGTGCGGCAGCGCGCCGAGCAGTACCGGGCCGGCCGCCCGCCGCGGCGGGTGCCGGCGGCCGGGGCGGGCAGCGGCGCGCCGCACTGGGAGCACGGCGCGGCGGCCGGGCCGTCCGGCGCGTCCTCGGCCAGGAAGTCGGTCAGCCCCAGGCGCTCGGCGATGGCACCCGCCTGGAACCGGCTGGTGGCGCCCAGGGTGTCCAGCAGCTCGGACACGTGGCGGCGGCAGGTGCGCAGCGAGATGCCGAGCCGGCGGGCGATCGACTCGTCCTTGAGCCCCTTGGCGAGCAGCACCAGGATGGTCTGCTTCAGGGTCTCGGACACCTCGTGGGCGGCCTGCGGGCCGGTGGTGAACGGGGAGGCCTGCTGCCAGTCGCGCTCGAACACGGCCAGCAGGAAGGCCAGCAGGGACGGCTCGCGGACCAGCAGCGCGCCGTGCGACTCCGGGCGGGCCGGCAGGAAGGCCAGCCGGCCGTCCACGACGATCATCTGCGGCAGGACCTCGGGCAGCGTCCGGATCTGCGCCCCGGCCGCGATCAGCTGCTCGGCGTGCACCCGGGTGGGCCGGTCGAAGCGGGTGGTGTGCTGGTACAGGCTGCGCATCCGGACGCCCCTGGCCAGCAGCTCCAGGTCGCGGGGGCGGGCCTCGGCCAGCGCCCGGGCCGGGAAGGACCCGCCCGGCTTGCTGATCAGCACCTCCCGCCGGCAGTGCTGCACGGTCTCGGTGAGCACGGCGCGCACCGCGTGCTTGTCGGCCAGCAGGTCCACCGCCGCCTCCGGGCGGGCCTGCTCGCGGCCCTCCAGGTACGCCGGCATCAGGGCGGAGAAGAAGTCCCGCAGCTCGTGCACCTGCTCGCGGCGGGTCCGCAGTTCGGCCTCCCGGACCCGTAGCGCCTGCTCCTGCCCGGCCAGCACCTGGGCGCCGGCCGCCTCCGGACTGACCGCCCGCCAGCCGGATCCGAGCGGGTCGCAGGGCTCGTCCGCGCCGTCCGGCCGCAGCAGCCCGGCCGCCACCAGCGCCGCCACCGCCGCGGACCAGCCGGCCTCGTCCAGACCGGTCTGCGCCATCGCCCGCCGCCGCACCGCAGGGCCGAGCCCCTCGTGCCGGACGGCCCAGCGGTAGAGCGACAGGGTGCCCTCGTCCAGGGCCGGCCGGGCCGGGACCGGGCCGTCCTGACCGTCCATCGGGATGCCTCCTGTAGCTGCAGTGCACGGAGTTGACCGCGATGGCCCCTCGTGGACCGGCCACCCTCCTGGCAGGGTCGTGACCAGCACGAGGCAGGGCGCCGCGAACCGGTGCCCCCGTGCGCCGTTCGTCACAGCACAGTGGGGGATCTGATGAAGCGAATGTTCGCATACCTGCTGGTCGCCGCGGTTTTCGGGGCACTCGCCCAGACCGCGTCCGGGCCGGCCACCGCCGTCGCCCCGGGGTCGGTGCGCGCGGGCCTCGGGCCGGCCGGGTGGGGCCGGGTGGGCCTGGGGCCGACGGACCCCTCGGACCAGCGGTGCGAGGGCATCGTGCCGGTCACCACCGCCTGGGGCGACTGCCACCGCCCGCACTACAGCTGATCGGTCGCCGGCCCGTCCGCCACCTCGGGAGACCCCTGCCATGGACGACCGCTACGAGCGGCACTGCCTTGCCGATCCGCTCTTCTACGACGAGCCCGGCCGGGCCGAGCCGGCCGCCGACCGCTACCCGGCCGCGGCCGCCGACCCCGCGCCCGGCTGGCGCAGGATCGAGCACGGCCCCTGGGTCGACCACCTGCCCCCGCGGGAACTGCCGGAGCAGGGGTGGAAGATCCATGTCTCCGCGGTGCCCGCCGAGGCGCCACGGGTGATCGAGCTGGTGCTGGAGCACTGCCGGGCGGCCGGCCTGGCGGTCAAGTTCCTCCGCTCGCCGCAGGCCCTGCTGCGGGCCAACGGCAAGTACGCGGACCGGCGCTCCAGCGGCAAGCTGCTCACCGTGTACCCGCCGGACGAGGCGGCCCTGCGCACCGCACTGGAGGAGCTGTCCGGCCGGCTCGAGGGCGTGCCCGGTCCGTACGTGCTCAGCGACCTGCGCTGGGGCGAGGGCCCGCTGTACCTGCGCTACGGCTCGTTCACCGAGCGCTGGTGCACCGATCCGTCCGGCGCCCGGGTGCTGGCGCTGCGGGGGCCGGACGGCACGCTGGTCCCCGATCTGCGCGGCACCGTCTTCGAGCTGCCGGCCTGGGTCCGGCCGCCGGACTTCGTCGCGGAGGAGATCGACCGGGCCGCGCGCCGGGGCGCCGGGGAGGCGTTCCCGTTCACCGTCGAGCGCGCCCTGCACTTCTCCAACGGCGGCGGCGTCTACCTGGCCACCGACCGGCGCGACGGCCGCCGGGTGGTGCTCCGGGAGGCCCGCCCGCACGCCGGTCTCGACCAGGACGGGCGGGACGCGGTCGAGCGGCTGCTGCACGAGCGGGACGTGCTCCGCGCCCTGGCGGGCCTGGACTTCGTCCCCGAGCTCCACGAACACCTGCGCGTCTGGGAGCACCACTACCTGGTCGAGGAGTACATCGAGGGCGAGCCGCTGGAAGTCGCCTTCACCCGCCGGTGCCCGCTGGCCAAGCCCGAGCCGAGCGCCGCCGACCTGGCCGAGCACACCCGCTGGGCGCTGGACGTGCTCGACCAACTGGAGCGGATGCTGGCGCGGTTGCACGAGCGCGGGCTGGCCTTCGGCGACCTGCACCCCGGCAACGTGCTGATCCGCCCCGACGGCCGGTGCGCCCTGGTGGACTTCGAAGTGGCCTTCCCGCTCGACGCGCCGGACGGACCGACCCTGGGCGCGCCGGGCTTCGTCTCGCAGGCCGCCCGGCGCGGCCCGGCGGTGGACGCCTACGCCCTGGCGGCGCTGCGGCTCTACCTCTTCCTCCCGCTGAACATGCTGGTCCCGCTGGACTCCGGCAAGGCCGCGCTGGCCGCCCGGGAGATCTCCCGGCTCTACCCGGTACCGGCCGGATTCGAGCGCGGCGCCCTGGACGCCTTCGACCGGGCGGTCGGCGGCCGGCCGCCCGGCGGCGCCGTCCAGCGGGCCGGCGGTCCGCCCGCCCCGGCGTGGCCGCAGGCGCCGGCCGCCGACACCGCGGCCTGGCGGGCGGCGATGGACTCGCTCGCGGCGGGGATCCTGGCCGCCGCCACGCCCGAGCGGGCGGACCGGCTCTTCCCGGGGGACGTGGCCCAGTTCGACCCCGGCCCGCAGGCACTCGGCCTCGCCCACGGCACGGCGGGCGTGCTGTACGCCCTGCACGCCTGCGGGTACCCGGTGCCCGACGAGCACCTGGACCGGCTGCACACGGCGGCCCTGCGGACCCCGGAGCCGGCGCCCGGCCTCTACCACGGC
This sequence comes from Kitasatospora sp. NPDC049258, assembly GCF_040678895.1. Taxonomy (NCBI): domain Bacteria; kingdom Bacillati; phylum Actinomycetota; class Actinomycetes; order Kitasatosporales; family Streptomycetaceae; genus Kitasatospora; species Kitasatospora sp. NPDC049258. Next base: position 153,653 of record NZ_JBFAQT010000004.1, read on the forward strand.
CTGACCGGCGTGGCCTGGGCACTGCGCCGGCTCGGCCGCCCGCAGCAGGCCGCCGACCTGATGACCCGGGTGCTGGCCACCGACCCCCCGGACGGCCCGGGGCTGGCGGCCGGCCGGGCCGGCCTCGCGGTCGGCCTGCTCGACCTCGCCGAGGCCACCGGCGACCGGGCCTTCGCCGACCGCGCCTTCGACCTGGCCCGCACGCTGGCCGCGGGGGCCGACCGCGGCCGGCCGGCCCGCGGGCTGCTGGCCGGCGGCACCGGGCTCGCCGCGCTCTTCCTGCGGTTGTACGAGCACACCGGCGAGGAGCACTGGCTCGCCGCGGCCGAGCGCGCCCTGCACGCCGAAGTGCGCGACGCCGCCACCACCGACGGCATGCTGGCGCTCAGGGAGGAGGGCGGCAACCGCCTGCTGCCGTACCTGGGCGCGGGCGGGGTCGGCACCGGTCTGGTGATCGCGGCGAACCCGGCGCTGCGCGCCGAGCCCGCCCTCGCCGCCGCCCTGGCCGCCGCCGACCGGGCCTGCCGGCCCAGGCTGGTCGCCGCCCCGGGCCTGTTCGAGGGCCGGGCCGGCCTGATCCTGCACCTGGCCCGGCGCGCCGGCGACCCGGCCGCCCGGGCCGTCCTCGACCGTCAACTGGCGGAGCTGTCATGGCAGTTGGTCGGCCTGCGCGGGCAGTACGCCGTGCCCGGGCGACGGCTGCATCGGCTCTCCACCGACCTCGCCACCGGCGCCGCGGGCGTGCTGCTCGCGGTGCACGAGGCCACCGCCGGGCCCGTCCCGCTGCCCGGGATCACCGACTTCCCGCGGTACTGACGCCGCGGGAGCACCGACGTCCCGCGGTACCGACGCCGCGGGAGCACCACCCCTCACCGGAAGAGAGGCACCACCATGTCCGAGATCCTCGCCCTGCAGGGCCTGACCGCCGACACCGACACCGCCGCCGAGGCGGGCCTGGGCAGCCACTGGAGCAGCGTCGCGCACTACCGGGCCAACCAGCCCGTCGACGACCAGGCCTGAGCCGGCCGCGCCGCCCGCCGAGGACCCGTCAGGCGTCCTCGGCGGGCAGCCGCAGTTGCAGCATCGCCAGCAGCCGCTGCTGCGGCTGCGCCAGGTCGATCCCGGTCAACTGCTCGGCCCGGCGCACCCGGTAGCGCAGGGTGTTGGGGTGGATGTGCAGGGCGTCCGCCGCGAGGCGGACCTCGCCCAGGGCGTCCAGCCAGGCCAGTACCGACTCGGCCAGCCGGGTGCCGTGCCGCCGGTCGTACTCGGCGAGCGCCGTCAGCCGCGGGTCGCGCAGCCCGGCGCGCTCCTGCAGCAGCGCCAGCACCTCGCTGACCAGCACCTCGGCCTGGACGTCGAGCAGCGCCGCCACCTCCAGGTCGACCCCGCCGCGGCCCATCGCGTCCAGGATCCGGTCGGCCTGGGCCCGGGACTCCGGCACCGCCGCCAGACCGTCCACGGTGGAGCCGATCGCCGCCCGCAGCTCCACCCCGAGGTGTTCCCGGGCCGCGGCCACCACCTCCTGCGCCCAGCTGCGCAGGGTGGCCAGCGGCAGCGCCGGCGGCAGCTCCGGCAGCAGCACGTAGACCCGGTCCTCGATCGGGGCGAGCAGGGCGCCGCGGTGCCGGGCGGCGGTGTGCACCGAGATCAGACCGGTCACCTCGGCCCTGGTCAGCTCCCGCTCCGGGCCCTGGCCGGCCGCGTACGCCAGCACGGTGGCCGGGCGCCGCAGGCCGAGGCCGAGGTGGGTGGCCAGCGACTGCGGGCCGGTGGAGCCCTCCAGCAGACCGGTCAGCAGGGTCCTGGTCAGCCGGACGTCCGCCGACAGCTCCCGCCGCCGGCGGATCAGCTGCGCGGCCGCCACCCGGGCCGCGCCGACCAGCGCCTGCTCGGCCAGCGGGGCCAGCGGCCGGGCGCCCTCCTGCACCCAGATGGTGCCCAGCGGCTGGACCCCCGCCCGGATGCCGATCGCCAGCCGACGCCGGATGCCCAGCTCCGGGTGGGCGTCGATCTCGATCACACTGTCCGAGCTGCGCAGATGCTGGAAGATGCCCCACTCGCGGAGCTTGGACAGGTACGGCTCGGGGCCCTGCCAGCCGAGGATGGACAGCCGCCGCAGGTCGTCCACCTCGTCGGTGTCCGAGGAGCGGGAGTAGGCCAGCACCCGGCTGGAGGTGTCCTCGATCGAGACGATCCCGCCGGTCAGCACGGCCACCGTCTGGGCCAGCGAGAACAGGTCACCCGCGTTCGGCTCGGCCGACACCGGTGCGTCCGGCCCCGCGATGATCGCCCGGGCGAGCGAGTCCAGGTGCTCCCAGCGGGTCTCCCGGCGCACCGACAGCAGGGCCACCCCGGCCTCGGCGGCCGCTTCGCGCAGCGCGTCCGCCTGCCCCGGGGCGTCCAGCTTCACCGCCACCGCCGCGGCGCCGGCCCGGCCGGCGGCCCGCAGTGCGGGCAGGGCGGCGCGGCCGCGGGCGCCGATCGCCAGGACCAGCTCACCGGCGGAGGCGGTGGCCGGGTCCTCCGGGTCCAGGATCGCCACGTCCCGGACCGGCACGTCCAGGCCGGCCGGGGCGGCCTGCAGCTCGACCAGCGGCTCGCCCAGGGACATCAGCAGCTGGCGCAGCGGGATGCCGCCGGCGGGGGCGGGGGCGGTCACGGGCCTCCTTCATCCGGTCGGACAACTCCGTCCGGATGACTTTAGCCGCCAGGCCAATCATGTGGCCTGTCCGGCGGGCTTAGCGTTCGTCCATGGCCGCCGTGTGACCCGCGTCGGCTCCCCGCCCACGACTCGAAGGAGAGCGCGCCCCATGGATGCTGTGACCCAGGTCCCCGCGCCGGTGAACGAGCCGGTCCGCAGCTACGCCCCCGGCAGCCCGGAACGGGCCCGCCTGGAGGCCAAGCTGAAGGAGCTGGGCGGCCAGGAGCCGATCCAGCTGACCATGACGATCAACGGGGAGCGCCGGATGGGCGCCGGCTCCGAGATCCACGTTGTTCAGCCGCACAACCACGCGGCACGGCTCGGCACGCTGCGCAACGCCACCCAGGACGACGCGCGCGACGCCATTGACGCTGCCCTGGCCGCCGCCCCGGCCTGGCAGGCGCTCTCCTTCGACTCGCGGGCCGCGATCTTCCTCAAGGCCGCGGACCTGCTGGCCGGCCCCTGGCGCGAGACGCTGGCGGCCGCCACCATGCTCAACCAGTCGAAGACGGCCCAGCAGGCGGAGATCGACTCCTCCTGCGAGCTGATCGACTTCCTGCGCTTCAACGTGCACTTCGCCCGGCAGATCATCGCCGAGCAGCCGATCTCCTCGGACGGCGTGTGGAACCGCAGCGACCACCGCGCGCTGGAGGGCTTCGTCTACGCGATCACGCCCTTCAACTTCACCGCCATCGCGGGCAACCTGCCCACCGCCCCGGCCCTGATGGGCAACGTGGTGCTGTGGAAGCCCTCCCCGACCCAGCAGTACTCCGCGCACCTGCTGATGCAGCTGCTGGAGGCGGCCGGCCTGCCCAAGGGCGTCATCAACATGGTCACCGGTGACGGCCTGGCCGTCTCCGAGGTCGCCCTCAAGCACCCGGACCTGGCCGGCATCCACTTCACCGGCTCCACCGCCACCTTCCAGCACCTGTGGCGCGAGGTCGGCAACAACATCGCCGGCTACCGCACCTACCCGCGGATCGTCGGCGAGACCGGCGGCAAGGACTTCCTGGTCGCCCACCCGTCCGCCGACCGCGCCGTGCTGAAGACCGCGATGACCCGCGGCGCCTTCGAGTTCCAGGGCCAGAAGTGTTCGGCGCTGTCCCGCGCCTACGTCCCGGCCTCGATCTGGGCCGAGATCAAGGACGACTTCCGCTCCGAGGTCGACTGGCTGACCATGGGTGACGTCACCGACCTGTCGAACTTCATGAGCGCGGTGATCGACGAGCGCTCGTTCGCCAAGAACAAGGCCGCGATCGACCGCGCCAAGGCCGACCCGAAGGTCGAGATCCTGGCCGGCGGCAGCTACGACGACTCGGTCGGCTACTTCGTCCGCCCGACCGTGCTGGTCTGCCAGGACCCGGCGAGCGAGTACTTCCGCGACGAGTACTTCGGCCCGATCCTCGCCGTGCACGTCTACGAGGACGAGAAGTACGACGAGATGCTGGCCCAGATGGAGTCGGTCTCCAGCTACGGTCTGACCGGCGCGATCATCGCCCAGGACCGCGCGGCCGTCGAGCACGCCATGCGGGTGCTGCGCCACGCGGCCGGCAACTTCTACATCAACGACAAGCCGACCGGCGCCGTGGTCGGCCAGCAGCCCTTCGGTGGCGGCCGGGCCTCGGGCACCAACGACAAGGCCGGCGCCAAGCAGAACCTGATGCGGTGGACCTCGACCAGGTCCATCAAGGAGACGTTCGTCCCGCCGACGGACTACCGCTACCCGCACATGGGCTGACCGGCCCAGGTGCCTCCCCGGGGCGGCGGTGCCCACCCTCACGCCGCCGCCCCGCCCCCTTCTCCCTGCTGAACCATCTCCAGGAGTACCGATGCTCCGTTCCGCCCTCCTCGCCGCGTCCCGCTCCCCGCAGGTGCGCACCCTGGTCGAGAAGTTCCCGCCCACCCACGCGATAGTCGAGCGCTTCGTCGCCGGCGAGCTGCTCGACCAGGGGATCGCGGCCACCGACGAACTGGTCGCCACCGGCCGCAAGGTGACGCTCGACCACCTCGGCGAGGACACCAAGGACGCCGCCCAGGCGGCGGGCACCGCCGAGGCGTACGAGCACCTGCTCGCCGCCCTCGGGGAGACCGGCCTCGCGGCGAACGCCGAGGTCTCGGTCAAGCTGTCGGCGGTCGGCCAGTTCCTGCCGGCCGACGGTGAGAAGATCGCGCTGGAGAACGCCCGGCGGATCTGCGAGGCGGCCGCGGCGGTCGGCACCACGGTCACCCTGGACATGGAGGACCACACCACCACCGACTCCACCCTGTCCATCGCCCGCGAGCTGCGGGTGGACTTCCCGTGGCTGGGCGTCGTGCTCCAGGCCTACCTGCGGCGCACCGAGGCGGACTGCCGCGAGTTCGCCGCCGCGGGCTCCCGGGTGCGGCTGTGCAAGGGCGCCTACAAGGAGCCGGAGTCGGTCGCCTTCCAGGGCAAGCGCGAGGTCGACCTGGCGTACGTCCGGGCGCTCAAGGTGCTGATGGCCGGCGAGGGTTACCCGATGATCGCCTCGCACGACCCCAACATGATCAAGATCGCCGGGCAGCTGGCCGAGTGGAACGGGCGCTCGCGGGACAGCTTCGAGTACCAGATGCTGCTCGGGATCCGGCCGGAGGAGCAGCTGCGGCTGGCCGAGGCGGGCAACACCATGCGGGTGTACCTGCCGTACGGGCAGGAGTGGTACGGCTACTTCATGCGGCGCCTCGCGGAGCGCCCGGCCAACCTCACCTTCTTCCTGCGCGCGATGGCCACCCGGGGCTGACCGGTACGCGCCCTCGCGGGGCGGGTCGCACCCCGGTGCGGCCCGCCCGGCCGGCGTACCCGGCCCACCCGTCAGAGGAACGGCTTGCTGTCCACCTCGAAGTCGAACGGCGCCGGGAGCACCAGCGGATGCCCGAAGGGGGCGTGCCGGACCTCGGTGTACTCGTCCCGGTGCGGCGTGGCGAACAGCGTCAGCCGCGACCGCTCGCGGTCGACCAGCAGGTAGAGCGGGATCTCCGCGCGGGCGTAGCAGTGCCGTTTGGCCACCCGGTCCTGGGCGGGCTTGCCGGAGGTGACCTCGACGACCATCGCCACACCGGCCGGATCCATCCACGGCGGGGCGCCGCGGAACAGGCGGAGTTCCTCCGGTGCGAACGTCAGATCCGGGATCACGTGGTTCCGGGGGCAGAGCCCTCCGCTCACGAGCCTGAGCCCCTTGTAGCCGGAGACGCTCATGTCCACCGCGGATTGGCGGATCACCTGCCTCACCAGCTGGTTGACGCAGTCCTCGTGATCCCCGTCCGTGGGTGGTGCCACGACGATCTCTCCCTCGATGAGCTCGGCCCGGAAGCCCTCGGGGGTGTGCAGGCCGAGGAAGCCCTCCAGCAGGATGTCCTCCTGCGTCGGCGCGTCCTGGGCCGGTAGCTCATGTGCCATGGCACTCATGATGCCCCTCCTCTGGGTGCAGGTCACGCTACGAGGACACGAGCGCCGTCGGGACGCATACGGTGGATGTTCGCCCGATCGGATGAGGGTGTCCGGGATTCAGCCGGCGGGCTCGTCCCACAGGTCGGTGCGGTGGGCGGCGACCTGGGCGGCGATCCGGGACAGGGCCTCGGCGGCGGGGCGGGGGTCGAGGCGGCGGCCGTCCCGCAGGCGCAGGGCGACCTCGCCGGCCGCGGCCTCCCGGGGGCCGATCACCGCCTGGTACGGGACGAGGCGGGCCTCGCGGATGCGGGCGCCGAGGGAGCCGCGGTAGGGCTCGGCGAGGTCCGCGCGCAGACCCCGGTCGAGGCAGTCGGCCACCAGGCCCCGGGCGGCGGGCAGTTCGGCCTCGGAGACCGGCAGGACCACCAGCTGGGTGGGCGCCAGCCAGGCCGGGAAGGCGCCGCCGTACAGCTCGATCAGGTGCGCGACGAGCCGCTCCACGCTGCCGATGACGCTGCGGTGGACCATCACCGGCCGGTGCTTGGCGCCGTCCGCGCCGATGTAGTGCAGGTCGAACCGCTCCGGCTGGTGGAAGTCGATCTGGACGGTGGACAGGGTGGCCTCGCGCCCGGCCGGGTCGGCGATCTGCACGTCGATCTTGGGCCCGTAGAAGGCCGCCTCGCCCTCGGCCTCCTCGTAGCCGATCCCCGCGCCGTCGAGGACCTCCACCAGCAGGGCCGAGGCGCGCTCCCACAGCGCCGGGTCGGCCACGTACTTCCCGCCCGGCCCCGGCAGCGACAGCCGGTGGCGGACCGGGCGGATGCCGAGCGCGGCGTACGCCTCGCCGATCAGCTCCAGCGCCGCCCGGGCCTCGGCGGCGGCCTGCTCCAGGGTGCAGAAGATGTGCGCGTCGTTCAGCTGGATCGCCCGGACCCTGGTCAGCCCGCCCAGCACGCCGGACCGCTCGGCGCGGTACATGCCGCCCAGCTCGGCCATCCGCAGCGGCAGCTCCCGGTAGCTGTGCGGGCGGGAGCGGTAGATCAGCGCGTGGTGCGGACACAGGCTCGGCCGCAGCACCACCTGCTCCCCGCCCAGCTCCATGGGCGGGAACATGTCCTCGCGGTAGTGCGACCAGTGGCCCGAGATCTCGTACAACTCCCGCTTGCCGAGCGGCGGCGAGTACACGTGCCGGTAGCCCGCCCGGACCTCGGCGCCCCGGACGTACTCCTCCAGGGCGTGCCGCACGGCGGCGCCGTCGGGCAGCCAGTACGGCAGCCCGGCGCCCATCAGCGGGTCGGTGTCGAACAGGTCCAGCTCTCGGCCGAGCTTGCGGTGGTCGTGCATCGCGGTCTCCTCGCGGGTACAGGGGGCGAGTGGACACGCGGCGAAGCCCCGGGGCACTCGCCCCGGGGCTTCGACAGCAGGCAGTCGTCAGCGCGCCGGGACACTCTCCGGCGTCGTCGTCACGACTGCGGCACGCTTCATGCCGGCCACGCTAGCAGGGGCCGGGCCCCGGACGGGAGCCGGTTTTCCGAGCCGCAGCCCGAGCCGCAGTCCGAGCCGCCGAACGGGCCGCTGCCACCCGGGTCGCCCGGCGGCGCCCGGGCGGTCAAGGTGGAGGGAGGAGCACGACCCCAGCGTCCAGGAGGCGATCATGGCCGACGTCGACGTGCTGGTGGTGGGAGCCGGTCCGGTCGGCCTCACCGCCGCGCTGGAGCTGGGCCGCCGCGGTGTCCGGTGCCGCATCGTCGACCGGCTCGCCGCCGCCCAGCCGTACGCCAAGGCGGTCGGCATCCAGCCCAGGACCCTGGAGATCTGGGACGCCATGGGCCTGGTCCGCGAGGCGTTGGACGCGGCCGTGCCGATGCGCGGCCAGCTGATGTTCGTCAACGGGCGGCAGGTGGCGCGGGTCGACCTGGAGCTGCCCGCCGACATCCCGTACCGCTTCGCGGCGCTCCCGCAGTACGCCACCGAGCGGCTGCTGGCGGACCGGCTGGCCGGCCACGGGATCGGCATCGAGCGGGAGACCGAGCTGCTCTCCTTCGAGCAGGACGCCGAGGAGGTGCGGGCGCTGCTGCGGCTGCCCGACGGGAGCGAGCAGCAGGTGCGGGCCGGGTACCTGGTCGGCTGCGACGGCGCCCACAGCGCCGTCCGCAAGGGCCTCGGACTGAGCTTCGAGGGCGACGCCTTCCCCGAGCAGTACATGCTGGGGGACGTGGAGGTGGACTGGGACCTGCCCCCCGGCTTCGGCATCCGCTCCACGCACACCGACGACCGCGGCGCCACCGACGACCTGCTGGTCTGCATCCCGCTGCCCGGCCACTGCCGCTACCGGGTGTCCATGCTCGTCCCGCCCGAACTGGCCACCGACGGCAGCCCGGACGGCGTGGCGCACGGGCTGGACGGCCACCGCGCGCCCGAGCTGCACCACATCCAGGCGGTGCTCGACCGGCTCTCGCCGCGCCGCACCACCGCCTCCACGCTGCGCTGGGCCTCGGTCTTCCGGATCAGCCACCGCCTGGTGGACCGCTACCGGGTGGGCCGGGCGTTCGTGGCCGGGGACGCCGCGCACATCCACCCGCCGACCGGTGCCCAGGGCATGAACACCGGGATCCAGGACGCCTACAACCTGGCCTGGAAGCTGGCCCTGGTGATCGGCGCGGGCGCCGGGCCCGGCCTGCTCGACAGCTACCACGCCGAGCGCCACCCGGTCGGCGAGGAGGTGGTGGGCCGTACCGTGCGGCACGCCCGGGCCGGCATCGACGGGGACGGCGACGACCTCCCCACCGTGCTGCGCCGGGAGGCCCAGCTGCTGGTCGGCTACCCCGACAGCCCGATCGTCGGCCCGGCCGACCCCACCCTCGTCGGCCCGGCCCCCGGCGACCGCGCGCCGGACTGCGCCGGCCTCGCGCGCGACCTCGCGACCTACCCGCTGCGCCTGTTCGACCTGATCCGGGGGCCGAACCACACCCTCCTGCTGTACGCGAACCAGACCACCGCGCCGGCCGAGCTGCACGCCTGCGCGGCGGCGGCCCGGGAGGCCGCCCACGGCCGGCTCGACGCGTACGCGGTGCTCACGCCCGACGCGGACCTGCGCGGGCTGCTGCTGCCGGCCGTGCACGACACCGCGGGCGCCTTCCGGGAGGCCTACGCCGCCCGCCGCGACGAGGCCTTCCTGATCCGCCCGGACGGCTACCTCGGCCACCGCACGCAACCGGCCGATCCGGCCGCCCTCGCCGCGCACCTGTACCGCACCTTCGGGTAGCGCGCCGGCCGGCGGAGCCCGATCAGAGCATCGCGGCGGCCGGCTTCACCATGCTGCGGGCGGTCTTGGCGTCGACGTACTCGCCGAGGGCGGTCATCACCCACTCGCCGGAGAACTGGCGGACCAGCTTGCACATCGCCACGCCGGTGTGCGGCTCGGACTGGGCCAGCTCGAAGCGGACCAGCTCCTGGCCGCTGCCGGCGTCGACCAGGCGGCAGTAGGCGTTCTTGATGTCGGTGAACTTCTGGCCGGAGAAGGAGTTGACCACGAAGACCAGGCCGCAGACCTCGGCGGGCAGGCCCTCCAGGTGCACGGTGATCGCCTCGTCGTCCCCGGCGCCCTCACCGGTGAGGTTGTCACCGGAGTGCGCGATGGCGCCGTTGAAGATCGAGAGCTTCATGAACCAGGCCGTCTCGATCTTCTTGCGCTGGGCGTCGAAGGCGATGCAGGAGGCGTCCAGGTCGATGTTCCGGCCCTGGCCCGCCGGCTCCCAGCCGAGGCCCATCCGGACCGAGGAGAGGAACGGCTTGCCGCCCTTCTCCAGCGAGACCGAACCGCCCTTGACCAGGTTGACCCGGCCCTTGTCCAGCGTGATCTTGCCGACCGAGGGCGGGCCGTTGGGCCGCGGCGGGGCGGCCGGTGGCGCGGGCGGTCCGGTGGGCCGGGCCGCGGCCGGGGCGGGCGAGGCGGCCGGGGCGGCCGGGGCGTCGTCCACCGAGACGCCGAAGTCGGTGGCGATGCCGGCCAGTCCGTCGGCGTACCCCTGGCCGACCGCGCGGATCTTCCACTCGCTGCCGCGCCGGTAGACCTCGACCACCACCAGCGCCGTCTCCCGGCCCAGCCGGGGCGGGGTGAAGGTGGCCAGCACCCGGCCGGTGGCGGTGTCACGGACCGTCGCGGTCGGCTCGGTGCCGGCGAAGGTGGCGCCCGCGTCGTCCAGGCTGGCCGTGATGACCACCTTGTCGATGCCGGCCGGCACCGCGGTGGTGTCCACCGTGATCGCGTCCGGCTTGCCGCCGGTGGCGGGGCGGTGGGTGACCCCGGGGCCGTTCGGCGCGTTGAAGAAGACGAAGTCGGCGTCCGAGCGGACCTTGCCGGCCTCCGTCAGCAGCAGGCCGGAGACGTCCAGCGCTTTGGGCGCCGTCACCTCGACCGTCACCCGGGTGGCGGCGAGCGGCGCGTTGCCGCCCTGGGTCAGGACCGTGGTCACAGGTCTCCTCCTCGACGGCTCGGACAGGCATGGCAGGACCGCCCCCACCCTAACCACACAGCCGGCCTGACAGGCCGTGACTCGGCTGGCAGCGGAATCACTTGTCGTGCCCCGGCGGGCTGGGCAAGCATGCAGGGATGTCAGCTCTTCAACGCTCCGAGGCACTCGAGCGTGCCCGCCTGCTGGAGATCCACTCCTACGACCTCGACCTGGACCTGACCCGGGGCGACCGGACGTTCACCAGCACCACGGTGATCCACTTCGGTTGCGCCGAGCCCGGCGCGGACACCTTCCTCGACCTGGAGGCGGTCGAGCTGCGCCGTGCCGTGCTGAACGGCCGCCCGCTGGAGCCGGCCGCCTTCGACGGGAGCCGGCTCGCCCTGACCTCGCTCGCCGCGGAGAACGAGCTGCTGGTCGAGGCCGAGCTGCTCTACTCGAACACCGGCGAGGGCCTGCACCGGTTCACCGACCCGGCCGACGGCGCCGCCTACGTGTACGCCACCCTCGGCCCGGACCAGGCGCCCCGGCTGTTCGCCTGCTTCGACCAGCCCGACCTCAAGGCCCCCTGCGCGCTCGCGGTGACCGCCCCGGCCGACTGGAAGGTGGTCGGCAACGGCGCGCTCGCCGAGGCCGCCGACGGCCGCTGGCGGTTCCACCCGACCCGGCCGATCAGCACCTACCTGGTCACCGTGGTGGCCGGCCCGCTGCACTCCGTGCACGCCGAGCACGACGGCATCCCGCTCGCCCTGCATGCCCGCCGTTCGCTCGCCGCCGAGCTGGACCGGGAGGCCGAGGAGCTGTTCGAGGTCACCCGCAACTCGCTCGACCGGCTGCACGAACTCTTCGACCTGCGCTACCCGTTCGGGGAGTACCAGCAGGCCTTCGTGCCCGAATTCAACTGGGGTGCGATGGAGAACCCGGGCTGCGTGGTGTTCCGCGACGAGCTGCTGTTCCGCTCCACGCCCACCGACGCCGACCGCGAGCTGCGGGCCATGATCGTCTGCCATGAGATGGCCCACATGTGGTTCGGCGACCTGGTCACCATGCGCTGGTGGGACGACCTGTGGCTGAACGAGTCGTTCGCCGAGATGCTCGGCTACCGGGTGGCCGCCGAGTCCACCCGCTTCACCGGGGCCTGGACCGGCTTCGCCGCCCGTCGCAAGGGCTGGGGCTACGACGCCGACCAGCGCGCCTCCACCCACCCGGTCGCGGGCAACGGCACCCGCAGCGTCGCCGAGGCGATGGGCAACTTCGACGGCATCTCGTACGCCAAGGGCGCCTCCGTGCTGCGCCAGCTGGTGGTCTGGCTGGGCGACGAGGCCTTCTTCGCCGGCGTCAACCGGTACTTCGAGCGGCACGCGTACGGCAACGCCGAGCTCGCCGACTTCCTCGCCGCGCTCGGCGAGGCCAGCGGTCGGGACGTGTCGTCCTGGGCCGAGCGCTGGCTGCGCACCAGCGGGGTCGACACGCTCCGGACGGAGGTCCGGTACGAGGGCGACCGGATCGCCGCCGTCGGGATCGTCAACGAGGGCAGCCGGCCGCACCGGATCCGGCTCGGTGTCCACGACCGGTCCCCCGACGGGGTGGTGCGGCGCGCGGACATCGAGGTCGAGCTCGCACCCGGCGGCCGCACCGAGGTGCCCGAGCTGGCCGGGGCCGCCCGCCCCGCGCTGCTGCTGCCCAACGACGGCGACCTCAGCTGGGCCAAGATCCGGCTGGACCAGGACTCCTGGCGCACCGTCGCCGAGTCGCTCTCCCGGATCGACGACGAGCTGACCCGGGCGGTGCTCTGGGAGCACGCCCGGGACCTGGTCCGGGACGGCGAGCTGGCGCCGCTCGCCTACCTGGAGCTGGTGGCCGCCCACCTGCCCGCCGAGACCGCCGTCGCCGCCGTGGAGGGGGTGCTCGCGTTCGCCCGCACCGAGGCGGTCGACCGCTACCTCGCCCCCGAGCAGCGGCCCGCCGCCCTCGCACTGCTCGGCCGCGCGGCCGAGCAGCTGCTCGCCCGCCCGGGCGCCGGGCAGAGCCTGCGGCTGGCCGCCCTGCGCGGGGTGGTGGAGAGCGCCGACTCGCCCGCCGACCTGGCACGGCTGCGGTCCTGGCTGGCCGGCGAGGCGCTGCCGCAGGGCCTGGAGCTCAGCCCCGACCGCCGCTGGTCCGCGCTGGTCACGCTGGCCGCCAAGGGCGCCGTGGACGAGGCGGCGATCGAGGCCGAACTCGCCCGCAGCCCCAGCGACGCCGCGCAGCAGGGCGCGGCCAGGGCCCGGGCCGCGCTGCCCGGGGCGGCCGCGAAGGCCCGGGCCTGGGCGGCCCTGTTCGAGGGCGAGCTGTCCAACCGGCTGCTGGCGGCCACGGCGGAGGGCTTCTGGCGGTCCGGCACCGAGGAGCTGCTCGACGACTACCAGCGCCGCTACTTCGAGGCGGTGCCGGCCGGCGGCGAGCGCGGCGACCGGGTGGCCGGCGTGCTGGGCCACTCGCTGTTCCCCCGCGACCGGGCGACCGCCGCCGTGGTGGCGGCCACCGAGGCCTGCCTGGCCCGGCCGGAGCCCACACCGGGGCTGCGCCGCAGCCTGCTCGACGAGCTGGACGACCTGCGCCGGGCGGTCCACGTCCGGGCTGTGGGCGGCCGCGACTGACGGCGCCGGCGGGTGGTCCGGGCCCGGCCCGGACCACCGTCAGGAGGGGTCGAAGCCGCCCCGGGCCGCGACCGCGCGCGGCGTGCCGAGGGCGAAGGCCGAGGCGCTCCAGCTCTCCGAGGCCGGCACCGTCACCGTCCGGGCGGTGCCGGAGGCGGAGGCGGTGGGCGGGGGGACGGCGCTGCCGGTCACCGTGAAGCCGTACGCGCCCGGGGCGACGTCGAGGCCGGGCGGCAGGGTGAAGCGGTAGACCAGGCTGTCGTGGTCCAGCGACACGGTGGCCACCGCCCCCGGCAGGTCGGTCCAGGGCGTGGTGCCGGGCAGCACGTCGGGCCGGTGCAGCCGGAGCTCGACCTGCAGGGCGGTGAGCGGCTCGCCGACCGCCAGGGCCAGGGTGTGCCGGGTGCCCGAGCGGCCGAGCGGCGTGACCTCGGCGTTGCCCTTGAGCGCGTGGTCGGTGGCGAGCTCGGTCGGGGTGGCCGGGGTGGGCTCCGCCGCCGGCCCGGTCGGCGCGGGGGAGGTGGAGGGCGACGGCGTGGTGCCGGTCGGCCCCTGGCCCGGGCCGCCGGTGGCGGCCGGGGGCCGGGACGGGGTGCCGCTGGGGCGGGCCGTCACCGGGTGGGCCGTGCTGGTGCCGGCCTGGCGGGCGCCGGGCAGCGCGGTGGCGGCCAGCGCGGGAGCGGCGGTCAGGGCGGGCTCCGCCGTGACGGGGACGGCCTCGGCGGGCGGCGGCGCGAGCGGGGTCGCGGCCTCGGGGCTGGGCAGCGGCGGGCTGGCGCCGACCGACAGTCCGGGCCGGCGGCCGACCTGCTGCTGCTCGTTGAGCAGCCAGGTGGTGAGGAGGCTGATCCCGACCACGGTCGACATCGCCATCGCGGCCCCGGAGAACCTGAGCGTGGGCATCCGGAACCGGCCGCCCACCGGCTTCGGCCGGCCGTGCCGGCGCACCGGCCGGAGCGTCCTGCTGTCCTCGCGGAGCACCACCGGGCTCCCCTCCCTCTCCGCCTCGCACGGGCGCCGGCCGCTGCGGCGGGGCCACGAGACTACCAGCGGCCGGTACACCCTCCGCCACCCCTCGGGCGGCATCATCGCATGCATTCTAGTGACCCACGGTGCGGGCGAGTTGACGGAGTGTCCGGTAATCGCCCGGAGCCGGGCCTGCAACCCCGTTGCAACTCTTGCCGACCGGCCCCGGGTGCCGCACGCTGGCCTCTAACCCAGCCGCCCCGGAGAGACCGTCTATGCCGCGCGACCCGCTGTCCGCCCCCTCGAACCAGCCACTCGCCGCCACCCCCACGGGCGGCGAACCCGGCCGGGTCGTCGCCGTCCCGCCGGTGGTGGAGGAGGTGCTGACGCTGCGGATCGCGTTGGACCAGGATCTGGTGGGTGAGGTGCGCACCAGGTTCCGCTACGAGGCCGAGCGCCCGTTCGAGGTGCGGCTCACCTTCCACCTGGGACGTCCCGACGAGGCGGACTGGGTCTTCTCGCGCGAGCTCCTGCGCGACGGACTGGCCTCGCTCAGCGGTCAGGGGGACATCAAGCTCTGGCCCGCCTACTGTCCCTGTCACGGCTCCACGCTGCACCTCGCGCTGGACTCCCCGCACGGCAGCGCGCTGCTGGAGGCCTCCAAGCCCAAGGTCAAGGCCTGGCTGGACCGGACCTACGCCTGCGTCTCGGCCGAGGCCGAGGCGGTCTCGGGCCCCACCGACGAACAGCTCGCCGCGCTGCTGGCCGGCGGCTGAGGCCGCACCCGGTTCGGCCTCGGCCTCGGCCGAGCCGCAGGAGCCCGGTTCAGTCGGTGGGCAGCCGCAGGCGCCCGGCCGCCAGGCCCGCCCGCAGCTCGCGCACGCCCGGTGCGTTGGAGCCGGGCAGCAGGTCGTAGGGTTCGGCCGGGGCCTGGACGGACACCCGCGCCGCGCCCGCGAGCCGGTAGGGCCGGTGCTCCAGCAGGCCGCCCAGGTGGCGGCGCAGCCGGGAGAGCTCGGCGCGGACCGTGACGGTACGGCTCCGGTCGCCGAACAGCGCCTGAGCCAGCCCGGCCGCGCTCAGGCCCTCGCGGTGGACGGCGAGCAGCAGCAGGAGTTCGACGTGCCGGGGGCTCGGCGCGTACGACCAGCCGCCGGCGGCGCCGGAGACCCGGAGCACGGGGCGGTCGGCGCGGGTCAGGTCGAGCCGGATCCGGGCGCCGTCGGTCAGCTCGGCGAGGTCGGCCTGTGCGGTGGCCGGGCCGGAGACCGGGCGCACCAGCCAGCCGTCGGCCAGCGGTTCGACCGCGCACTCGCCGAGGCCGGCCAGCCGGTGCAGGGTGCCGGCGCCCCAGCCGTCGGCGGGCAGTTGGAGGCGGGGCAGGTCGGGCATGCCGCTGGCGGCGGCCGTCCAGCCGGCGCTGTCCACCACCAGCGCCGGCCCGGCGAAGCGGGCCAGCAGCGGGGCGGCGACGGTGCGCAGCCGGTGCAGCGACTCCAGGTGCCGGGCGCGCAGCTCGGTCTCGGCCAGCCTGGCCGCGGTGATGGTGAGTTGGAGCAGGTACGGGGCGCCGGAGTGGGCCGGTCCGCTGAGGTCGATCACGCCGGCGAGCCGGCCGGTGCGCGGATCGCGGACCGGGGCGGCGACGCAGGTCCAGGTGTGGTGGCTGCGCAGGTAGTGCTCGGCGGAGTGCACCTCGGTGGCGCGCCCGGTCCGGACGGCCAGCCCGATGCCGTTGGTGCCGACCTCGTCCTCGGCCCAGCGGGCGCCGTGGTCGAAGCCGATGCTGTCGGCGCTGCGCAGCAGCGGGCGGCTGCCGTCCAGCCAGAGCACATGGCCCTCGGCGTCGGCGATGGCCATCAGCAGCGGGGTGCCGCCGTCCGACGGCAGCAGCGAGGAGCGGAGCACCGGCAGCACCTGGTCGAGCCCGTTGGCGCGGCGCCGGTGCTCCAGCTCGGCGGCGGCGATCCGGCGCGCGTTGCGGCCGCGGTCCGGGTCGAGGCCGAGCCGGCGCAGCCGGGCCCAGGAGTCGCCGATCTCGGGGCGCTGTGCGTCCACCGGGCGTCCGTCCTCGGGAAGTTCACCGCTCATGGCGCGGTCGTACTCCCGGGTGAGGGCTGCGGTGGCGCCCTGGGCGCGGCGGCCGTGGGTGGGCCGATGGCTCCGGTGCACTTCGTCCCCCTGATCGAGCCGCAGTCGTTGGCACACAGGGTACGACTGACTGGCCGGGACATGCCGAGTGCGGGTGAACGGCCCTGCCGGGCCGGGGTGCTCGGGCAGACTGGTCCGTTTGCCCCGGCGCCCGGGGGCGCGGGCCCGGCGGCCGGGGTGAGGCCCCTTGTGCCGGGCCGCCGGGCGGGGAGAGCATGTGGGCGGGGGCGAGGGCGGCGTCCTCGCCGGGCTCACCGTTTTCCCGCAGCAGTACGGAAGCAGTACGGAGGGACGCGCCATGCCGTACCGGCTCGATGTCACCCAGGGCGACTGGCCCGCGGCCGAGCTCGGCAAGGGGGTGGAGGGGATCCTCGCGGAGAGTACGGTGCTCACCCTGGCCACGGCCGGCCACGAGCGGGGGCCGCACGCCAATCTCGCCTTCTTCGCCTACGACCAGGACCTGGTGCTCTACTTCGTGAGCGAGCGCTCCACCCGGCACAGCCTGCACCTGGCGGAGGAGGCCAGGGCCGCCGCGACCGTCTTCCTGCCGCCGCCGGCCTTCGGCGAGCAACTGCGCGGGGTCCAGCTGAGCGGCAGTGCGGGGGAGGCCTGGGGGCTGCACGCCGAGGCGGCCTTCGCCGCCTACCAGGCGCGGTACCCGTCCTTCGGGCAGGATCCGCAGGTGCGGGAGCAGTTCCTGGCCGGGCGGGGCGCGGCGGCGCTCTACCGCTTCCAGGTCGAGGAGTTGACGGCCGTGGACGAGCCGCAGTTCGGGCGCCGGAACTACCTCCGGGCCCGGGTGCTGCGCTGACCGGGCGGCCGCCGGGCCGTCCGCGTGGCGGCGCGGACGGCCGCGGGTGGGCGGCGTGCGCACCGCGGGTCAGGCGACCGCCCCGCGCGAGCGCAGCCGGCGCACCCGCCGGTGCAGCCGCTGGAGGGCGACGAACTCGTGCATCCGGTTCGCCAGCGTCAGCCGGTACTTGACGCGCAACTGGGCGCCCAGCGGGTCGATCTGCTCGACGCCGATGGCCCGCAGCAGCCGGCCGACGTGCTGCTGGTAGGCCGCGCGGTAGGTCCGGTCGCCGTCCGGGACGGACCAGAAGAACATCGGGATCTCCTCGACCAGCGAGTTCCGGTCGTAGCTGCGCAGGTGGTCGCGGAAGCGCGGCTCCGGGCGGGCCAGCAGCCACTCGCGGACCAGCTCCATCGAGCGGACCCGGTCGATCAGGCCGCGGGGGTCGGTCTTCTTCTGGGTGATCGACAGATCGCCGTCCTCGCGTACCCGCCAGTGGTAGACCGGCTCGGAGAGGACGTCCACGCTGGCGGCGAGGAAGTGGTGCGGCACGCTGACCGGGGCGTCCTCGTACAGGATGCCCTCGGGGTAGAGCACCCCGGCCCCGTCGAAGAAGCTGCGGCGGTAGACCTTGTTCCACGCGGTGCGGTCGGTGACCAGGGCGGGGATCTCGGTCACATGGGTCCGCAGCCGGGTCTCCCGGAACGGCTTGCGGTGGGCGTGGGAGGGCGAGTAGCCGGTGGTGCGCAGGCGCAGCGCGTTGCCGGTCGCGAAGTCCGAGCCGGTCCCGTCCAGGGTGGCGACCATCAACGCGTAGGCGCCGGGCGGCAGGGTGTCGTCGCTGTCCACGAAGGCCAGGTACTCGCTGCCCGCGTCGAGGTGGCGCCAGCCGGTGTTGCGGGCCGCGCCCAGGCCCTTGTTCTGCTGCCGGACCAGGCGGAAGCGCTGGTCCCGGGCGGCGTGGGCCGCGGCGATGTCCGCACTCCCGTCGGTGGAGCCGTCGTCGACCATCACGCACTCGAAGTCGCCGAAGGTCTGCGCGGCAATCGAGTCGAGGCACTCCGGAAGGTAGCGCTCGACGTTGTAGATCGGGACGACGACGGAGAGTCGAGGGGCCATCGGCTCCGCGAGCCTTTCGATCAGGGGCGTGCTGCCCACGCCTGCGGTCGGTCACCGGGAGTGACCGGGCAGATACTAGCGGCAGTCGTGATGGGCCCGCCGTCCGCCGGACCACGATGGGGTGAACTCTTGGTGGCCGTCGAACCGGCCTCGCCGGGCGGGGATTTGGCGCTCCGGCGCCGATCCGGGGATCCGTGGGGGATCTGCCGGGGGTCGGCCTCATGTTGTCTGTACAACTTTTGCCAGGCGGTTCATCTCCGGGACCCCGGCTGGACCACCTCCCGTCACCTGGCCGCCGGAGCCTGTCCGTATGAGAGTCATCGTGGTAGGAGCAGGCGTGCTGGGCACCATGCACGCCTGGCAGGCCGTCGAGCGCGGCCATGAGGTGGTCCACATCGAGCGCGAGGCCGAGGCGCGTGGCGCCTCGGTGCGCAACTTCGGCCTGGTCTGGGTCAGCGGCCGGGCCGGTGGCGAGGAGCTCGCCACCGCGCTGCGCGCCCGGGAGCTGTGGGAGACGATCGGGGAGCGGGTCCCCGGGCTGCACTTCCGCGCCAACGGCTCGCTCACCCTGGTCCGCAGCCAGGAGGAACTCGCCGTCGCCGAACAGGCGTTGAAGCTCCCGGACGCCGCCGAGCGCGGCTATCGGCTGCTCGGCGCCGACGAGGTGCGGGCGGCCAACCCCGCGCTGCGCGGCGACTTCCTGGGCGGCCTGTGGTGTGAGCGGGACGCGGCGGTCGAGCCCCGGCTCGCCCAGCCCGCGCTGCGGGCCGAGCTGGCGGCCTCCGGCCGGTACACCTTCCTGCCCGGGCGCGAGGTCCGTGAGGTGGTCGGCTCCAGCGCGGTGCGCGACGACCACGGGCAGCTGCACCAGGGCGACCTGGTGATCCTCTGCACCGGCGCCTGGCTCGGCGGCCTGGTCCGCGAGCTGGCCCCCGAGCTGCCGGTCCGCCGGGTGCGACTGCAGATGATGCAGACCGACCCGCTGGACGAGCCGCTCACCACCTCGGTCGCCGACGGCGACAGCTTCCGCTACTACCCCGCCTTCGCCGGCCCCGCGCTGGAGGCGCTCAAGGCCGCCCGGCCGCAGCTGCCGGTCGCCGCCGAGCACAAGATGCAGCTGCTGATGGTCCAGCGCGAGCACGGCGGCCTGACCATCGGCGACACCCACGAGTACGACCAGCCGTTCGGCTTCGACGTCGACGAGGAGCCGTACGAGCACCTCACCGCCGTCGCCGAGGAACTGCTCGGCCGTCCGCTGCCGCGGATCCGCCGCCGCTGGGCCGGGGTGTACGCGCAGTGCACCGACACCACCCGGGTGGTGCACCGCGAGCAGCTGAGCGACGCCGTCTGGCTGGTCACCGGCCCCGGCGGCCGCGGCATGACCTGTTCCCCGGCGATCGCCGAGACCACCGCACAACTCGCCAACCTGTAAGGGCAATCCACATGAGCAACGACATCCGCCTGGTCGTCCTGGACATGGCCGGCACCACCGTGGCCGACGACGGCCTGGTCGAGCGGGCCTTCGACGCCGCCGCGGCCGCGCTGGGCGTGGAGTCCGGCACCCCGGAGCACGGCCGCATGCTGGAGCACGTCCGGGTCACCATGGGCGAGTCCAAGATCTCCGTCTTCCGGCACCTGTTCGGTGAGGAGGCCAAGGCCCAGCAGGCCAACCTGGCCTTCGAGGCGGCCTACCACGACCTGGTCGACGCGGGTCACTGCGCCGCCCTGCCCGGCGCCGCCGAGGCGATCGAGCAACTCCGCTCGGCCGGTCGCAAGGTCGTACTGACCACCGGCTTCTCCCGGTCCACCCAGGACCGGATCCTGGCGGCCCTCGGCTGGCAGGGCATCGCCGACCTGACCCTGTGCCCCGCCGAGGCCGGCCGCGGCCGTCCCTACCCGGACCTCGCGCTGACCGCGCTGCTGCGCACCGGCACGGACTCGGTCCGCCAGATCGCGGTGGCCGGTGACACCGGCTACGACATGCTCACGGGCACCCGGGCCGGGGCCCCGGTGGTGGCGGGCGTGCTCACCGGCGCCCACGGTGCGGACCGCCTGCGGGCCGACGGGGCCACCCACGTGCTCGCTTCGATCGCCGAGCTGCCGGCCCTGCTGGGCTGAGGCCGGCCGGCCCGTCGCGGGCCGGCCGCCGCCGCGACCTCCGACCGCCGCCCCGGTCGACCGCCCTTCCCGGGCCGTCGGCCGGGGCGCGGCCGTTCCCGGCGGCTACCCGGGTGCCGGCCCGGTGCCCCCTCGTGCGGCGGTCGGCCAGCCCCGTTCGAGCAGCTCGAAGACGCGCTCGACGGCCTGCCGCGGATCGGCCGTGCTCCGGGCCAGGCTGGGCGCTTCGAGGGCGAACCGTGCGAGCGCCGCACAGGTCACGTCGTCCTCGGGCGCGCCGATGTCGGCGGCGATCGCGTGCGCCAGGGCCGTCTGGTGGCGCATCCACATCCGGTGGGCGTACTCCCGCAGGGCCGGCGTGCTCTCGGTCAGCCGGAGGAACCGGGGGAAGCGGGGGTCGCTGTCGCGGGCCCGGGTGTCCAGGTCCAGCAGGTGGTCGCGCAGCGCGGCCGGGACGGACGTGCCGGCCGGGCGCTCGCGCACTGCCGCGACCAGGGCGGTCTCCTGGTCGGCGTCCTCGTCGAAGACCAGCGCCTCCTTGCCGGAGAAGTGCTTGAACAGCGTCGTGGTGGAGACGTCGGCGGCCTCCGCGACGTCCTTGACGCTGACCTGGTCGTAGCCGCGCTCCAGGAACAGCTCCAGGGCCGCATCGGCCAGCGCCTGGCGGGTGGCGGCCTTCTTGCGCTCCCGGCGCCCCGTCGTCTCACTCATGGGCATCACTCTAGCGCTGGATTGACTCGATTAAAAAGGTGAGTCGTTGCACTTTTGTATCGAGTGTGCTCTTCTGGGTCTGCCGGGCCCGGCGCCGCCGCCGCGCCTGGCGCCACCGACCGCAGAATCGAACGGAAGTGCACCCATGCCCACCGCCACCACCGCCACGCCCCGCACCGCCGCGCCCCGCATCGCCGTCGTCGGCGCCGGCCCCGGCGGTCTGACCTGTGCCCGCGTGCTCCAGCGGTACGGCCTCCCGGTCACCGTCTTCGACCGGGACGGCTCGCCCGACGCCCGCACCCAGGGCGGCACCCTGGACATGCAGGCCGACTCCGGACAGGCCGCACTGCGCGCGGCCGGCCTGCTGGAGCGCTTCCTCGAACTCTCCCGCCCCGAGGGGCAGCAGATGCGCCTGCTCGGTCGTGACGCCGCCCTGCTGTTCGATCTCGTTCCCGAGCCCGAGGAGGCCTACAAGCCCGAGATCGACCGGGGCCTGCTGCGCGGCCTGCTGCTGGACTCCCTCGCCCCCGGCACCGTCCACTGGGGCCACCACCTCACGGCCGTCGTCCCGCTCGGCGACGGCACCCACCGACTGTGCTTCGCCAACGGCGCCACGAGCACCGCCGACCTCGTCATCGGGGCCGACGGGGCCTGGTCACGGGTGCGCGCCCTGCTGTCGGACGCCGTCCCCGCCTACACCGGAGTGACCTTCGTCGAAGCCTGGCTCGACGACGCCGACACGCGCCACCCCGAGCTCTCCGCCCTCGTCGGCGAGGGCACCATGATGGCGCTGGCCGACAGCAAGGGCCTGCTGGCCCAGCGCAACGGCAACCGCCGCATCCGCCTCCACATCGGCCTGCGCGCGGACCGCAGCCGGTTCGAGCACCTCGACCTGGCGGACGCCCGGGCCGTCCGTGCGGCGCTGGTCCGGGAGTTCGCCGGGTGGGACCCGGTCCTGCTGCGCCTGATCACCGACAACGACGGCCGGTTCGTCGACCGGCCGCTGTTCGCCCTGCCGGTCCCGCACACCTGGACGACCACGCCGGGCGTCACCCTGCTCGGCGACGCCGCCCACCTGATGTCACCGTTCTCCGGCATGGGGGCCAACCTGGCCATGCTGGACGCCGCCGACCTCGCCGGGCGCATCGCCACCGAGGACACGCTCGACACGGCCGTCCGGGCCTACGAGGCCACCATGCTGCCCCGGGCCGCCGAAGCTGCCGAAGGAGCTGCCGAGGGGCTCGCCGGGGCCTTCTCCCCCGACTCCACGGCCCACACCCTGCAGCACCTCGCGGCCTTCGCGGAAGCGCTCCGACCGGGGGAGGCCGGGGTGGCCGCGCGCTGATCCGACGCGAACCGTCGGGCACGGCCTAGCGTGGGAGGCCGTGGCGACGAGCCGGGAGCGGATGTGACGGACGGTCAGGAGTCGGCGCCCGGCGGCCGGCAGTGGGCGGACGCCCGGGTGCTCTGGGAGTACCTCAGGCTGGGGCACCCGGCACGGCGGTGCGACGCGGCGGTGGTGCTCGGCAGTCACGACCTCGGGGTGGCCGACCGGGCGGCGCAGCTGTACCGGGCGGGGCTGTTCCCGGTCGCGGTGTTCAGCGGGGGCGCCAACCGGACCTGGCCGGAGCGGTTCCCGGAGGGGGAGGCCGCCGGCTTCGGGGCGCGGGCGCGGATGCTCGGGATGCCCGCCGAGGCCGTCCTGCTGGAGCCGGCCGCCCGCCACACCGGGGAGAACCTCACGCTGTCCCGGCGGGTGCTGGCCGAGGCCGGGGTGCCGGTGCGGTCGCTGATGCTGGTCTCGATGCCGTACATGGAGCGGCGGGCCTACGCGACCTGCCGGCTACGCTGGCCCGAGGTCGAGCCGGTCTGCGCGTCGGCCCCGGTCGGGCTGGACGCCTACGCGGCGGGCATCGGCGACCCGCGACTGGTGGTGGAGAAGCTGGTCGGCACCCTGCAGCGGGTGATCGAGTACCCGCGCCGCGGCTTCGCCGTCGAGCAGCAGGTGCCGGATCGGGTGCACCAGGCGTACCGGAGGCTGGTCGCCGACGGCTTCCGGGGCTGGCTGGTGGGCGCGCGGGTGTGAGGGGATGCCGATCATCAACATCGCTGTACGGCAAAGGATATGACCGGCCATCCGATTGTCTCCCAGCGGTGCCGTAGGCTCGGCCCATGGGAGAACGGATACCGCGCTGGGGCTGGTGGGCGCTCGGGATCACCGCCGCACTGCTCTACCTGGCGTCGAACTGGGCCGACGGGGTGCCGGAGGACGAGACCGGAGAGGACGCGCTGGGCTGGTACGAGAACACCCCGTGACCGCGCGCGGCGGCGGCCGCATCCGGACCGTCCCGGATTAGCCTGGAGACGATCTTCCGGCCTGACGGAGCAGAAGGGAGCGGCCGTGTCCTCGCGCGTCCTGGGGGTGGCCGTCGGTCTGGCGCTGCTGCTCTCCGCCTGCTCCTCCGCCCCGCCCACGGCGGCCGGACCGTCCCCGGCGCCCGCCACTCCGACCCCGTCGCCCTCGGTGGAGAGCCCGACGCCCACCGCCACGCCCAGCCCGCCGGCCAGCCCGAGCCCGGAGGCGACGGCGAGCCCGACCCCGGCGGCGACAGCGCCGGCGCAGAGCGCCGAGCAGCTCGCCGGGCGGCGCGTCATCTACTCCTACCCCGGCCTGACCCCGCCCGAGTCGCTGCTGCGCGCGATCCGCGCCGGCCAGGCCGCCGGGGTGGTGTTCTTCGGCGAGAACGTCTCCGGCCCGGCTCAGCTCACAGCGGTCGTCGACCAGCTCCGGGCGGCCCAGCGGCAGAGCCCGGTGAAGGAGCCTCTGCTGCTGATGACGGACCAGGAGGGCGGCAAGATCAAGCGGCTGCCCGGCGCACCGGTGCCCTCGGCCAAGCAGATCGGCCACTCGCCCGACCCGACCGCCGCGGCGAGCACCGCGGGCACCGGCGCCGGCAAGAACCTCACCGGCCTCGGGCTGAACGTCAACCTGGCCCCGGTCCTCGACGTGTACGACAAGCCGGGCAACTTCATCGACGCCACCCAGCGCTCGTACAGCAGCAACCCGAGGACCGTCGCCAACCTCGGCACGGCCTTCATCAAGGCCCAGCAGAAGGCCGGGGTGGCGGCCACCGCCAAGCACTTCCCCGGGCTCGGCTCGGCACCCGCCGGGCAGAACACCGACCTCGGCCCGGTCACCCTGCCGCTGTCCCTGACCATGCTGCGCACCGTGGACGAGGTGCCGTACCCGCCCGCGATCGCCGCCGGGGTGCGGATGATCATGCTCTCCTGGGCGATCTATCCGGCGCTGGACCCGAAGAACCCGGCCGGGCTGTCGCCCACCGTCGTCCAGCAGGAGCTGCGCGGGCGGCTCGGGTACCAGGGCGTCACCATCACCGACGCGATCGAGGCCGGTGCGCTGAACGCCTACGGCAACGCCGGCCAGCGCTCGGTGCTGGCCGCCGCCGCGGGCATGGACCTGCTGCTCTGTTCCGCCCGCGACACCGCCCAGGGCGACCAGGCGGTCACGGCCCTCGCCGCGGCGCTGGACGCCGGGACCCTCGACCGGCCCGGATTCACCGCGGCCGCCGACCGGGTCACCGCCCTGCGCGCCGGTCTGCACTGAGGCGCCGGCCGCCTGAGGCGCCGGCTGCTCGAGGTGGCGGGTGGGCGGCGGCGCGGCCCACCCGCCCGGTGGGTCAGTGCAGGGTGCCCGCGTAGCGGCGGGTGAACCGGGTGCCGTTGCCGCCCGTCACGATGACGTCGTAACGCCCCTGGTCGAGCGGCCAGCTGAGGGTGGTGCGGCTGCCCGGGGCGACCCAGACGGTCTGTGCCGTGCCGGCGAAGTCGTTCGGGGTGGCGGTGAAGAAGGTCTCCGTCCCACCGTCGTTGACCAGTTGGAGGGTGAGCGAGGAGCTGCCCGGGGCGGCCGTCACCGTGGGGACGGGGGTGTCGTCCTGGCCGGTGCGGGTGATGGTGCCGGCGAAGCGGCGCACGAAGCCGTCGGGGCCGTGGACGGTGAAGTCGTAGCGGCCGTCGGTGGTGGCGGCGTCCCAGGTGTAGGTCTGGGCGGTGCCCGCGGCGACGGTGAACGGCGTACCCGCGAAGGCGAAGACGATGTTCGGGTACACGGTGTAAGGGAACGCCACCGTACCGGAGTTGGTCATGGTGCAGGTGACGGTGCCGGTGCTCCGGTCCACCGCCACGTCCGCCCAGGGTCGGTAGGGGAGTTTGCGGTGGGGGCGGGTGCCGGGTTCTTGGGGTGGGAGGGCTTGGGTGCCGGTGGTGGGGAGTTTGACGGCGGGGAGGTTGGTGTTGGCGTCGGCTTTGGCCATGAGGGCGTTGGTGTCGGGGAGGGTGGGGATGGTGTAGTCGGGTTTGGTGAAGTCGAAGCAGCTGGTGAGGTCGCCGCAGGTGGTGCGGCGCCAGGTGCTGATGTTGGGTTCTTGGACTCCGGTGACGATTTCGAGGAATCGCAGGACGGAGGTGTGGTCGAAGACTTGGGAGTTGGTCCAGCCGCCGCGGGACCAGGGGGAGGCGACCCAGAGGGGGACGCGGTTGCCGAGGCCGATGGGGCGGCCTTGGGTGAATTCTTCGGGGGTGCCGGGTTCGGGGGTGGGGGGGATCATGTGGTCGAAGTAGCCGTCGTTCTCGTCGTACATGACGAGGAAGACGGTGTGTTGCCAGATGTCGGGGTTGGACATGAGGGATTGGAGGGCGGTGTTGACCCAGTGGGCGCCGTAGGCGGGGCCGGCGTTGGGGTGTTCGGAGAAGAGGTAGGGGGCGACGAGCCAGGAGACGGTGGGGAGGGTGCCGTCCTTGCAGTGT
The DNA here is from genome assembly GCF_040678895.1 of Kitasatospora sp. NPDC049258. NCBI lineage: Bacteria > Bacillati > Actinomycetota > Actinomycetes > Kitasatosporales > Streptomycetaceae > Kitasatospora > Kitasatospora sp. NPDC049258. The sequence continues at coordinate 179,559 of NZ_JBFAQT010000004.1, forward strand.
CGGTCGAAGGTGGTGGGGTCGAATGTGGTCATGGCGTTGATGTAGCGGGGGTCGGTGGTGGGGTAGTTGTGGAATTGTTTGAAGTAGGAGAGGGCGTTGTCGTCGTAGTCGCCGGTGCGGTCGTCCTTGCTGGGGTTGTGGTAGACGCGCCAGGTGATGCCGGCGTTGTGGAGGCGTTCGGCGTAGGTGGTCCAGTCGGCGACGGGGTTGTCGGTGACGGGGGTGTTGTCGATCCAGGGGCCGGTGGTGCCGTCGCGGCCGGGGCCGCTGGTGCCGGTCCAGAGGTAGAGGCGGTTGGGGTCGGTGGGTCCGGCGAGTGAGCAGAAGTAGGCGTCGCAGAGGGTGAAGGCGTCGGCGAGGGCGTATTGGTAGGGGATGTCTTCGCGGTTGAAGTAGCCCATGGTGCGTTCGCCTTTGGCGGCGATCCATTTGTTCATGGCGCTGTTGTTGATGGCTTGGTGGCCGGTGGCCCAGTCGTGGGCGAGGCCGCCGGCGTTCTGGGCGTTGTATTTGGTGGTGTCCATGCGGTAGGGGAGCATGGCGGCGCCGTCGGTGCGGCTCGGGTCGGGTTGGCGGAAGACGTCGGTGCCGTCGGGGAATTGCAGGGCTTGTTTGTCGGCGAATCCGCGGACGCCGGCCAGGGTGCCGAAGTAGTGGTCGAAGGAGCGGTTCTCCTGCATGAGGATCACCACGTGCTTCACATCGGCCACGGTGCCCGAGGCGGCGGTGCCGGGGGTGCCGGCGGGAGCGGCGGAGGCGGCGGCGGACGGCAGGCCGACGACGGCGGCGGCGCCGGCCGCCGCGGTGGCGCCGACGAAGGTGCGGCGGGAGAGATCGGACATCGGGGAGGCCTCTCGGTGGGGGAGGTTCAGAGGGTGAAGGTGGCGACGGCGGCGGCGGTGTCCGAGGGCCAGCCGTTGGCGGCGGTGTTGGGGTCGGCCTGCGGCCAGCCGGTGGCCAGGGTGTGGGCCTCGACGAGGGTGATCGGGCCGCCGAACTGCACCTGGTCGATCCGGTCCTGCGGCTCGGGCTTGCTGCCCCGCACCTTGCGGGTCGGCGACCAGGTGTTGCCGGGCGCGGCGGCCGGATCCGGGTGGGCCAGGCGGAAGGCGTCGGTCAGCCCGGCGTTCTGCAGGGCCACCGTCACCGGCCAGCTGACCGGGCCGACCCCGCTGTGCGCGGCGGCGGTGGCGGCCGTCCAGTCCAGGTGGGAGGGCGAGGCCAGACCCGCGGCCAGCACGAGGCCGGTGCCGGTGTCCAGGTCGGCCCGGACGGCGGTCGCCAGCGCCTTGGCCTGCTGGAGCCGGACGGAGGCGTTCTCGGCCGCCTCGACCTGGGCGGCGGTCGAGCCGTCCTGGGCGGCGTACGGGCCGTAGCCGGTCTCGCTCAGGTGCGCGGCCCACAGCCGGACCCGGCGGCCGCCGGGCAGTTGGAGGGTGGCCGCGGCGGCGGGCAGCGAGGCGCTGACCGGCGTGACGGCGGTCAGCGGGTAGCGGCTGAGGATGCCCACGCTGCCCGCGCTCTGGTAGGCGTACCAGCCGAGCGCGTCGGCCAGTGCCTGGGCGCCGGTGCCGGCGGTCTCCTGCAGCGCGAGCGCGTCCAGCCCCTGGGTGAGCACCACCCGCAGCTGCTTCTCCAGCGCGTCGGTGATGTGGATGCCGGCGTCCCAGAGGTTCCAGGCCGCGACCTTGAGGCGCAGCGGAGCGGTCGGGGCGATGACCGGCACCTGGACGACCACGGTGTCGGTGGCGCCCGCGCTGTCCTTGACGCCCACGGTGACCAGGGCCGGGTGGGCGAGCGGGGCGGCGGGGGCGGTGCCGGTGACCGTCCCGTCCGCGGCGACCGAGAGCCAGGAGTCGCCGCCGATCCGGCGGAAGGTGGGGCTGCCGGCCGGGTTGCCCGCCGGGCGGATCCAGAGCCGGCCGAGCTTCACGCTCACCGCCGCACCGGGGGTCACCGGGGTGGCGGCGAGCACGTCGACCACCGCGTGCGGGCGGGCGACGGCGGGCTTCGGCCGGAAGGTGAACGGCGCGCTCCGGGCCAGGATGCCGTAGCCGTCCTTGGCGAGCAGGTAGGCGGTGTACGGGCCGCCGGTCAGCGCCGAGGTGTCCAGCTGGACGTCGCCCGAGGTGCCCGGGGTGTACTTCCACAGCAGCGAGGAGCCGGTGCCCGGCTGCCTGCTCCCGTCGTAGATGCCGACCCAGTTCTTGGCGTCGGGCGCGTCGGTGGTCCAGTGGAAGGTGAGTTTGTCGCCCTCGGTGGGACTTCCGGTGGAGCTGAGGGCGAGCGTGCTGCCTGTGGCCACGGGGTTCCTTCAGGGTCAAGTTGGTCGTACAACTGGAGGACCATTGACCCTAAGGGCCGCGTACGGGGCGTGAACAGGGCATGACCGGCCGTCGTGGAGATCGGTAACTCCCTTGCAGGGCAAGCCGGGTGGCGCCGCCCGGGGCGATTGTCGGAGCCGGCTGCCAAGCTGGTGCGATGACCGATCCGAACCCCGCCGCCATCGCCGACTACTGGGACGCCGCCGCGCCGACGTTCGACGAGGAGCCCGATCACGGCCTGCGGGCCGAGCCGACCAGGGCCGCCTGGGCCCGGCTGCTGGCGGCCTGGGCACCGGCCGCGCCGGCGGACGTGCTCGACGTCGGCTGCGGGACAGGCTCGCTCTCGCTGCTGCTGGCCGGATCCGGCCACCGGGTGACCGGGGTGGACCTGGCGCCGCGGATGGTGGAGCGGGCGCGCGGCAAGCTGGCGGCGGCCGGTCTGGCGGGGCGCTTCCTGGTCGGCGACGCGGCCGCGCCGCCGACCGGGGAGGAGCGGTTCGACCTGGTCCTGTGCCGGCACCTGGTGTGGACCTTGCCCGATCCCCGTCTCGCCCTGCGGGCCTGGGTCGACCGGCTCCGACCGGGGGGTCGGCTGGTGCTGGTCGAGGGGCGCTGGCGGGAGTCGGGGCAGGCCGGCGTCCCGTACGTGGCCGGGGCGGAGGCGCTGCCGTGGCAGGGCGGTGTACGGGCGGAGGAACTGGCCGGGGCCGTCCGGCCGTTGGTCCGGGAGGTGCGGATCGAGCCGTTGAGCGGGCTGGCGGAGCTGTGGGGCGGTCCGGTCCCGGACGAGCGGTACGCCCTGCTGGCCCGCCGCTGATCTCAGGCCGGGACGAGCCGGGGCACCAGGCGGACGTACGCGACCATGCCGAGCACCTCGACCAGGGTCTGGGCGACCACCGCGGCGGCGGCCGCCGAGAGGCCCGGGGGCAGGGCGAGGGCGAGCGGCAGGACCACCAGCGAGTTGCGGGTGGCGCCGGTGAAGACGATGGCGCGGGCCGCGGGGGCGCCGAGGCGGAGCAGCCGGGCCACCGCGCGGCCGGCGAAGGCCATCACCACCAGGAACAGCAGATAGACCGGGATCACGGCGCCGATCCGGGAGAGGCTGTCGCCGAGCCGGGGTAGCTGCGAGGCGACCACGACCAGCAAGGTGGCGGCCATCAGCGGGACCATCGCGGCGCCGGCCACGGCGGCGGCGCGGCGGCCCGCGGCGCGGCGGGCGGCCCAGGCCTGGGTGGCCCAGGCGAGCGCGAGCGGGGTGACGATCAGGAAGGCGAAGGCCCGCAGGAACGGGCCGACCGCCACCACCTCGCCGAGCCCGCCGCCCAGGAACAGCAGCAGGTAGACCGGCAGCAGCAGCATCTGGACGATCAGCAGCACCGGGGTCGCGGCCAGCAGCCGGCGGCTGTCGCCGCCCGCCAGGCCGCTGAAGACGATCACATAGTCGACGCAGGGGCAGAGCAGCACCAGCAGCACCCCGAGCCGCACCGCCCGGTCGTCCGGCAGGAAGGGGAACATCGCGGCCACCACCAGCGGCACGACGGCGAAGTTCACCACCAGCGCCGCCGACAGGAAGCGGCCGCCGCGCAGCGAGCGGAGCAGCGCCGCGGCGGGCACCTGGAGGAAGGTCACGTACAGCAGGGCGCCGAGCACCGGGTTGACCGCCCGCTCCAGCCCCGGCCCGGCGGCCGGGAAGGCCGTGCCCAGCACCGCGCCGAGGGCCATCGCGGCCAGGTAGACGGCGACCTGGTGGTGCTCCATCCGCTCGACCGGGCCGCTGGTCATCGCGCCGGATCCTGCGCCCGGGTGCCGCCCATCGCCGTGCCTCCGTCGTCCGTCCGATCTGCGGCGATCATACGGCGCAAGGGCGCGGGGCCCCGCCGGCGGCCGGCCGGCGGGGCCCCGGTGCGGGGTGGCCCGGGTCAGTGCACCGTGCCCGCGTAGCGGCGGGCGAAGCGGGTGCCGGTGGCAGCGGTCACCGTCACGTCGTAGCGGCCGTTGTCGAGCGGCCAGTTGACGGTGGCCTGCTTGTTCGCGGCCACCCACACGGTCTGTGCCGTGCCGGCGAAGTCGTTCGGGCTGATGGTGAACGACACCTCCGTGCCGCCGTCGTTGTGCAGGTGCAGCGCGACCTTGTTGCGGTTGACGATCGCCTCGACCGTGGGGACGGGGGTGTCGTCCTGGCCGGTGCGGGTGATGGTGCCGGCGAAGCGGCGCACGAAGCCGTCCGGGCCGTGGACGGTGAAGTCGTAGCGGCCGTCGGTGGTGGCGGCGTCCCAGGTGTAGGTCTTGCTGGCGGCCGGGGCGACGGTGAACGGGGTGCCGGCGAACGGGAAGGCGATGTTCGGGTAGACCGTGTACGGGAAACCCGCGGTGCCCGTGTTGGTCATGGTGCAGGTGACCACGCCGCTGGTGCGGTCGACGGTGATCTCGGCGCCGGGGCCGTAGGGGAGTTTGCGGTGGGGGCGGGTGCCGGGTTCTTGGGGTGGGAGGGCTTGGGTGCCGGTGGTGGGGAGTTTGACGGCGGGGAGGTTGGTGTTGGCGTCGGCTTTGGCCATGAGGGCGTTGGTGTCGGGGAGGGTGGGGATGGTGTAGTCGGGTTTGGTGAAGTCGAAGCAGCTGGTGAGGTCGCCGCAGGTGGTGCGGCGCCAGGTGCTGATGTTGGGTTCTTGGACTCCGGTGACGATTTCGAGGAATCGCAGGACGGAGGTGTGGTCGAAGACTTGGGAGTTGGTCCAGCCGCCGCGGGACCAGGGGGAGGCGACCCAGAGGGGGACGCGGTTGCCGAGGCCGATGGGGCGGCCTTGGGTGAATTCTTCGGGGGTGCCGGGTTCGGGGGTGGGGGGGATCATGTGGTCGAAGTAGCCGTCGTTCTCGTCGTACATGACGAGGAAGACGGTGTGTTGCCAGATGTCGGGGTTGGACATGAGGGATTGGAGGGCGGTGTTGACCCAGTGGGCGCCGTAGGCGGGGCCGGCGTTGGGGTGTTCGGAGAAGAGGTAGGGGGCGACGAGCCAGGAGACGGTGGGGAGGGTGCCGTCCTTGCAGTGTCGGTCGAAGGTGGTGGGGTCGAATGTGGTCATGGCGTTGATGTAGCGGGGGTCGGTGGTGGGGTAGTTGTGGAATTGTTTGAAGTAGGAGAGGGCGTTGTCGTCGTAGTCGCCGGTGCGGTCGTCCTTGCTGGGGTTGTGGTAGACGCGCCAGGTGATGCCGGCGTTGTGGAGGCGTTCGGCGTAGGTGGTCCAGTCGGCGACGGGGTTGTCGGTGACGGGGGTGTTGTCGATCCAGGGGCCGGTGGTGCCGTCGCGGCCGGGGCCGCTGGTGCCGGTCCAGAGGTAGAGGCGGTTGGGGTCGGTGGGTCCGGCGAGTGAGCAGAAGTAGGCGTCGCAGAGGGTGAAGGCGTCGGCGAGGGCGTATTGGTAGGGGATGTCTTCGCGGTTGAAGTAGCCCATGGTGCGTTCGCCTTTGGCGGCGATCCATTTGTTCATGGCGCTGTTGTTGATGGCTTGGTGGCCGGTGGCCCAGTCGTGGGCGAGGCCGCCGGCGTTCTGGGCGTTGTATTTGGTGGTGTCCATGCGGTAGGGGAGCATGGCGGCGCCGTCGGTGCGGCTCGGGTCGGGTTGGCGGAAGACGTCGGTGCCGTCGGGGAATTGCAGGGCTTGTTTGTCGGCGAATCCGCGGACGCCGGCCAGGGTGCCGAAGTAGTGGTCGAAGGAGCGGTTCTCCTGCATGAGGATCACCACGTGCTTCACATCGGCCACGGTGCCGGACCTGGGCTTGGTCTTGGCCTCGGCCTCGGGGGCGCCGGACAGGCCGACCACGGTGGCCGCACCCGCGGCGGCGGTGGCCGAGACGAAGGTACGTCGGCTGAGCTGGGGAGTCATCGGTCGGCCTCTCAGATCGTGAAGGTGGCGACGGCGGCGGCGGTGTCCGAGGGCCAGCCGTTGGCGGCCGCGCCAGGCTCCGGCTGCGGCCAGCCGGTGGCCAGGGTGTGGGCCTCGACGAGGGTGAGCTTCCCGGCGAAGTGCACCTGGTCGATCCGGTCCTGCGGCTCGGGCTTGCCGCCGCGCAGGGTGCGGGTGACGGACCAGGTGTTGCCGGGCGCGGCGGCCGGATCCGGGTGGGCCAGGCGGAAGGCGTCGGTCAGCCCGGCGTTCTGCAGGGCCACCGTGACCGGCCAGTTGAGCGCGATCACGCCGCTGTGCGCGGCCGCGGTGGCGGGCGTCCAGTCCAGGTGGGAGGGCGAGGCCAGACCCGCGGCGAGGACGACGGGCTTGCGGGCGGCGAGGTCGGCCTTGACCAGCGCGGCCAGGGCGAGGGCCTGCCTGCCGCGGGCGGAGGCACTCTCGCTCGCCACGGTGGCCCCGGCGGTGCGGCCGTCCTGAACGGCGTACGGGCCGTAGTCGGCCTCGTCCAGGTGGGCCGCCCAGAAGCGCAGGCTGCGGTTGCCCGGCAGCTGCACGGTGGCGCCGGCGGCGGGCAGGTCGGCGGTGGCCGCGGTGATCTCGGTCAGCGGGTAGCGGCTGAGGATGCCCACGCTGGCGGCGCTCTGGTAGGCGTACCAGCCGAGCGCGTCGGCGAGCGCCTGGGCGCCGGTGCCGGCGGTCTCCTGCAGGGCGACCAGGTCCAGCCCCTGGGTGAGCACCACCCGCAGCTGCTTCTCCAGCGCGTCCTCGACGTCGGCGCCGGCCTTCCAGAGGTTCAGGGTGGCGGTCTTCAGCTGCGGCTTGCGGGCGTTGACCGGCACCTGCACGGTGATGGTGTCGGTGGCGCCCGCCGGGTCCTTGACCCCGACGGTCAGCACGGCCGGCCGGGCCAGGGCCGCGTTCGGGGCGGTGCCGGTCACGGTGCCGTCGGCGGCGACGGACAGCCAGGAGTCACCGCTGATCTTGCGGAACACCGGGGCGCCGGTGCCGCGCATCCACAGGCCGCCGAGCTTGATCCGGAAGGCGGCGGACGGCGCCACGGTGGTGGCGGTCAGCGCGTCCACCGCGCTGTGCGGGCGGGGGGCGATCGGCCGCGGCTTGAAGCTGAACGGCGCGCTCTGCGCCAGGATGCCGTAGCCGTCCTTGGCGAGCAGGTACGCGGTGTACGGGCCGCCGGTCAGCGCCGAGGTGTCCAGCTGGACGTCGCCCGAGGCGGCGGGGGTGTACTTCCACAGCAGCGAGGAGCCGGTGCCCGGCTGGCGGCTGCCGTCGTAGATGCCGACCCAGTTCTTGGCGTCGGGTGCGTCGGTGGTCCAGTGGAAGGTGAGCCGGTCGCCTTCGGTGGGGCCGGAGGGTGTGGAGAGGACGAGGGAGGATCCTGTCGCCACGGGGGTCCTGTCCGCCGCACCGGGGTCGCGCGGCTGAGTCGAGTTGGCTGTACAACTGGGCCAATTCAGTCGGGACCTGGCGGACTGCGGATGAACGGGACGTGACGCCCCGTCGGGCGTCCCCGGAACTAACGGCCGGTAACAAGCGGCCGGGCGGGGCGCCCCGAAGGGCACCCCGCCCGGAGGACGGTCAGTGGCCGCCGCGCAGATTGAGGACGACCACGCCGACGACGATCAGGGCGATGCCCGCCCACTGGGCCCGGCCCAGGACCTCGCCGAACGCGAGCACGCCGATGGCGGCGACCGCGGCGGTGCCGGCGCCGGACCAGACCGCGTACGCGATCGAGACCGGGATGTGCTTCAGCGCCCGGCCGAGCAGCAGGAACGACAAGGCGTAGCCGACGCCCACGCCCAGGCTCGGCCACAGCCGGCTGAAGCCCTCGGTGAGCTTCAGGCAGCTGGTGGCGCAGACCTCGCTGGCGATCGCCAGCGCGAGCAGCAGGTACGGCATCAGGCGACGGTGGCGGTCAGCCGTCCGAGCAGGGCCAGGTCGGCCTGCTCGAGGCTCTCCAGCAGGGTCACCCGCTCGGCGGCCGGGATCGGGACGGTGGAGGGCACCGCGAGCACCGCGCAGCCGGCCGCCTGCGCGGAGGCGACGCCGGTCGGGGTGTCCTCGACGGCCACGCAGGCCGCCGGGTCCAGGCCGAGCCGCTCGGCGGCGGCCAGGTACGGCGCCGGGTCGGGCTTGGTGCGCTCGGTGTCCTCGGCGGCCAGGGTCACGGTGAACCACTGGCGGCCGATGCTGCTCAGCACCAGCTCGACCACCCGGCGCGGGGAGGCGGAGACCAGGGCGGTGGGCACCTCGGCGTCCCGCAGCGCGGCCAGCAGCGCGAGCGCGCCGGGCCGCGGCACCACCTCGGCGGCGACCTTGCCGCTGAAGGACTCGTTGAGCAGCTCGACCAGCTCCTGCTCGGCCCGCGCGGTGCCACTGGCACGGTGCAGGTGGGCGGCGGTGTGCTCGACGGCGCGGCCGAGCACCTCCGGCAGGTCCCGGTCGGTCAGGACGAGGTCGAGTTCGGCGGCGAGCTCGGCGGCGCACTGCCACCAGAGGTGCTCGGTGTCGACCAGGGTGCCGTCCATGTCGAACAGGACGGCGGCGGGGCTGGGGGTCGGGCGGGCAGGCATGGCGGTACCTTCGGTGGAGATCGGAGGAGTCAGGACGCGCGGCGGTCGACGAGTACCGGGCGGTCCGGCAGGGCGATGTCGGCGGTCGAGCCTATCGGCAGGCCGGCGGCGAGCTCGGTGGCGAGGTCGGCCTTGACCGCGGTCCCGTCGGCCAGCCGGACGGTGAGCCGGGTGACCGCGCCCAGGAAGGACGCGCCGACCACCTGGGCGCGGCCGTGCGCGGCCGGCACCAGGGTGACGTTCTCCGGTCGCACCAGGACGTCCAGCTGCCCGTCGGCGGGCACGGCGCCGTCCACCTGGTGGCGGCGGCCGAGCACCTCGACGCCGTCGAGCGCCCGGACGGCCGGGATCCGGCTCATGGTGCCGACGAACTCCGCGACGAAGGCGGTGGTCGGGCGCGCGTACAGCTCGGACGGGGTGGCGCACTGCTCCAGGCGGCCCGAGCGCAGCACGGCGACCCGGTCGGCCATCGACAGCGCCTCCTCCTGGTCGTGGGTCACGAACAGGGTGGTGATGCCGAGCTCCTGCTGCAGCCGGCGGATCTCCTCGCGGAGGTTGAGCCGGACCTTGGCGTCCAGCGCGGACAGCGGCTCGTCCAGCAGCAGCACCCGGGGCCGCAGGGCCAGCGCACGGGCCAGCGCGATCCGCTGCTGCTGGCCGCCGGACATCTGGTGCGGGTAGCGGTCGGCGTGCTGCGGCAGGCCGACCAGCTCCAGCAGCTCCTTGGCGCGCTTGCGCCGCTCGGCCTTGCCGGTGCCGCGCATCCGCAGGCCGAAGGCGACGTTGTCGGCCGCGGTGAGGTGCGGGAAGAGGCTGTACGACTGGAAGACCATGCCCGCGTCGCGGCGGTGCGCCGGGATCCGGGTGATGTCCTCGCCGTCGACCAGGACCTGGCCGGAGTCGTGCTGCTCGAAGCCGGCCAGGATCCGCAGTGCGGTGGTCTTGCCGCAGCCGGACGGGCCGAGCAGCGCCAGCAACTCGCCGGGGTGGACCGTGAGGTCCAGCCCGTCCAGCGCGGTGGTCGCGCCGAACGAGCGGCGCAGCGAACGGAATTCGACGGTCGCGCTGTCGGGTGCGAGCGGCACGCCGGCAACGGGGGCGGTAACCGTGGTCATGGGGGTTTCTCCGCTGGTGGTTCAGGAGTGGGCAGGCTTGTGGCGGCGCTCGCGGCCGGCCGCGGCCAGCAGGAGCAGCAGCACCCAGGTGATCAGCAGGCTGAGCACCGAGACCGCGACGGACATCTGGCCCTGGCTGTTGCCGACGGCGTAGATCCAGACCGGGAAGGGCTGGTAGCCGAGGATCGAGGCGGCGGTGAACTCTCCGAGCACCAGCGCCAGGGTCAGGAAGGAGGCGTTGAGCAGCGCGCCGCGCAGGTTGGGCAGGATCACCGTGAAGACCGAGCGGGGCCAGCTGGCGCCGCAGTTGCGGGCGGCCTCGACCAGGGTGCGGACGTCCACCGAGCGCAGCCCGGCGTCCAGGGCGCGGTACGCCAGCGGCAGGGCCATCAGCACGTACGCGAGCACCAGCACGATCGGGAACTCGGGCTGCTGGACGAACACGAAGGTCTGGAAGAACGGCGTGTCCATCAGGTAGTCCGGGCCCCAGCGCAGCACGCCGATCATGCCGGCGGTGAGCGCCACCGGCGGCACCACCAGCGGCAGGGTGCAGAGCACCTCCAGGATCGTGCGCAGCCGGGGCGAGCCCAGCCGGGCGGCGATCATCGCCGGCACCAGCAGCAGCAGGAGCAGCACCACGGTGGCCAGCGCCAGCTTCAGGGTCAGCCAGAGGCTGTCGGTGAAGCCCTCGGCGCCGAGCAGGCCGGTGTAGGCCTGGAAGCCGATGCCGTTGTTGTCGCTGATGGAGAACCAGATCGAGGCACCCATCGGGATCAGGAAGTACAGCGCGGCCACCAGCAGCACGAGGCCGCGGCCGAGCCGCGGTCGGCGCATCGGGGAGCGGGAGGTCAGCTGAGCCATCGGGCGCTCCGGCGCTGGAGGGGCAGGTAGATCGCCATCACCACGACGGCGACGATGATCATGTCGAGGCTGAGGGCGAGCGCGAGGTTGCCCTGGCCGACCAGCACGTTGCCGGACAGCGCGTCGGCGATCTGGCGGCTGATCAGGGGCACGGTCGCGCCGACCATGGCGGCGGCGGTCGCGTACGCCGCGAAGGCGCTGCCGAACAGCAGGACGAAGCCGCCCAGCAGCGAGGGCAGCAGGATCGGCAGCGCGACGAAGCGCCAGTACTGCAGCCCGGTGGCCCGGTTGTTCTGGGCCGCCTCCCGCCACTGCAGCCGCAGGCCGTCCAGCGCGGGGGTGATGGTGAGGACCATCAGCGGGATCAGGAAGTACAGGTAGGCGACGCTCAGGCCGCTGAAGCTGTACAGCGTCCAGCCGTGGTCCGTCAGGTGGAACAGCTTGGTCAGCTCGCCGGCGTTGCCCAGGGTCGCCACGAAGGCGAAGGCGAGCGGCAGGCCGCCGAAGTTGGCGAGCACGCCGGAGGCGGTCAGCACCGCCTCGCGCAGCATCCGGAACCGGGAGGTGACCACCGCCTGGGCGATCGGCAGGCCCACCAGGGTGCCGATCAGGGCGGTGAGGGCGGAGAGCTTGAGGCTGCTCAGCAGGGCGGTCCAGTACGCGCCGGAGACCGAGTCGGTCAGGTTGGCGGTGGTGAAGCTGCCGGCGCCGGTCTCGGCGTCGCTGGAGACCGTGAAGGCGCCGATCACGATGGCGACGGCCGGGAGGCCGAAGGCGATCACGAAGAAGGCGAACAGCGGGAGCGTGGCCATCCAGGAACCGCCGCGCGGGGCGCGGCGCTTGGCGTGGGAGCGGGCGGGGGCGGGGGATGCGGTGCCGGACACCCCGGGGCCGCCACTGAACTCGTCAGTGGCGGCCGGGGTCGGCACCGGGGTGGGAGCCGTGGTCATGTCTGTGATCAGCCCGCGATCGCCTTGGCCCAGTTCTCGGTCACGACCTTCTTCGCGGCCGTGATCTGGTCCTGGGTCGGGAACGTGGTGAAGGGCTTCTCGACGGCCGGCAGCTTGGCGGCGGCCGCGGTGTCGAGGGTGCCGTCCTTCTTCAGCGCGTCGAACAGCGACGGGGTGGCGTAGCCGCCCAGGAAGAGGTTCTGGCCCTCGGCGCTGAAGAGGTACTCCTGCCACAGGCGGGCGGCCGCCGGGTGCGGGGCCATCTTGTTGATGGCCTGGTTGTAGTACTGGGCGTAGGAGCCGTCGGCGGGGACGGCGACCTGCCAGTCGATGCCCTTGCCCTTGAACTCGTCGGTGTAGCCCGCGTTCAGGTAGGACCAGTCGATCGAGATCGGGGTCTCGCCCTTCTCGACGGTGGCCGGGGTGGACTCGACCGGCACGAAGTTGCCGCTCTGCTTCAGCTTCGCGAAGAAGTCGATGCCGGGCTGGATGTTGTCCAGCGAACCGCCGTTGGCCAGGGCCGCGGCGTAGACGCCGCCGAAGGCCGAGCCGGACTTGGTCGGGTTGCCGTTCAGCGCGACCTTGCCCTTGTACTCGGGCTTGAGCAGGTCGGCGAAGGTCTTCGGGCAGACCGGGATCGCCTTGGCGTCGCAGCCGATCGAGATGTAGCCGCCGTAGTCGTTGACCGTGAGGCCGGTGGCCTCCTTCATGGTGGCCGGGACCTTGTCGAAGTTGGCCACCTTGTAGGGGGCGAGCAGGCCGTCCTTGGCCGCGGACACCGCGAAGGCGCTGCCCAGGTCGACCACGTCGGGGGCGCGGTCCTGGCCCTTGCGCGACGTGATCGCGTTGATCTCGTCCTGGCTGGAGCCGTCCGGGTTCTCGTCCTCGATCTCGATGCCGTACTTGGCCTTGAACGAGTCCATGATCTTGCCGTAGTTCGCCCAGTCCTTGGGCAGCGTGATGACGTGCAGCTTGCCCTCCTTCTTGGCGGCGGCGACCAGGGCGTCCATGCCGCCGAGGTCCGCGGCCGAGGTGGCGTCCTTGGCCTCCTTCTTCGCGCCGGCGGCGGTGTCACCGGACTTGGCGGAGGTCCCCGCCGAGCCGCAGGCGGTCAGGGAGAGGGCGGCGGCGGTCAGCACGGCCGCGAGGGCGGCGGCACGAGGGCGGTACACGGTCACGGGTGGTTCTCCTGAATGAGGTGAACAGGCGGGGAGAGTTCGCGAAGGTGGGGTCAGCTGACGCTGAGCCAAGTTGGCTGGCCAACTTGTGCTGACGGGGGTAAGTACGCCCCAGTCCGGTGACGGGAAGGTGAACGGACGCCCCAGAACAGGGGGCGGCTGCTGGAACGGTCGAATCCCGTCCGTCCACGGAGATCCGCAGCGGCTACAGTCGGTGGCGTCCCGCGCGACACCACTGCCCGGGCCGCCGCCCCAGGAGGGACCTTGACTGACGTGGCACTGGACCAGGACCGCGCCGCCGGCTCGCTGTACCGCAAGGTGGCCGCCGACCTGCGCGAAGCGATCACCTCCGGCAGCTTCGGAGAGGCCGGCCGGCTGCCGGCCGAAGGCGCGCTGGCCGAGCAGTACGGGGTCTCCCGGGGCACCGTCCGGCAGGCCCTGGCGATGCTCAGGGCCGACGGCCTGGTCACCTCGCGTCGCGGCACCCGCCGGGTGGTGCTCGGCACCGCGCGGGTGCAGAGCTTCTCGGAGCTGCTCAGCTTCACCCACTGGGCCCGCTCCATGGGGGAGGAGCCCGGCGGCCGGCTGGAGTCGCTGATCCGCCGCCCGGCCGACGCCGCCGAGCGCGAGCACCTGCGGCTGGAGCCGGGCACCGAGGTGTACGTGACGCTCCGGCTGCGCACCCTGTCCGGCACCCCGGTGATGGTCGAGCGCACCGTGTACCCGCCCCGGGTCGGCGAGTTGGTGGCCGAACTGCCCGCCGACGTGGTCTCGCACACCGAGCCGCTGCGGGAGCACGGCATCCTGTTCACCGACGCCGACCACACCATCGACGTGGTCGCCGCCAACGCCGACGACGCCCGGCTGCTGGGCTGCCGCCGCGGCAGCCCGCTGCTGCGCGAGCGCCGCCGCACCACCGACCCGACCGGCACCCCGGTGGAGTGGTCCCAGGACCGCTACCTGCCCGGCACGGTGGCCTTCAGCGTGCACAACTCGCTGGCGGCCTCGGCACTCTCCCGCCACGCCCGGGAGAGCGACTGACCCGGCGGGTGTCTGCGTGCACGATCGGGCGGGCGCGGCCGGCCGGTGTTCCGGTGCGGTGGCGTTAGGCTGACGGTCAGTCTGATGATCTGCCTTTAGGGGATGCCGCCATGACGTCACGTCAGGATGAGTCCGACCAGCACGCGAGCGAGCAGGGCGAGTGGGCGCGCCTGGGTGTCGACACCGGCGCACCCCACTCGGCCCGGGTGTACGACTACTGGCTGGGCGGGAAGACCAACTTCGCCCCCGACCGGGCGATGGGGCAGGCCTTCGAGGAGGCCATCCCGAGCATCCGGGCGATGGCCAAGGAGAACCGGGCCTTCCAGGGCCGCGCCGTGCGCTACCTGGCCCAGGAGCTCGGCATCCGCCAGTTCCTCGACCTCGGCACCGGCATCCCGACCTCGCCCAACACCCACGACATCGCCGAGGCCGTCAGCCCCGGCACCCGCGTGGTGTACGTCGACAACGACCCGATCGTGCTGGCCCACGCCCGGGCGCTGATGGTGAGCACCGAGGGCAGCCGCACCACCTACATCCACGCCGACCTGCGCAAGCCGGCCGAGCTGCTGGCCGACCCGGAGCTGACCTCCACGCTCGACCTCGACCGGCCGGTCGGCCTGCTGCTGATCGCCGTGCTGATGCTGGTCGCCGACGAGGACGACCCCTGGGGCAAGGTGGCCGAGCTGCGCGACGCGCTCCCGTCCGGCAGCTGCATCGCGCTCACCCACCCCACCCAGGACTTCGACCCGGCGACCGTGGCCACGGTGGCCGAGGCCGCCACCCGGGGCGGGATGACGCTGGTGCCGCGCACCCGCGAGGAGGTCACCCGGTTCTTCGACGGCTGGGAGCTGCTGGAGCCCGGCGTCTCCCCGGTGATGGCCTGGCGCCCGGACGGCGAGCCGCCGGCCGATCCGACCGCCGCCTACTACTGGGGCGCGGTCGCCCGCAAGAAGTAGCCGCCGGGCTTCCCCCGTCGCGGGTCAGCGCATCAACTCGGCCAGCAGTGGCCGGAAGTGGGCGAACGGCGGGGTGTCGGCGTCGGCCTCCTTCGCCTGCTCGTCCCAGCGGCGGACCGCCACCGCGTCCAGCGCCCCGGGGCCGGCCGCGAACCGGGCCGCCTCCGGCTCGTCCATCGGGCCGCCCTGGACCTGCAGGGTGTACTCGGAGGCCTCCGACAGCCGCTCGCGGTACCCGGGCTCCACCGCGCACAGGTAGCGCTTGGCCGCCACGTGCAGCCGGACCGGCTCGGTGACCTCCGGGCCGAACCACCGGGCCAGCCACTCGGCGCCGGTGTGGCTGTGCCGGTTGTCCCGGCCCTGCATCAGCTCCAGACCCGAGCCGTTGAAGTGGCCCACGTCGTGCAGCAGTGCGGCCGCGACCAGGTGCGGCGGCGCCCCGGCGGCCTCGGCCAGCCTGCCTGCCTGCAGCATGTGCTGGGCCATGGTGACCGCCTCGCCCAGGTACTCGGCGGCGCCCTCACCCTCGAACAGCTGCTCGAGGGTGTCCAGGGCCTCGGTGTGCCGGTGCAGCACGGCGAGGGTGCTGGCCAGCGAGTCCAGGTCGGCGTAGCAGCCCTGGAGGTGGCGGTGGCCGTCCTGCTCGAAGGCCGTCCGGGCGTGCAGCAGCCGGGTGTTGTCGAAGACCAGGCAGTCGCCGGGGCCGAGCCGGAAGGTCAGCTGGAGCTCGGGCCGCAGGGTGATCGCGGCGAACCGGCGGTAGGCCGCGTAGAAGGCGTCCAGCTCGGCCGCGGGCAGCCGCAGGGTGCCGATCGAGCGGTTGTTGAAGCGCACCTCGCGGATCCGCCCGCGCGGGTCGGTCTCGATCAGCGGCCGCTCGGCGCGCAGCTCGGTCCGGCGGTCGCGGAAGACGAACGGGACCGGGGTGGCGGCGAGCCGGGCGAAGTCCTCCGGGTGCTCGGTGCGCAGCAGGTCGGCCGCGCGGAAGCCGTCCACCAGGCCGGAGTCGCCGCCGGTGGCGTCGTTGCGCAGGCAGTGCAGCAGCTGGAGGGTCGGCACCGGGTCCCGGTAGGGGTTGTCGGTGTGCGGGGCGATGGCGGCGCTGGTGAAGGCGAGGTTGTTGGGGTCCGGCTCGACCCGGACGTCGAACAGCGACCCGTAGTTGGTCTCCCGGACGTAGCCGAAGCTGCGGGCCACCTCCAGCACCTGCCCGTCCTGCTCCGGCACCCCGCGCAGCACCGCGAAGCCCAGGTGCCGCACCGCCCCCAGCACCGCCGCCCGCTCGGCCGGATCCGCCAGGTAGGCCGCCCAGTCCGCCTCCGGGATGCCGCGGTCGAACTCCGCCGCGGCCCAGAGCCGCTTGCCCTGCTCGGTCCGCCCGTCGCCCTCGCCCGGCGCGGCCAGCCAGCCGAGCGGGTACGAGGAGCGGTGGCCGTCCGACCACACCACGTGCAGCGCCCCGCCCACCTCGGCCTCCTGCATGGCGGCCAGGCCCTCGGGCAACTCGCCGATCTGGAACAGCTTCTGCCCGTTGCGCGGGTCACGGCACTCGGTGCACGGGCAGTTGTCGCGCAGCCAGTACGGGGACAGGGTCATCGTCTCTCGACTCCTCACGGTGCATCAGTTGTACAGACAACTTTTCTGCACCCCGACCCTGCCGAAGGACGGTGATCCCGACGGGTCCGGCAGATGTCCGGCAGGCGAACAGCAGCCGCTGGGGGCGGTAACGATCCGGCGCGAGGATTGCAGACGATTCTCCGCATGGCAGGCACCCGGCCCCGGAGCTGCGGTCGCCGGCGGAGCGGCCGCTCTCACCGCCGGGCGCCCGCGGGCTCGTCCGCCGTCAGGCCGAGACGGTCCGCCAGGCCGCCCGGGCGTCGGTCAGGGCCGGGGCCGGGTCCGTGTCGAGGGCGGTGGCCAGGGCCGACAGGGTGGCCAGGACGGTGTCCAGGGCGGCGGCCGGGCCGTGGTGGTTGACCCGGAGCAGGGTGGCCGCGAGGGGGCCGCCGCCGCTCTGGAGCGGGACGGACGGGTCCACCCGGAGGGCGGCGGTGGCGAGTTCGGCCGCGTGCAGGGTGGGCGGGGTGCGCAGGGTGGTGGCCACCGGGGCGGCGTCCCGGTCGCGCGGGACGTACGGGGCCAGCGGGGCGAGGGCCCGGGCACCGGCCCGGGTGGCGGCGGCCGCCGCGCGGTGGCGGGCGATGGTCGCGGCCAGGCCTTCGGCGTCGATCCGCTCCAGGCAGGCCTCCAGGGCCAGCATCTCCAACTGCGCCGGGGCGTGCGGGAGTACGGTGCGCCCGGCGTCCGTCCAGCGCTCCTTCCAGTCCAGCAGCGAGAGGTACGAGCGGCGCGGCGCGGCCGGGTTGGCGCAGATCCGCTGCCAGGCCCGCGGGCTGACCGAGACGGCCGAGACGCCGGCGGGGCCGCCCATCGCCTTCTGGCCGCCGATCACGCACAGGTCGATGCCCCACGCGTCGGTGAGCAGCGGCTCGGCGCCCACCGAGGCGACCGCGTCCAGCATCAGCAGGGCGCCGTGCCGGTGCACCTCGGCGGCGATGTCCGCCACCGGGTTGGTGTTGCCGGTGGCGGCCTCGGCGTGCACCAGCGAGACGAAGTCCGTCCCGGGGTGCGCGTGCAGGGCCTCGGCGACCTGCTCGGCGGTGACCGCGGTGTCGTACGGCACCGCGAGGTCGACCACCTTCGCGCCGCAGTCCCGCAGCCAGCCCCCGAAGGTCTGGCCGTACGGGCCGGTGACGATGTTCAGCGCGGTCGAGCCGGGATGCGCGGCGCCGCGGATCGCGGCCTCCAGCGGCAGCAGGGCCTCGCCCTGGGTCACGATCACGTCGCAGGAGGTGTGCAGCAGCGCGGCCACCCGGTCCTCGATCGCGGCGAACCGGGCCGCGCCCAGCGGCGGGAGGTCGAGGTACGGGCTCATGGCGACGGCCTTTCGGGTACGGACGGCTACCCGGGCCAGTCTGCCGCATCGCACCCTGCCGCCGGGCGGAGCCCTCTCGGTAGAGTGCGGCGCATGAGCGACGGTGCGGTGCTGCACATCAAGGGCCGGGTGCTGGTCGGGCCGCAGGAGGTCCGGGACGAGCTGTGGGTGCTCGACGGGCGGGTGACCTTCGACCGGCCCGCGCTCGCGGACGACGTCCGGACCGCCACCGGCTGGGTGCTGCCGGGCCTGGTGGACGCGCACTGCCACGTCGGCCTGGACGCGCACGGGGCGGTGGACGCCGCGACCAGCGAGAAGCAGGCGCTCACCGACCGGGACGCCGGCACCCTGCTGATCCGGGACGCGGGCTCGGCCGCCGACACCCGCTGGGTCGACGACCGCGAGGACCTGCCCCGGATCATCCGGGCCGGCCGGCACATCGCCCGCACCCGGCGCTACATCCGCAACTACGCGCACGAGATCGAGCCCGGCGACCTCGCCGCGTACGTCCGCCAGGAGGCCCGGCGCGGCGACGGCTGGGTGAAGCTGGTCGGCGACTGGATCGACCGGGACCGCGGCGACCTGGCGGCCTGCTGGCCCGGTGACGCGCTGAAGGAGGCGATCGCGGCGGCGCACGCCGAGGGCGCGCGGGTGACGGCGCACTGCTTCGCGGCCGAGTCGCTGCCGGACCTGCTGGCGGCCGGGATCGACTGCGTGGAGCACGCCACCGGCCTGACCGAGGAGTTGATCCCGCAGTTCGCCGAGCGGCAGGTCGCGATCGTGCCGACCCTGGTCAACATCGCCACCTTCCCCGGCCTCGCGGCCGGTGGCGAGAGCAAGTTCCCGGCCTGGTCGGCGCACATGCGGCGGCTGCACGAGCGCCGCTACCGGACGGTCGGCGCGGCCCGGGACGCGGGGATCCCGATCTTCGTCGGCACCGACGCCGGCGGCTCGCTCGCGCACGGCCTGGTCGCCGAGGAGGCGGCCGAGCTGGTGAAGGCCGGTCTCTCGGCCACCGAGGCGCTGGCGGCGGCCAGTTGGCAGGCCCGCGCATGGCTGGGCCGGGAGGGGCTGACCGAGGGCGCCCCGGCCGACCTGGTGGTGTACGCCGAGGACCCGCGGGCGGACATCCGGGTGCTGGCCGATCCCCGGCTGGTGGTGCTCCGCGGGCGGATCGTCGGCTGAGGTTGGGCCGATAGGGTGGCGGGCATGGCACCGCGTCCCCTCCACGAGATCGTCGAACCCGGCTGGGCCAAGGCCCTGGAGCCCGTCTCCGGGCAGGTGGCCGCCATGGGCGACTTCCTGCGCGCCGAGCTGGCGGCCGGCCGCACCTACCTGCCGTCCGGGCCGAACGTGCTGCGCGCGTTCCAGCAGCCCTTCGACCAGGTCCGGGTCCTGATCATGGGTCAGGACCCGTACCCGACACCGGGCCACGCGGTGGGCCTGAGCTTCTCGGTGGCGCCGCAGGTACGCCCGATCCCCGGCAGCCTGGTGAACATCTTCCAGGAGTACGGCCGCGACCTGGGCTTCCCGCCGCCCGCCAACGGCGACCTGACGCCGTGGACCGAGCAGGGCGTGCTGCTGCTCAACCGGGCGCTGACCACCGCGCCGGGCAAGCCGGCAGCGCACCGCGGCAAGGGCTGGGAGGAGGTCACCGAGCAGGCGATCCGGGCGCTGGTGGCGCGGGGCGGGCCGCTGGTGGCGATCCTCTGGGGGCGTGACGCCCGCAACCTGCGCCCCCTGCTGGGCCAGGTGCCGTCGGTGGAGTCCGCGCACCCCAGCCCGATGTCGGCCGACCGCGGCTTCTTCGGTTCCCGCCCGTTCAGCCGGGCCAACGACCTGCTGGCCCGGCAGGGCGCGCAGCCCGTGGACTGGCGCCTGCCGTAGCCCCGCGGGCCGAACGGCCCGCGAGGCCACGAGGGGCCCAACGGCGCGCTACGGCAGCGGGACCTGGGCCAGCGGCCGCGGGGCGGTGCCCTTGAGCGCGGCGCCGATCGCGTCCCGCCAGATCGGGCCGGCCACCGTGCCGCCGGAGGCCGAGCCGACCGGCTTGCCGCCGATCTTCCGGCCGTTCAGCGAGGCCTGGTTGTCGGTGTCGCCGACCACGGTCGCCGCCGCCAGCTCGGCGGTGTAGCCGACGAACCAGACCTGCTTGGAGCCGTTGGTGGTACCGGTCTTGCCGGCGCTGTCCCGGTCGTCCAGGCCGGCCCTGGTGCCGGTGCCGTCCTGCACCACGCCCTTGAGCATGGTGGTCAGGGCGTCGGCGGTGGCCGCCGACAGGGCGGCCCCGCACTCGGCCTTCGGCACGGTCAGTGCCTTGCCGTCCGCGGTGCTCACGGACGCGATCGCGACCGGCCGGCAGTAGGTGCCGTGCGCGGCGAAGGCGGCGTAGGCGCTCGCCATGTCCAGCGGGCTGAGGCTGTTGCTGCCGAGGGCCATCGACGGCACCGCGTCCAGCTTCGTGCCGCCGGCCTGCTGGGCGATCCCCAGCCGGTCGGCGGTCTGCACCACGGTGCACAGGCCGACCTCGCCCTCCAGCGCGGCGAAGTAGGTGTTCACCGACTTGGCCATCGCCGGGGCCATGGTGAACGGCCCGACCAGGTCGCTCTCGTCGTTGTGTACCTCGCCGCCCTGCGGGTAGCGGCCGCCCTCGCAGTTCTTCATGGCCGGCCAGGGAATGCTGTAGGGCGAGAGGTAGGACTGCGCCGGGGTGAACCCGTTCTCCAGCGCGGCGGCCGCCACGATCGGCTTGAAGGTCGACCCGGTCGGGAAGCCCATCCCGCCGCCCATCGCCTTGCCCACGTTGAGGTTGATCAGGGTCTGGTCGGCGCCCAGGCCGTACGGGCGGCTCTGCCCCATCGCGAGGATCTTCCCCGTCCCCGGCTGCACCACGGTCATCGCACCGGCGGCCTTGTCGGTGGCGTAGACGTGGTCGGTGACGGACTTCTGCACCGCCCGCTGCGTCCCGGGGTCGAGGGTGGTGTGGATCTGCAACCCGCCGCGGGCCCAGAGGGCTTGGCGCTCGGCCGCGGTGGCGCCGAAGGCCGGGTCGCCGGTGATCACCTTGTGCACGTAGTCGCAGAAGAAGCCCTGGCCGTCCTTGGCGGTGATGCAGCCCTGCCGGGGGCGGCTGACGTTCAGCGTGACCGGGGAGGCGATCGCCTCGTCCGCCTGGGCCCGGGTCACCGAGCCGTACTCGGCCATCTTGTCCAGCACCGTGTCGCGGCGCTCCTTGGCCGCCCGCGGGTTGACCACCGGGTCGTAGCCGGTGGGCGACTGCACCAGGCCGGCCAGCAGGGCGGCCTGGGGGAGGGTGAGGTCCTTGGCGTGCACGCTGAAGTACCGCTGCGCGGCGGCCTCCACGCCGTACGCCTGCTCGCCGAAGAAGGTGATGTTGAGGTAGTTGGTGAGGATCTGGTCCTTGCTGAGGGTCTCCTCCAGCTTGATCGCGTACTTCATCTCCTTGACCTTGCGACCGAGGGTCTGGGCCTGCGCGGCCTGGACGGCCTTCGGGTCGTCGCCGGCCTGGTCCACGAAGACGTTCTTCACGTACTGCTGGGTGAGCGTGGAGGCGCCCTCCGAGATCTCGCCGCTGGCCGCGTTCTTGTTGATCGCGCGCAGCACGCCCTTGAGGTCGACCGCGCCGTGCTGGTAGAAGCGGTTGTCCTCGATGTCCACCAGGGCGGCCTTCAGCAGCGGGGAGATCTGGTCGCCCGGCACCACCGTGCGGTCCCGCTCGTAGACGGTGGCGATCACGCCGCCGTCCGCGTCGTACACGGTGGAGGCCTGCGAGAGCGGGGGCGCGGTGAAGTCGCCCGGCAGGTTGTCGAAGTCGGAGACAGCTCCCTTGGCCGCGAGTCCGACGCTGCCGAGCGCCGGCAGGGCGAGTCCGGCGGTGAGGACGCCGGCGACGGAGCTGGCGGCGACCAGCCGGACGGCGAGACCGGCGGCGCGGCCGGTCCGCCGTATGGAGGAGCGAGAGCGTGGCGAGGGCATGGATCCGAGCGTAGACAGAGGAAATGAGAGCAACGGCCCGATCGGGGGCCGGTGTTCGTCACAGGACTGCGACAGAATGCGGAGGGTCGGCTTCCCTTCCGGCTCGGGCGGGCGGGGTAGCGGCATCGCGGGGCAACCTCACTCGAATGAGTGAAAGCACGTTCTGTGTGACTCGTGTGACTGATCGTTCGAAGAGACTGGCGGGCAGTCGAGAGCGCAAGCCCCCGCCCCCGGTCCGCCGCGGTGTGATCCCGCGCGGGGTGAGTCCGGAGCGCGCTCTGCCACATCCGCCACCCGTGGGGGTACCGCCATGTCCTCAACCCTGTCCGCGCCGCGTACCGCACTGCGCGCCGCCGCCGCGGCCGCACTCACCGCCTCGGCGCTCGCCGTCACCCTGCCGCCGACCGCCGCGCAGGCGGCGGGGCCGGCCGGCAGCCCCGGTCGGGCCAGTGCCGTGACCGCGGAGCTCGCCCTGGACGTCCGCCTGCTCAACCAGGTCTCGGTGCCGGTCGACGTCGCGCTCAACAAGGTGCAGAGCCCCGCCCGGATGGACGGGGCGATGCTCACCGCCAAGGTCGACGGCGTCGACCAGGGCCGCCCGGTCACCCTGCTCAAGGCCGACCTCGGCAAGTCCACCACCAGCGCCGACGAGCACGGCGCCGCCGCCTCCGTCCGGCTGGTCGACGCCGACCTGCACGCCCCCGGCCTGCCCGGCACCGCGCTGCTCGGGCTGGAGGCGCTCAGTGCCGAGGTGACCTGTCCGGTCGACGGGCCGCCCACCGCCGACGTGGTCGCCCCGGCCAGGGTGACCGTGCTCGGCAAGTCGGTCACCGTCGGGCTGAACGGGCCGAGCCACGTGGTGGTGCCCGGCGTCGGCACGGTCGACGTCCAGTTCTCCCGGCGCGCCACCACCTCCGCGACGGCCGCCGCCTCCGCCCTGGAGGCCACCGTCGACGTCAACCCGCTGAACCTGAACGTCGCCCACGTGAGTGGCCGGATCACCATCGCCTCGGTCAGCTGCGAGAAGCCGGTCCCGGCGCCCGCCGGCTCCGCCGCACCCGTCACCTCGGCCCCGCCCACCACCACGGCGGCCCGCGCCGTCCCGTCCCCGGACCAGGCCCTGGCCTCCACCGGCGGTGGCGGCGCCACCCTGCCGGTGCTGGCCGGCGCCGGAACGCTGCTGGTCACCGGCTCCGCGGCGCTCTGGCTGACCCGCCGCCGGCGGAGCCACGCCCGCCGGCACTGACCGCGGCCGGACCGCGGCCGGCGCTCGCGGCCGGTCCGGCGGCACGCCCACAGGGTGGGACTGGCACTCCCCGAGTGTGAGCGTGCCGTTTCGGACCGTTGGTTCACATGGGCGTTACATAGGAGGAACAACCGGGAAACGGCGGCTTGCGACGCTACGCGGGCACCCACCACCCAAGCAGTGAGGTTCACCGCAATGGCAATCAAGGCCGAGTACATCTGGATCGACGGCACCCAGCCGACCGCCAAGCTCCGTTCCAAGACTCGGATCCTGGCCAACGCGGACAAGCTGCCGACCTGGGGCTTCGACGGCTCGTCGACCAACCAGGCCGAGGGCCACGCCTCGGACCGCGTACTCGAGCCGGTCGCCTCCTTCCCGGACCCGATCCGCGGCGGTGACAACATCCTGGTGCTGTGCGAGGTCAACGAGACCGACGGCACCCCGCACGTCTCCAACACCCGCGCCCTGCTGCGCCCGATCGCCGAGCAGTTCGCCGCTCAGGAGTCGATCTTCGGCATCGAGCAGGAGTACACCTTCTTCAAGGGCTCGCGCCCGCTCGGCTTCCCCGAGGGCGGCTTCCCGGCCCCGCAGGGCGGCTACTACTGCGGCGTCGGCGCCGAGGAGGTCTTCGGCCGCGAGATCGTCGAGCTGCACCTGGACCGCTGCATCGAGGCCGGCCTGGCCATCTGCGGCATCAACGCCGAGGTCATGCCCGGCCAGTGGGAGTTCCAGATCGGCCCGGTCGACGCGCTGACCGTCTCCGACCACCTGTGGGTGGCCCGCTACCTGCTCTACCGCACCGCCGAGGAGTTCGGCATCGACGCCACCCTGGACGCCAAGCCCGTGCGCGGCGACTGGAACGGCGCCGGCGCCCACACCAACTTCTCCACCAAGGCCATGCGTGAGGGCTACGACGCCATCATCACCGCCTGCGAGTCGCTCGGCACCTCGCAGGAGAAGGTCCTGGAGCACGTCAAGCAGTACGGCTTCGGCATCGAGTCCCGCCTGACCGGTCTGCACGAGACCGCCCCGTGGAACGTCTACTCCTACGGCGTGTCCGACCGCGGTGCCTCGGTCCGCATCCCGTGGCAGGTCGAGGTCGAGCAGAAGGGCTACATCGAGGACCGTCGCCCGAACGCCAACGTCGACCCGTACGTGGTGACCCGCCTGCTGGTCAACACCTGCTGCTCCGCCCTGGAGAAGGCCGGCCAGGTCTGATCCGAGGCCCCCAGCGCCCGACGCGCCCGCCGTCCCCCTCCCACCCCCGTGGGGAGAGGAACGGCGGGCGCGCGCCGGTGTGCCCGCCGTCGGCCCTCGGCCGTCAGCCGGCTCGCCCGCGCACCGCACCGGCCAGCCACAGACCGGTCAGCGCCCCGGCGACGCCGGTCAGCGCCGCGCCCCACCAGAGCACCGCCGGGCCGAGGCCCGCGTAGACCGCGGCCCCGCCGCCGAGGGCGGCGAACCGGGCCAGCCCGCGGGACCAGTTGAGCGCCCCCTGGAAGCGGCCCTGCGCGCCCGCCGGGGCGAGGTCCGCCGCGATCGAGGTGACGATGCCGCCGACGCACACCTCGGCAGCGCTCCACACCACCACGGTCAGCGCGAACTCACCGGTGGTGTCCGCCAGTCCGGTCAGACCCACTCCCACCGCCGCCAGCACCGAGGCGAACGACCACACCCGCAGCCGGTCGAAGCGGGCCAGCCAGACCGAGGCGAACGGCTGCAGGGTGACCACCAGCAGGGCGTTCACCACGGCCGCCAGCCCGAACGTGGTGGCCGGCAGCCCGTGGTCCCGGACGGCCAGCGGCAGGGTGAACTCGGTCTGGGCGTAGACCGCCTCCGCGACCGCGCTCAGCGAGATCAGCAGCAGCATCGGACGGTCCCGCAGCACCACCCGGTAGCCGCCGTCGCCCGAGCGGCGCCGCAGCGGGCCGGCGGCCTCCCGCGGCAGCCGCGCGGCGACCAGCGCGGCGTACGCCAGGCAGGTCACCGCGTCCAGCGCGAACAGCAGCCCGTAGCCGTGCACCACCAGGAAGCCGCCGAGGGCGCCCGCCACGGCGGTGCCCACGTTGATCGCCCAGTGCAGCACCGCGTAGCCGACCTGGCGGCGGCCGGGCGCCACCGCACCGGCGATCACCGCGCCGGCCGCCGGCGGGTAGACCGAACCCGCCGCGCCGAGCAGGGCGGCCGCCACCGTGAGGGTGGCCAGGCCCGGCGCCGCGAACAGCAGCCCCTGGCCGGCCGCCGTGGCCAGCAGTCCGGCCAGCAGGGTCGGCCGGGTGCCGAAACGGTCGGTCAGCAGCCCGCCGAGCACCGGCCCGACCAGCCCGCCGGCCCCCAGCGCGGCCAGCACGTACGGCACGCGGTCGGTGGCGATGCCGCGCGATCCGAGGAAGAACACCAGGAACGGGAGCACCATGTTCCCGACCCGGTTCATGGCGGTTCCGCCGATCACCACCCAGAACGGCCCGCCGAAGCCGCCGAAGCGCCCGGCGAGGAGGGTGCGGACCCGGCCGACGGCGGGTGGTGGAGCGGGGACGGGTGGGCGAGAATGCAGGGTCGGCGAGGTCATGGGGGAATCCTGCGTCCGTGCTCCTCGTTGCCACCATTCATTCGGTCAGGACTGAATCATTGGGGGTACGCATGCTGGAACTCGCCTTCTCCGCCCGGGACCTGGCCCGTACCCGGCTGGCCGTCTCGCCGCTCTGGGAGCTGGTCACCAGCCTGCGGGTGCTGCAGTCCGAGCGGATCCGCCCGCTGCACCTGCGCTGGGCCGCCCGGACCAGGCCGCAGCTGCGCGACCTCGCCCTGCTCACCGCGCTCGTCCCGGCGCACGGCTACATCCCGGACTTCCTCAACCCGCCGGCCGCCTCCGCCGTACCGTCCTTCGAGACCGAACTCGCCACCTTGGCCCGCACCGGCCCCGCGCGGATCCGGGCCGACCTCGCCCGGCTGGCCCGCTGGACCCCGGAGGTCCAGGCCTTCGCCGACGACCCGGCGGCCGGGCTGACCAGGCTCACCGCCGAGCTGGGCCGTTATTGGGAGGTCGCGCTCGCGCCGCACTGGCCCCGGCTGCGGGCCGTCCTGGAGGCCGACGTGCTGCACCAGTCGCGGCGGTTCGCGGCCGAGGGCGCGGCCGCGGTGCTGCGCGAGCTGAACCCGCACGTGGAGTGGGGCGAGGAGGTGCTGATCATCCCGAAGTCGCTCTGCGGCAGCTCCGGCAGCCTGGCCGGGCGC
The DNA here is from genome assembly GCF_040678895.1 of Kitasatospora sp. NPDC049258. Classification (NCBI taxonomy): domain Bacteria; kingdom Bacillati; phylum Actinomycetota; class Actinomycetes; order Kitasatosporales; family Streptomycetaceae; genus Kitasatospora; species Kitasatospora sp. NPDC049258. The sequence continues at coordinate 205,891 of NZ_JBFAQT010000004.1, forward strand.
GGGCTGCTGCTGGTGCCGTCCGCGTTCGTCGGCCCGTCGGTGCTGATCGTCAACGCCCCGCCGGAGACGGTGCAGATGTGCTACCCGACCCGGGGCGTCGGGACGCTCTGGGAGCAGGCCCCCGCCCAGGTGCCGGACGCCGTCGCGGCGGTGCTCGGCAAGTCCCGCGCACTGCTGCTGACCGAGCTCGCCGAACCCGCCTCCACCACCGAACTCTCCCGCCGCACCGGCCTGTCCGCCGCCGGCGTCTCCCAGCACCTCGGCGCGCTGCGGGCGGCCGGCATCGTCACCTCGCACCGGGCCGGCCGCTCGGTGCTCTACCAGCGGACGGCGGTCGCCGACACCCTGCTGGCCGCCGCAGCCGGCTGACCCGGCCCGCGCCCTGGGGCCTGTCTTCAACCCCCGCCCGCCCGCGCCCCCCGGCACGCACTCCCGCCGCACCGGGCGCCGCAGGGCCGCCCTTCGGGCGACGACGGGGGTGTGAAGACAGGCCCTAGGGTGGCCCCATGGACGACTTCTCGCCGGAAGAGGTGGCCCGGGGCCGCGAGCTGAGGCGGGCCCAGGTGCCCTGGCTGCTCGGCGGCCGGCTGGCGGGGCTGCTGCTCACCCTGGTGCTCGGTCTCACCCCGGCCGGCGCCGCGCTGGTGACCGCGGTGGGCGATCTGTTCGGCGGCTCGCGCACGGCGCAGGTGCTGGCCGGCGCCGCCGCGCTGGTGCTGCTCGGACAGCTGGTCGCGCTGCCGTTCGGCGCCCGGGTCCGGGTGGTGCGCAGCCGGTACGGCCTGGTCACCCAGGGCTGGGGCGGCTGGGCGGTGGACGCGCTGCGCGGGCTCGGCCTGACCCTGCTGCTCGGGCTGCCGCTGGCGTACGGGCTGTACGCGCTGACCGCGTGGTCGCCCGAGCGCTGGTGGCTGCCGGCCGCCGGGGCGGCGGCGCTGCTCACGGTGGCCCTGTCCTTCCTCCACCCGCTGCTGTTCGAGCCGCTGTTCAACCGCTTCACCCCGATGGAGCGCGGCCCGCTGCGGGACGCCCTGCTCGCCCTCGCCGAGCGGGACGGCGTCCCCGTCGGCGAGGTGCTGGTCGCGGACGCCTCCCGCCGGACCACCGCGCTCAACGCCTACGTCTCCGGCTTCGGCGCCACCCGCCGGATCGTCGCCTACGACACCCTGCTGACCAGCGCCGAGCCCCGTGAGGTCGAGCTGGTGGTCGCCCATGAACTCGGCCACGTCAAGCACCGCGACGTGCTCACCGGCACGGCGCTCGGCGCGGTCGGCGCCGCGGTCGCGGTGGCCGTGCTGGGCCTGCTGCTCTCCTGGCCGCCGCTGCTGTCGGCCGCCGGCGCGACCGACGCCGCCGACCCGCGCTCGCTGCCGCTGCTGGCCGCCTGCGCCGCGCTGATCGGCGCCGCCAGCGGCCCGCTCCAGTGCGCCGTCAGCCGCCGGATCGAGGCCCGCGCCGACCGGCACGCCCTCGAACTCACCGCCGACCCCGACCGGTTCATCGCCATGCAACGCCGCCTCGCCGTCACCAACATCTCCGACGTCGACCCGCCCCGCCTGCTGGAACTGCTCTTCGCCACCCACCCCAGCGCCACCCGCCGAATCGCCGCCGCCCGCGCCTGGCAGCAGGCCTGACCCGCCCGCCGCGGCCGGACGCTGCGCCGGATCCGCCGCCCGGCGGCGAATATCGGTGGCGCGCGGGGCCACCGGGAGCCGAGAATCCGAGCCTGATCGGAGAGGGGGTGGAGGGTGCGGCCGCTGCTGCTGCTCGATGTCGACGGACCGCTCAACCCGTACACGGCCAAGCCGCACCGCCGCCCGGAGGGCTACCTGACGCATCGGGTGCGGCCGGACTCCTGGGCCGCCCGGCAGCAGGAGCACGGCCTGCGGCGCGCCAGGTCGCTGCGGCTGTGGCTGCACCCCGGGCACGGGCCGGCGCTGCGCGCGCTGCCGTACGACCTGGTCTGGTGCACCACGTGGAAGGGCGAGGCCAACGAGCATGTCGGCCGGCTCCTCGGGCTGCCCGAACTCCCCTACATCGACTGGCCGTCCATGCACCACGGCGACCCGGACGGACTGCACTGGAAGACCAGGTACCTGGTCGAGTGGGCGGCCGGCCGGCCGTTCGCCTGGGTGGACGACGAGGTGGAGCCGCAGGACACCGCGTGGATCGCCGAGCACCACCCGGCCCCGGCGCTGACGCTGGCGATCGACCACCGGGTCGGGCTGCGGAGCGCCGACTTCGCCGCCCTCGACCGGTGGGCCGCCCGGTGAGTCTCGGTGTGGTCGGCTCCGTGCACCGGTACCCGGTGAAGTCCATGCTGGGGGAGGAGTTGGCGCAGGCCGAGGTGACCGGACGCGGCGTGGCCGGCGACCGGGTGCTCGCCCTGCTCGACCGGGAGAGCGGCCGGATCGCCAGCGCCAAGCAGCCGCGCCTGTGGCAGGACCTGCTCGGCTACACCGCCGCACGGACGGGCAGCGAGGTGCGGATCACCGCACCCGACGGCAGGCCGCTGCGGAGCACCGCCGCCACGATCGACGAGGAGCTGTCGGCCGGGCTCGGCCGCGCCGTCACCCTGATCGACTCGCCGCCGGCCGGCGCCGTACTCGCCCGGGCCGTCCCGGAGGAGGTGCTGGCCCACGGCAGCCGCGCCGAGGTCGCCTGCACGGTGTCGGAGCTGGGCCGGGCCGCACCACCGGGCACCTTCTTCGACTTCGCCCCGCTGCACCTGCTGACCACCGCCTCGCTGGCCCGGATCGCCCGGCTGAGCCCGCGGGGCGCGGTGGAGGCGGCCCGGTACCGGCCCAATCTGGTGATCGACACCGGGGAGGCGGAGGGCTTCACCGAGAACGGCTGGGTCGGCCGCGAACTGCTGATCGGCGCCGAGCTGCGGCTGAAGGTGCTGGTGGCGACGCCGCGCTGCGCCGTCCCCACGCTCGCCCACGGCGCCCTGCCCGGCGACCGGGAGGCGCTGCGGGTGCCGGCCCGGCACAACCGGGTGGAGCCGCTGCCGGGCCTGGGGCTCCACCCGTGCGCCGGGGTGTACGCGACGGTGCTGCGGCCCGGCGCGATCAGCCGCGGGGACCGGGTACGGCTCGGCTGAGCGCGGCCAGGAAGCGGTCGGTGGTCTCCCGGTCCCGGACCGCGATCCGCAGCCAGTCCGGCCCCAGACCCGGGAAGGTGTCGCCGCGCCGGACGGCGAACCCGGCGGCCCGCAGCCGTTCGCGGACCTCGGCCGCCCCGGCGAGCTCGATCAGGACGAAGGAGGCGGCCGGCACGCCGTGCACCCGCACCCCGGGCACCGCCGCCAGCCCGGCCAGCAGGTGCGCGCGGTCCGCCGCGGTGCTGACGGCGGCGGCCTCGGCCTCGGCCAGCGCCGCCGGCCCGCTGCACAGTTCGGCGGCGGCCAGCGCCGGCGTGGAGACCGGCCAGAGCGGCTGCGCGGCGGCGAGCCGGGCGATCAGCTCGGCCGGGCCGAGGACGTAGCCGATCCGCAGCCCGGCCAGGCCCCAGGTCTTGGTCAGGCTGCGCAGCACCACCACCTGCCCGGGCAGCCCCCGCAGTGCGGCCAGCGACTCGCGCTCGCCGGGGTCGGTGTCCATGAACGCCTCGTCGACCACCAGGGTGCGCCCGGGCCGGGCCAGCGCGGTCAGCACGGCGGCGGGGTGCAGCACCGAGGTCGGGTTGGTCGGGTTGCCGACCACCACCAGATCGGCCTGCTCGGGGACGGCGCCCGGCCGCAGCCGGAAGCCGTCGGCGGCCGTGAGCAGCACCCGGTGCACGGTGTGCCCGGCGTCCCGCAGCGCGGCCTCGGGCTCGGTGAACTGCGGGTGCACCACGACCACATGGCGGGCGGCCAGGACCCGGGCGAGCAGCACGAAGGCCTCGGCGGCCCCGGCGGTGAGCAGCACCTCCTCGGCCGGACGGCCGTGCCGGGCGGCCACCGCCGCGCGGGCGGCGGACTGCTCCGGGTAGCCGGCGAGCCCGGTGAGGGTGTCGGCGAGGTGCTCGCGCAGCCAGCGCGGCGGGGTGCCGGTGCGGACGTTGACGGCCAGGTCGACCAGCCCGGGGGCGCCGACCTCGGTGTCCCCGTGGTGCCTCAGATCGGGTTCGAGGGCGATCGCCACGGTGGCCCGGGCCGAGCTGCGCCGGGGCACCAGCAGCGCGCCGCCCGAACCCAGCAGCGCCGCCGCCTCCGCGACGCTCGGGGTGCCGACGGCGGCCAGCGCCCGGCCGGACGGGTTCGGCACCGGGACGGCGGCCAGCGCCTGCGCGGCGTGGCCGGTCAGCGGGAGGCCGAGCTCGGCGGCGGCCGAGCGCAGTCCGGGCTCGTCGAGCCTGGCGTCCAGGGTGGCCAACCGGCCGATCTCGGCCCGGCTACGGCCGGCCTCGGCCAGCGCAGCGTCGACCAGGGCGAGCACCTCGGCGGCGTCCACCCCGCGGCTCGCGCCGACCCCGATGCTCAGCGAGGGTCCGTGCACCGGGCCCACCCTTCTCGAAAACGACCTGGTCATCGGCGTCGAAATCCCACCACGGCGCCGATCACCGGGTCAATCGGCCGGGCTGTGAGCTTGGCCGCCCGCACCCCGCACCCCGCACCCGTACCCGCACCCCGCACCTGCACCCCGTACCCGCGCCCCGTACCCGCGCCCGACCGGTCTTGTCGTGGACCTGGCCGAATCTGTTCCCCGGCGGGAGAATCGGGGGGCCAGCGTTCGCCTGTTCTTCACCTGCGAAGCGCGGCCGAGTCCACCGCCGCGCTCCTAGGGTTGCCGCGCCCCAACCCCGTCGCACGCCCGTCACTTCTGTCCGGAGGACAGTCATGACCGCCGCTCAGGCCCCCAAGCGCAACCGCCGCTCGCTCACCGCACTGGCCGGGGCCGTCGCCCTCGCCGCCACCTCCGCCGGCCTCTGGGCCGCGACCGGCACCACCGCGCAGGCCGCCGCCCTGCCGGCGCCCGACCACGTGGTCGTCGTCGTGATGGAGAACCACGCCTACAGCCAGGTGATCGGGAGCTCCAGCGCCCCGTACCTGAACAACACCCTCAAGGCCGGTGGGGCGAGCCTCACCCAGTCCTTCGGCCTGACCCACCCCAGCGAGCCCAACTACTACATGCTGTTCTCGGGCTCCAACCAGGGCCGCACCGACGACAGTTGTGTGGGTGTCGGCTCGATCTCCGCGGCCAACCTGGCCTCCGAGCTGATCGCCGCCGGCAAGACCTGGGGCAGCTACAACGAGAGCCTGCCCAGCCAGGGTTCGACCACCTGCAGCAGCGGCAAGTACGCGCAGAAGCACAACCCGTGGTTCGGCTTCTCCAACGTGCCCACCAACACGGCCAGGACCATGACGCAGTTCCCGACCGACTACACCACGCTGCCCAAGGTCTCCTTCGTGGTGCCGAACCTGTGCAGCGACATGCACGACTGCTCGGTCTCCACCGGTGACACCTGGATCAAGAACAACCTGGGCGCCTACGCCACCTGGGCCAAGACCCACAACAGCATCCTGGTCGTCACCTTCGACGAGGACAACAAGCTCTCCGGCAACCGCATCCCGACCGTGCTGTACGGCCAGCACGTCACCCCGGGCAGCTCCACCAGCACCACGTACAACCACTACAACGTGCTGCGCACCCTGGAGGACCTGGCCGGCCTGTCCGCACACGCGGGCAACGCCGCCTCCGCCTCCGACATCACCGGCATCTGGAACTGACACCCGTGTACCTCGCGGACTCCCGCAGCACCAAGCCGGCCGCCGCCCCGGGTACCCGCCCGGGGCGGCGGGCGGCCGCCGTGCCCGGCACGGTGGTCGCGCTCGGCGCGGTCAGCCTGATCACCGACATCTCCTCGGAGATGGTCACCGCCGTCCTCCCCCTCTACGTCGTGGCCACCCTCGGCCTGTCCCCGCTCGGCTTCGGCCTGCTGGACGGCATCAACAACGGGGTCGGCGCACTGGTCCGGCTGACCGGCGGCCACCTGGCCGACCGCGGCGGCCGGCGGCACAAGATGGTGGCCGCCGCCGGCTACGGGCTCTCCGCCCTGTGCAAGCCGCTGCTGCTGCTCGCCCACGGACTGCCCGCGATCAGCGCCGTGCTGGCGGTCGACCGCACCGGCAAGGGCCTGCGCACCGCGCCCCGGGACGCGATGATCTCGCTGGCCACCCGGCCCGAGCACCGCGGGCGGGCGTTCGGCGTGCACCGTGCGATGGACACCACCGGGGCGCTGCTCGGTCCGCTGGCGGCCTTCGCCGTGCTGCGGGTCGCGGGCGGGCCCCTGCTCGGCGAAGGGGGTGCGGCGGGCGGCTACGGCGCGGTGTTCGCGGTCAGCGGCTGCGTCGCCGCGCTCGGCGTGCTGGTGCTGGTGCTCTTCGTGCCGCCCCGGATCACCCGGGCCGAGGCGCCCGGCGCCGACCGGGGCACGGCCGCCACCACCGACACCGGACCGCGGCCCACCCTGCGCGACTCGCTCGCCCTGCTGCGCCGTCCGCGGCTGCGCCGGCTCACCCTGTGCGCCGCGCTGCTGGGCCTGACCACCGTCAGCGACTCCTTCCTGTACCTGCTGCTCCAGCGCGAACTGCGGCTGCCCGCGCACCTGTTCCCGCTGCTGCCGCTGGGCACCGCCGCCGCCTTCCTGCTGCTCGCGGTGCCGCTGGGTGCGCTGGCCGACCGGGCCGGCCGGCGGCGGCTCTTCCTGGCCGGGCACGGTCTCCTGCTGCTCGGTTACGCCCTGCTGCTGTCGCCGCTGCCCGGGACGCTGGTGCTGCCCGCCGTCCTGCTGCTGCACGGCGCCTTCTACGCGGCCACCGACGGGGTGCTCGCCGCGGCCACCGCCGGAGCCGTGCCGGCCGAGCACCAGGGCGCCGGGCAGGCCCTGGTGGGGACGGGGCAGGCGCTGGCGAGGTTCGCCTGCTCGATCGCGTTCGGCTCCGCCTGGAGCCTGTGGGGCGGCCGTGGCGCGCTCACCGCCGCCGCCGTCTCCCTGGCCGCCGCCGCGGTGGTGGCCGGCTTCGTGCTCCGGACCGCGGACGAGGTGCCCGCATGACCGGGAACCGCGCCCGCCTGGTGATCCTGCTGCTCGCCGTGGTGCTGCTCGGCGCGGCCGGCACGGCTGCGGTGCGCTACGCCGCCGACCGGTCCGGCAAGCGCGACCAGGAGCAGGCCGGCGGCCCGCCCGTGCACCCCGGTACCGTCTCGCTGCGGCCGGGCGGCCGCCAACTGGTGGTCCGCAACCTGGTCTGGGGGCCGCACCGCGACGAACTCGCCACCGTCCCGGCCGACCGGCCGGACGGCCCGCGCACCGTCTCCGGCGTCAAGTGCCTGCGCTTCCACGCCGCGGCCGGCACCGGGGTGTGTCTGCAGGCCGAGCAGGGCGTGCTGGAGGACACCTACCGCGCGGTGGTGCTCGACTCCCAGTTGCACGAGCTCCGGCACTTCCCGGCCGCCGGCATCCCGACCAGGGCCCGGGTCTCGCCCTCCGGCCACCTGGTGGCCTGGACGGTCTTCGTCTCCGGCGACTCCTACGCCGGCACCGACTTCTCCACCCGCACGGCGATCGTGGACACCCGCGACTGGAGCCTGGACGACAACCTGGAGAGCTTCGCCGTCACCAAGGACGGCAAGCCGTACCGGGCCTCGGACCTCAACATCTGGGGCGTCACCTTCGCCGACGACAACCGCTTCTACGCCACCCTGGCCACCGGCGGCCAGACCTACCTGGTGCAGGGCGACGTCACCGCCCGCACCCTCACCACCCTGCACCAGAACGTCGAATGCCCCTCGCTGTCGCCGGACGGCACCCGGGTCGCGTACAAGAAGCGGGTGGCCGGCGCCTCGCCCGACGCACCCTGGCGGCTGTACGTGCTCGACCTCGCCACGATGACCGAGACCGCCACCGCCGAGCAGCGCAACATCGACGACCAGGCGCTCTGGGCGGACGGGGGCACCCTGGTCTACGCCCTGCCCGGCGACTACGGCTCCGACCTGTGGGCCGTCCCCGCCGACGGCAGCGGGGAGGCGCGCCGCCTGATGCCCTCCGCGGTGGCCCCCGCCTACCTGGGGTGACCGCCCCCGCCCGTCCAGCCGCCCGGCCGCTCAGCCCGGGTCAGTGGCTCTCCCGGGCCAGGGAACGGGGGCGGAGGCGATCGGAGGCGCCGGGTCCGGGGTGAACGTCACGGGCCCGGATCGCCCGCCGCCGCCGGGCACCGTGATGCTGCTGCTCAGGGCCGGACCGAGACCGTTGGCTCGTGCCGCACCGGGAAGTTGACCGAGTTCGCGATGAAGCAGGAGCGGTGCGCCCGCTCGTGCAGGGCGAGCGCCCGCCCGGTCATCCCGGCCTCCGCGACCTCGATCCGCGGCCGCAGCACCGCCTCGGTGAAGTGCCCGCCGGTCGCCGTCTCGGCCATGGTGCCCTCGGCCCGGTCCAGGTAGGAGGTGACCACGACTCCCTCGACCGCGCAGAAGTGCAAGTACCAGAGCATGTGGCACTGGGAGACCGAGGCGAGCAGCAACTGCTCCGGGTTCCAGCGCGCGGGATCGCCCCGGAAGGCCGGGTCGGAGCTGCCCGCGATCGCCGGGCGACCCTCGGCGGTGACCTCGTGCGCCCGCTCGTAGGAGCGGTAACCGCTCGTCCCGGTACCGAGGTTGCCGCTCCAGGTGACGGTGGTGGTGTAGGTGTGCAGCTTGCTCATGCGCGTGCTCCGTCCGGGTCGGTGGGGTGGTGGCGGGCCGAGCACTGCTCGGGGCATTCGAGCACCCGCCCGATGGGGTTGGTTCCGTGAACGATCCGTCGGCTATATTCGCGCAGCCGTCGGAGGTTCTCGACGGCAGTCCTGCGCCCGAGGGGGATCCAGCCATTCCGTCCGACCAGCACCAGCACCAGCCGAGCGGCTCCGACTCCGACTCCGACTCCGACTCCGACACCGCGGCCGGCCCGGCCGCCGAGGACGCGCTGCTCAAGGCATTCGCCCCGCCCGCGCCGACCGCTGACGCACCGCCGCCCCCGGCTCCGCAGCAACAGCCCTTCCCCCAGCCGTACCCGTACCCGTATCCGGGCTGGGCGGCCCAGCCGCCGGGCGGCTGGAGCGGCTTCGCCATCACCTCGCTGGTGCTCGGCATCATCGGCGTCGCCTGCTGCCTGTGGGCCGGCGCCATCGGCTTCGGGATCGCGGCGCTGCGCACCATCCCCGTGCGCAACCAGCGCGGCCGCGGGATGGCCGTCGCCGGCCTGGTGCTGGGCTGCCTGTGGGGACTTCTGGTGATCGCCGGCGCCACCGTCGCGGCGCTGAACCGCAGCGAGGACGGCGGCGTCCGCAGGCCCGACAGCCAGGCCTTCAGGCCCGGCACGGTGAGCGTGGACCAGCTGCACCCGGGCGACTGCTTCGCCCGGCCGAAGGACCTGGACCGGGCCACCAAGCTGGCCGTGCTGCCCTGTTCGGCCGCCCACTACGGCGAGGTCTTCGCCACCGCCGAGCTTCCGGGAGGCGACTACCCGGGGGAGCGGAAGGTCGCCGACGAGGCCGAGAAGCTGTGCTCCGCCGGCCGCGAGCAGTACACGATGGACACCCTCGCCGTCCCCGACGACGTGGACGTCTTCTCCTCCTACCCGCAGAAGGCCGGCTGGACCTGGGCCGACGACCACGGGGTGACCTGCGTCTACACCGTCGCGGGCGCCGAGCGGACGGGCTCGCTGCGCCGGGACGCCGGCAACCTGACGGCCGAGCAGCTGACCTACCTGAAGGCCGTCCGGGCGTTCAACGCGGCCGAGGACCACAGCCCGGACGAGGAGGAGCCCGCCGACGACCCGGCCGCCTTCCAGGCCTGGGCCAAGGAACTCGCCGACGGCGCCGACGCCGAGCTGGCCGCCCTGGAAGCCGGCACCTGGAACTCCCGCGCCCGCCAGCCGGTCGCCGAACTCGCCGCCGCCGTACGGGAGGAGGCCGCCCACCTGCGGGCCGCGGCAGCCGCCGCCGACCCGGTGGTGATCGACCGCGAGCTGGTCGCCGCCCGACGCGGCGCGGTGGCGCTCAAGGCGATGGCCGTCCGCTCGGCGCTCGGCCTCGCGACCGTCTTCGACGGCCATGGATCCGGCGGTGCGGGCACGGGCGGTGCGGGATCCGGCAGCGGCCCGGCCCCGGTCGGCTACCGCGGCTAGCGCCGGTCGTTCAGCCCCTACCTGCCCCGCGACCGCCGCACCAGGCTCCCGATCATGACGGCCCCGGGGGCCGGGCCGCGCCGGCACACGCCGGCGGACGTACCCGAGGACCGGCAGGTGATCCCCGGCCTGCTGCTCCAGCAGCCGCGCCGGCGACGGTCGGGTCAGGCGCGCTCCGCCGCCCGCGCGGCCGCCGCCCGGACCAGCCGCTCGGCCGCCTGCGGCACCCCGGCCCAGTGCAGGTGCAGGTAGGAGGCGTGCACCGAGCCCTGGACGAAGCCCTCGGCGCGCGGGCCGGCCGGCGTCCGCCAGGCCCAGGCGGGCTGCTCGCCGTTGCCCGGCTCGCAGACCGTCCGGTGGAACTCGTGCCCCCGCACCCGGGTGCCGGCCTGCGCCAGCGGGCTGTCGCCGAGGGCGACGGCCTCCCGGTAGCCGAGGGTGAGGCGTTCGGTCATCCGGGCGGTGGTGTCGAGCAGCCCGCACATCGGCCGACCGTCCAACTCCCGCCCCAGGTAGAGCAGTCCGGCGCACTCGGCGGCGATCGGCACGCCCTCGGCGGCGAGCGAGGCGACCGCTGCCCGCAGCCGCGCGTTCTCGCTCAACTCGCCGACGTACAGCTCCGGGAAGCCGCCGCCGATCACCAACCCGGCGGTGCCCGCCGGCAGTTCGGTGTCGTGCAGCGGGTCGAAGCCCACCACCTCGGCGCCGGCCGCGGCCAGCAGCTCGGAGTTCTCCGCGTACGAGAAGGAGAACGCCGCTCCGCCCGCGACCGCGATCCGCGGGCGGCCCGGCACCGGCGCCACCTCGGCCGCCGGGTCCCACGGCTCGGCCGTCAGCGGCGGGGCGCTGCGGGCCAGGGCCAGCACCGCGTCCAGGTCGACCGAGCCGGCGACCAGCTCGCCCATCTCCCGGACGGCCGCCACGGCCTGCGCGGAGCGCTCCACCGCCGGGATCAGCCCGAGGTGCCGGGACGGGGTGGCGACCGCGGCCGCCCGCCGCACCGAGCCGAGCACCGGCACGCCCGAGCCCTCCTCCAGCGCCTCGCGCAGCAGGTGCTCGTGCCGGTCGGAGGCCACCCGGTTGAGGATCACCCCGGCCAGCCGCACCTGCGGGTCCCAGGAGGCGAAGCCGTGCACCAGCGCGGCCACCGAGCGGGACTGCGAGGAGGCGTCCACCACCAGGACCACCGGTGCGGTGAGCAGCTTGGCGACGTGCGCCGTCGAGGACAGCTCGCCCTGCCCGGCGGCGCCGTCGTACAGCCCCATCACGCCCTCGACCACCGCGACGTCCGCCCCGGCCGCCCCGTGCAGGAACAGCGGGGCGACCCGGTCGGCCCCGCACATGTAGGCGTCCAGGTTGCGGCCCGGCCGGCCGGCGGCCAGCGCGTGGTAGCCGGGGTCGATGTAGTCCGGGCCGACCTTGTGCGGGGAGACGGCCAGGCCGCGCGCGCTGAGCGCGGCCATCAGGCCGGTGGCGACGGTGGTCTTGCCCGCGCCCGAGGAGGGCGCGGCGACGACGAGACGGGGGATGTTCAACGGACTACCACTCGATCCCGCGCTGGCCCTTGCGGCCGGCGTCCATGGGGTGCTTCACCTTGGTCATCTCGGTGACCAGGTCGGCGAGTTCGGTCAGCGGCTCCTTGGCGTACCGGCCGGTGATCACCACATGCTGGCTGCCCGGGCGCTCCCGCAGCACCGCGACCACCTCGTCCACGTCCACCCACCCCCAGTGCATCGGGTAGGTGAACTCGTCCAGCACGTAGAACCGGTAGGTCTCGGCGGCCAGGTCGCGCTTGACCTGCTCCCAGCCCTCCTTGGCGGCCTCCTCGCTGGACTGCTCCATCTCGGCCGAGCGCTGGACCCAGGACCAGCCCTCGCCCATCTTGTGCCAGGCCACCGTGCCGCCCTGGCCGGAGGCGCCGAGCACGCGCAGCGCGTTCTCCTCGCCGACCTTCCACTTGGCGGACTTGACGAACTGGAACACCCCGATCGGCCAGCCCTGGTTCCAGGCCCGCAGCGCCATGCCGAAGGCGGCGGTGGACTTGCCCTTGCCGGGGCCGGTGTGCACGGCGGTGATCGGCAGGGTGCGGCGCTGGCGGGTGGTCAGGCCGTCGGCGGGGACGGTCTCGGGTACGCCCTTGGGCATGGGATCACGCGGCCTTTCGGTCGTGGTCGGCGGTGCGGTGGGCGTGCACCAGGGCGGCCACGCCCTCGGCGCGCAGCTCGTCCAGGGACACGGCGGCGGCGCCCAGTCGGGCGGCCAGGGTGTGCGCGAGGCCGAGCCGGACGGGGCCGGACTCGCAGTCCAGCACCACCGCGGCCAGGCCCTGGGCGGCCAGCAGGTCGGCCGCCCGGCCCGCCTGGGCGAGCGCGTCCTTGCCGCCGGTGGCCCGGCCGTCGGTGACCAGGACCAGCAGCGGACGGCGGTCGGGATCGCGCATCCGCTCGACCCGGAGCACCTCGTGGGCCCGCAGCAGCCCGGCGGCCAGCGGGGTGCGGCCGCCGGTCGGCAGCTGCTCCAGCCGGGCCGCGCCGACCTCCACCGAGGAGGTCGGCGGCAGCACCAGCTCGGCGCCCGAGCCGCGGAAGGTGATCATGCCGATCTTGTCCCGCCGCTGGTAGGCGTCCATCAGCAGGGAGAGCACGGCGCCCTTGACGGCGGTCATCCGCTGCCGGGCCGCCATCGACCCGGAGGCGTCCACCACGAACAGCACCAGGTTGGACTCCCGGCCCCGGCGCACCTGCTCCCGGAAGTCGTCCTTGTGCAGCACCAGCGCCCGGGCGGCCCGCCCGCGCGCCACCTGGTACGGCGCGGCGGCCTGCAGGGTGGCGGCCAGGTGCAGCCGGCTGAGCCGGCCCCGGGGCCGGCGGGCCCTGATGGTGTGCCCGCTGTCGGTCTCGGCGGGGGAGCGGCGGCCCTGGGCGCCCTTCCCGGTGCCCGGCACCTTGAACAGCCTGGTCCGGTACGGCTCGCCGGCGGCCACCGGGGTGGACTCCCGGCCGCCGCCGGGCGCCGGCTGCGGCACCGGGGCGCCCTGCTGGTCCCGCTCGTCCTGCTCCGGCGCCGGGGCCGCGCTGCCGTCCTGGGGCGGGCCGGCCGGTTCGGGGGCGCCACCGCCGTCCGGCCCGCCACCGTCCGGCCCGTCGCCGTCGCCGTCCCCGTCGCCGTCCCCGTCGTTGTCCGGGCCGTGCCCGTCGGGGTCCTGCGGCTGCTCGGGCTGCTCGGCGTGCTCCTCCAGGGTCCGCTCCAGCTGCTCCTCGTCCAGCCCGGGGGCGTCGAAGGGGTTGCGGCGGCGCCGGTGCGGCAGCGCCAGCCGGGCGGCCTGCCGGACGTCCTCCTCCAGCACCTCGGTGCGGCCCGCCCAGGCGGCCAGCGCCACGGCGGTGCGGGCCATCACGATGTCCGCCCGCAGGCCGTCCACCTCGAAGGCGGCGCAGACGGCGGTGATCTGGCGCAGCGCCGGATCACCCAGCTCGACCTCGGGCAGCAACTCCCGCGCGGTGGTGATCCGTTCGGCCAGCTCCTGCTCCTGGCCGGCGAACCGGGCGGCGAAGCCCGCCGGGTCGGCGTCGTAGGCGAGCCGGCGCCGGACCACCTCGGCCCGCTCGGCCGCGTCCCGGGTGGCCGCGATCTCCACGGTGAGCCCGAACCGGTCGAGCAGCTGCGGCCGCAGCTCCCCCTCCTCCGGGTTCATCGTGCCGACCAGCAGGAACCGGGCCGCGTGCCGGACGGAGACGCCCTCGCGCTCCACGTACGAGCGGCCCATCGCGGCGGCGTCCAGCAGCAGGTCCACCAGGTGGTCCTGGAGCAGGTTGACCTCGTCGATGTAGAGCACGCCGCGGTGCGCCTTGGCCAGCAGCCCGGGCTCGTAGGCCTTGACGCCCTCGGCGAGGGCCCGCTCCAGGTCCAGCGAGCCGACGATCCGGTCCTCGGAGACGCCGACCGGCAGCTCCACCAGGTGGGCCGGGCGCAGCTCGGTGCCGGGCGCGGTGTGCGGGGCGTCCGGGCACTGCTGGTCCGGCGCGGCCGGGTCGCAGGCGAACCGGCAGGCCTCGACGGTCGCGATCGAGGGCAGCAGCCCGGCCAGCGCGCGCACCATGGTGGACTTGGCGGTGCCCTTCTCACCGCGCACCAGCACCCCGCCGACCGCCGGTGAGACCGCGTTGAGCAGCAGCCCGAGCCGCAGGTCGGCCATGCCGACGATCGCGGTGAACGGGTATCGGACGTCACTCATCAGTCGTGCCACTCTCCAGACTTGTCACGGTGCCCCCGGCGGGACGAACGGCAGGGTGCCCGCGGCGGGCACCCCGCCCTCGATCAGCTTCCACAGCGCGTCGGTGTCCGCGTGCTCCTCGATCAGGTCGCCCAGGCGGTCCAGTCGCTCCTCGCGGGCGGCGGCGAAGGAGGTGTCCGGTGCGGGGACGAACGCCCGGCCGGCCAGCGCCGCCACCTCGCGCAGCAGTGCCCGGCGGAAGGCGTCGTTCTCCAGCACGCCGTGCCAGGTGGTGCCCCACACCGAGCCGAGGCGGCAGCCGTCCATGGCCTGCCCGGCGCCGTCGGAGACGAACGCCTCCCCGCCCGCCACGTCCACCACCCCGTGGTGGATCTCGTACCCCTCGACCCGCTCGCCGTACGCCTCGCCGACCGGCCGGGCCAGCACCTTCTCGGCGCCGAACACCACCCGGGTGGGCAGCAGGCCGAGCGCCTCGACCGTGCCCGCCTTCGACTCCACCTCGTCGGTGATCTCGCGGCCCAGCATCTGGTAGCCGCCGCAGACCCCGAGCACCGGCTGCCCCGCGGCCGCACGGGCCCTCAGCGGGGCCTCCAGGCCACGCTCGCGCAGCCAGGCCAGGTCGGCCACGGTGGCCCGGGTGCCGGGCAGCACCACCAGGTCCGCGTCGGCCAGCTCCTCGGGCCGGGTGGCCCAGCGGACCAGCACGCCCGGCTCCTGGGCGAGCGCGTCCAGGTCGGTGAAGTTGGACAGCCGGGGGAAGCGCACCACGGCCACCCGCAGCACGTCCGCCCCGAGCGGCCCGCCGGACGCCTTCTGCTCGACCACGGTGGTCAGGTCCAGCGAGTCCTCGGCGTCCAGCCACAGGCCGGCCAGCATCGGCAGGGTGCCGAGCACCGGACGGCCGGTCAGCCGGTGCAGCATGTCGAGGCCGGGCGCGAGCAGCCGGGCGTCGCCGCGGAACTTGTTGACGAACCAGCCGGCCACGTGCCGCTGGTCCTCGGCCGAGAGCAGCGCCAGGGTGCCGTACATGGCGGCGAACACCCCGCCGCGGTCGATGTCGCCGACCACCACGGTCGGCAGCCCGGCGGCGGTGGCCAGGCCCATGTTGGCGATGTCCCGGTCCCGCAGGTTGATCTCGGCGGGGGAGCCGGCGCCCTCGCAGACCACCACGTCGTACCGGCGGCGCAGGTCGGCCAGGCACTCCAGCGCGCGCTCCAGCAGGACGGGCTTGCGCTCCCGGTAGTCCAGCGCCCCGACCTCGGCCACCGCCCGGCCGAGCAGCACCACCTGGCTGCGGCCGTTCGCACCCGGCTTCAGCAGCACCGGGTTCATCGCGGCCGCCGGCTCGACCCGGGCGGCGGCGGCCTGCATCGCCTGGGCCCGGCCGATCTCGGCGCCGTCCGCGGTGACGAAGGAGTTGAGCGACATGTTCTGCGCCTTGAACGGCGCCACCCGCACGCCCTGCCGCACCAGCCACCGGCAGATCCCCGCCGTGACCACGCTCTTCCCCGCATCCGAGGTCGTCCCGGCCACCAACAGCGCGTTACCCATGCCCGCCTCCCATCCGTCGTCCCGCACCCCTGCTCCGCACCCGCACACCCTCAGGGCCACCGCTCCTTGGCACCCGGGCACCGCTCCTTGGCACTCGGGCACCCTCAGGGGCGCGAGGATCTGCGCGCTGCGGCAGGTGCGGCGCCGTCACGTCCGATCTCGCGCGGTTCCCCGCGCCCCCGGTGGTTGCCCGCCCGCGCAGAGCGCCCTTCATGAGCGGCGCCGCTTCAGCAACGCCACCCCCGACGTCACCACCAGCGCCAGCACGCCGACCCGCCGCGAGAGCACGCAGGCCCGCTCGATGTCGTCCACCGAGACCGGCCGCAGCTCCGCCCCCAGCACCGGCCGGTGCTCGGTCCGCGGCCCGTACTGCAGGGTGCCTCCGAGCCGTACGCCCAGGGCGCCCGCGAAGGCCGACTCGGCCTGCCCCGCGTTGGGGCTGGGGTGGGCGGAGCCGTCCCGCCGCCAGATCCGCCAGGCCCGCCGGGGCTCCGGCGAGGCGGCCACCGCGAGCAGCGCGGTGAGCCGCGCGCCCGGCCAGCCGGCCACGTCGTCCAGCCGGGCCGAGGCCCAGCCGAACCGGGCGTACCGGGCCGACCGGTGGCCGACCATCGCGTCGAGGGTGTTGACGGCCCGGAAGGCCAGCAGCCCCGGGGCGCCCGCCAGCGCGCCCCAGACCAGGGCGTTCACCACGGCGTCGGCGGTGTTCTCGGCGACCGACTCGACCACGGCCCGGGCCAGCTGCTGCTCGTCCAGGCCGCTCGGGTCGCGCCCGCACAGGTGCGGCAGCCGCTCCCGAGCCGCCGTCAGGTCGCCGGCCCGGAGCGCGCCGGCGACGGTCCTGGCCTCCCGGGTCAGCGAGGTGCCGCCGAGCACCGTCCAGGTGGCGGCGGCGGCCAGCGCGGTCCGGCCCAGCGGGGAGCGCCGCAGCGCCCGTCCGGCCAGTGCGGTGCCGGCCGCCACGCCGCCCACGCAGACGGCGGTGTAGGCGGCGCCGGCGCCCCGGTGGTCGCGCCACAGGGCCCGCTCCAGCCGTCCGGCGGCCGAGCCGAACAGGGCGACCGGGTGGCCGCGCCGCGGGTCGCCGTACCGGGCGTCCGCGAGGTGGCCGACGACGGCGCCGAGCAGATAGGGGGCGGCCGGGCTCAGCCGGCGCACGGCGCAGCGAGCGAAGCTCGGTTCGGGGCAGCCTGCATGGCTCGCGTGTCCTCACTCAGGGTCCGCGCCCTGGATCGACGAACGGCGGCGAGAGTCTCCTGGCTTCCGGGGCGGACGCGCTCCCGCGTCCCGGCCGAAGCGGCCGGGCCGAGCGTGCTCCCCGGTGACAGTGGCGGGACCGCGCCGGACTCGCACCGGCTTCCTCTCCATGCCTCCGTATGGCCCAAGGATCCCACCACGGGCTTCGACCGGGAGTCAACCGGCCCGCCGGAGGGTTTGATCACATGCCATCGCCCCAGCTCACCGGGGCCCTTGGCGGGTGGTCACCCGGGCCCGGGGCAGCCCGGTGCGCTACCCGCGTAGCTTGCGCTCCGCCCGGGCCGCCGTCACTACCTCCGAGTAGTCCGGCCGTTCGGCGGCCCCGGGCTGTGCGATCGACCAGGCCACTGTCCGACCGTCCAACCGGGGTTCGTGTGTTCGGCGGGTACAGCGTGCGCGGCCCCGCCCCTAGTTTCGTGCCATGCGACGAAGACAGCCCGACCCCACCCCGGTGCCGTTCTCCCCGGCGGCCGCCCGGGCCCACCGCGCCGGGCTCGGCCTGACCCCGGAACAGGTGGTCGAGGGCATGGCCGCGCACGGGGTGCGGCTGCTGCCGGCCCATGTGATCGGCTGGGAGAGCGGCGGGATCCGGCCGTCCGAGGAGGAGTTCATCGCGCTCGCCCGCGCCCTGTGGTGTCCGCCGGGCCAGCTGATGGGCGCCCCGCCGGCCGGCCTGCGCGACTTCCGGGTGGCCCGGGAGCTGAGCCAGGAGCAGGCGGCCCGCCGGATCGGCGTCACCGAGCAGGCCTATCGGAAGGCGGAGGACGCCGGCCGGTGGACCGGGGACGAGGAGCAGACCCGCGCGCTGGCCCACGTGCTCGGCCTCGGCCTGCGCGCCCTGGTGCGGATCACCGACCATCAGGACGACCTGGACCAGCGGCTGCGCCAGGTGGTGCAGGGCCGCTGGCAGGCCCAGCTGAAGCCGGTCGCCCGGCTGGTGCCGGTCGGCCGGGAGGTGCTCGCGCAGGTGCTGGCGGACCTTCAGGGCGAGTACCAGGTGCCGATGCACTGGGGCGCCGCCACCCCGGCCGCCGAGGAGCAGCCGCGCAAGCCGCCGACCGTCCGGTTCTGGGAACTGCTCGCCCGGCGCCCCACCGAGATCCCGGTCTGAGGGCGGCGCCCCTGGCCCGAACCCCTCGCCCGTGCCCCTGGCCCGAACCCCTCGCCCGCGCCCCTCGAACGGCCGCTTCCGGTGGCTGCGCCCCGGCCCGGGCGGTGGACTGGGATCGAACCGCGTCCGAATCCGCGACCAGCACCCGGGGAGCAGTATGCGTTGGGGTACCGCCGCCATCGTGGCAGCCGCCGCCGTCGGGGCCGGGGCGGCGGCCCTGCTGCTCGGCCGCAAGGTCTCCGACCGGGTGCTGCGGCCCGGCATCGCACCCGGCGGCGGTCGGCCCGCCCTGCGGGTGCACGCCCTCGCCCCCGGCCTGGTCACCCTCAGCCGGACCCCTGACTCGGTCCGGCCGGGCCGGTACGCCCTGGAGTGGGGCGAGGGCGGCCACGCGGTGGTCGGCGAGGTGGTCGGCACCGGCGTGCAGACCGTCACCCGCCGGCTGGAGCGGGCCGAACTGGGCACCCTGGTCGCCGGGACGGAGGTCCGGATGACCCCTCGGGTGTACGTCGGCGACCCGCTCGGCGCGCTCGGCATCGAGTACACCGACACCACGGTGACCGGCGAGCTCGGGCCGCTCCCGGCCTGGTACGTCCCGGCGGTCCGCGGGACCTGGGTGATCCTGGTGCACGGCCCGGCGGCCGACCGGACCCAGGCGCTGCCGGTCCTCCCGCTGCTGCGCTCGCTCCGGCTGCCCACCCTCACCGTCACCTACCGGGGCGACCAGGGCGCCCCGGCCTCCCCCGACGGCCTCGGGCACTTCGGGGAGACCGAGTGGCTCGACGTCGAGGCGGCGGTCCGCACCGCGCTGGCCTCCGGCGCGGGCCGGGTGGTGCTGTACGGCTGGTCGCTGGGCGCCACCATCGCGCTCCAGGCGGCGGCCCGGTCGGACTGGCGGGAGTCGGTCAGCGGGCTGGTGCTGGACTCCCCGATGCTGGACTGGCCGGCCACGGTCCGCCGGGTGGCCTCCCGCACCGGCGCGCCGGCCGCGGTGGCCGAGCTGGGCGCGCTGGCCGCCCAGGGCCGTTCCGGGGTGGACCTGGCCGACTTCGCCCGGCTCGCGGACGGCAGCGACCTGCACGTCCCGGTGCTGCTGATGCACAGCCCGGACGACGCCGTGGCCCCGTGGGCCGCCGCCGAGCGGCTGGCCCGCCGGCGGGAGAACCTGGTGAGCCTCTACAGCGTCCCCGAAGCGGGGCACGCGGCGCTGTGGAACGCCGATCCGGACCGTTACACCGAGAACCTCCGGCGCTGGCTCACCCCGCTGCTCTGAGCCGGAGCGGCCGCGGCGGCCCCGATTTTGTTGTCGTGTACGGGGCGGATGTCAAGTGGGCTCGGCCCGGTTTGCGGGCCCTTGCCCGAATCCGGGACCGGCCCGGGGCCGTCCGCCGCAAAGACGCGCCGCACCCGATGTGACAGAACGCCCGTACAAGGGGAAGACTGCACGGCGTGACGTCTCGGAACCCGCGCGACCGTGATGCCCCGCTACCGCCGACGATCCGTACCGGTGCGACGGTGACCCGTCTGCCGGGCACGGTCCGCCGTGCCGACAGCGCAATCCAGGGCAGCCCCGCCGCAGCCCGCCGCCGTACCCCCCAGCCCAAGCCCGGGCGTGGCAGGGTACCCGTACCCGACGGCTTCCCCGCCCCCGCGGAGCTGGCCCCGCTCGCCCGGCGCATGCTCGCCGACGCGGTCCGGATCGCCCGCTGGGCGGGCGAGCTCGGCGAGGTCGACAAGCGCGGGGAGCTGCTGCCCGACGATGCCCGGGCGGCCGGGCTGGCCCTCGCCATGACCGTCGGCGCCGCCGCCAAGGCCTGGGGCCAGGCCCTGCAGATCGGCCTGGTCGAGCTCCGCGACAACGGCGCCGGCCCCGGCTGGCGGCTGCACGCCTGGGAGCACGACGACGAGGCCGTGGTCCGCGGCTGGTCGGCGCTGTTCGACGCCTGGACGCTGCTCGCCCCGGTGCCGCCCGCCGCGATGCGCGGCGTCTTCGCGGTGCTCGCCGGGCAGGCCGTCGACCAGGCGCCCCAGCTGCTCTCCTTCCTGCACCTGGTGGACGGCCCGGTCCCCGACAGCGAGCTGCTGGAGCTGCTGCGGCGCGGCCTCGACGAGCGCCGGGTCGGGGTCGCCGTCGGCGCGGGCCCGCTCTCGCCCGTGCCGCACGCGGCCTCCGCGGTCTCCGCGGTCCGCGGCACCTGCCGCGAGCCGCAGATCGACACCCTGCCGGCCTCCGGCGACGTCGCCGCGGTCCTGGACTGGATGCTGGACGGCCTGGCCGCCGTCGGCGCACTGACCCGCAGCGACGAGGCGGCCGAGCTGTCGCCGCTCGGGCACTGGGCGGTCCGGGCCAAGCTGGAGGAGATCTGCACGGTGGCGCAGACCGCCGCCGGGCACATCGAGCAGAGCGCACCCGAGCTGCTCAGCGCCTGCGCCGACTACTCGCCGGGCCCCGCCCGCGCCGAGTACCGGGCCTGGGTCGCCGCCCGCCCCGCCGACCGGGCCGTCGCCGAGCTGCTGGACGCCGCCCGCGGCGAGGACGCGTTGGTCCGGGGCCTGGCCTTCGAGGCGCTCCGGGTGGCCGGCCGGACGGCCGAGGCGGCGGTGCGCGGCGCGGTCGAGGAAGCGGTGCTGCGCCCGTACGCGCTGCTCTGGCTGGCCGAGCAGCTGGACGAGGGCGGGGTCTCCCCGGCCGACGTGCTGGGCGCGGAGGACGCGGCCTGGCTCTGGGTGGACACCGCGGCCGCCGTGCTCGACCACGGCGAGACCGGCCTGCTGGTCGGGCACGTGGAGGGCGCCTCGGCGGGTGAGCCGGTCCGGCTCTTCAACCGGGCCCGGCAGTCCGGCCACCCGAGGGCGGCCTCGGTGCTCACGGCGGTCGCCGGGGTGCACCCGGACCCGGCGGTGGCCCGGGCGGCCCGGCGCTCGGCCTTCAGCGTCCATCGCGGCGGCGCTTAGCCGGTCCACCGCGGCGGCGCGTAGGTAGCCACCGTCCGACGACGATCAATGCCGAAGGGCCCGGATCCTGGTGGATCCGGGCCCTTCGGCATTGGCGGTGCGGGTCAGCAGCCCCGCGACTCGGCGCGGCGGGCGCGCACGTCGCCGACCTTCTGGCCCACCTTGCGGCGGATGACCAGCAGCGGCGCCATCGCGGCCAGCGCGATCTGGGCGACCGCACCGATGTGCATCAGGGTGTCGCCGCCCGGCAGACCGGCCGCCCAGGAGGCCAGGCAGCCGATGCTGACCACGATCCAGGCCAGCGTGGCGGTGGCCAGCAGGCCCTGCGGCTTCGGGTACTCGATCCGGCTCACCATCAGGTAGGCCACACCGAAGATCATCAGCAGGCCCGGCACGAACGGCGGGTCCAGCAGCACGATCGCGATCACCGTCATCGCGCCCATCGGGCAGGGCATGCCCTGGAAGATCCCCGGCCGCATCTTCACGGTGGAGAACCTGGCCAGCCGCAGCACCACCGACAGCAGCACGGTGAGCGCGATGAAGGCCGAGAGCTGCTGGTTGCTGTCGGGCGAGACGATGCCCCAGACCGCGACGAAGTAGGCCGGCGCGATGCCGAAGCTGATCAGGTCGGCCAGGTTGTCCAGCTCCGCGCCCAGTGCCGAGGAGCGGAGCTTGCGGGCCACCAGGCCGTCGAACAGGTCGCACATGGCACCGATCAGCAGCAGCGTCACGGCGGTCGCCGCGCTGTGCTTGTCCGGCGTGTTGGACTCGCCGGTGAGGTGCGGCATCAGGACCCCGGTGGTGATCGAGTAGATCGCCAGGAAGCCGCAGACGGCGTTCCCCAGGGTCAGGAAGTCGGCGGTGGACAGGTGCTGCGGCGAACGGGGAGCCCGGAGCTCGCGGTCGCGCGCCCAGCGGCGGCGGCGCAGGTCGGTCTCCTCGTCGTCCAGGCCGACGAGAGTCTCAGGATCAGTCACGGTCAAGGCGCGTCACCCCGGCGGTGGTCTTCTGGCCGACCTCGACACCGACCTCGATGCCGGCCGGCAGGTAGGTGTCGACGCGGGAGCCGAAGCGGATCAGACCGATCCGATCGCCCTGCTCGACCTTGGTGCCGGCGTCCACGTACGGCACGATACGGCGGGCCACGGCCCCCGCGATCTGCACCATCTCGATGTCGCCGAGCTCGGTGTCGAAGTGCCACACGACACGCTCGTTGGTGTCGCTGTCCTTGTTGAACGCCGGGACGAAGCCACCGGCGACGTGCTCCACGGACGTCACGGTGCCGGGCAGCGGCGCGCGGTTGACGTGCACGTTGAGCGGGCTCATGAAGATCGCGACCCGGGTACGGCCGTCCGGCCAGGCGTCGATGGACTGCACGACGCCGTCGGCCGGCGAGATCACTCTGCCGGTGCCGATCTCACGCTCGGGGTCGCGGAAGAACCACAGCATGCCCGCACCGAGCGCACAGGCCGGGACGGCCGCGAGGGCCCACCTGCCGTTGCGCCGGGTGAGAGCGCTGGTGAGAGCGGCGGTGGCCAGCGTGGGGACGAACCAGGGGGTGGCTCCGCGCGCGATGGTCACGCGGGGTCGCCGGCCGGCCGTCGGAGCGGCGAGGGCATCGCGATCCGGGACGGAGGTGTGAGGGGACGGGCTGATGGGCATCGAAGACCTTTGTCGCGGGCCCCGAGGGACAGAGCATGGCCGCTGGACGGGGGCCACCGCGGGGATCGGGTGATATGGGGACGGCTGCTGTCCCGGTGGATGCTATCGGGACCAGACGGTAGGTGGGCAAGCCGCCTGCTCGTGGAACTCTCCAGTGCGGTACCCAGGTGCACGTGCTATGTGTACGACCGTAGCCCGGGGTGGTCCGGTTCCCCAAGGCTCCGGACGAATCCCGTGACCCATGTCTCATGGCGGAGCACAGGTGGCCCCCGGCCGGATCGGGGCTGGAGCGCCGCTGGAGCGGCTCGTGGGGTCCCGGTGGACCGGGGGACCGGCGGGCCCCGTAACGCCGCCTGAAGGGCGTACAGAAGCGGTCGTAGGGCGTGTACAGCGTGGAACGCGCCCTACGACCGCTTCCGGGCGCCGCACCGACCACCGGGGCCGACCAAGCCCTCGGGGGGTGCGGCGGGGCCGGGTGCGGACCCGCACGTCCGCTTCCGACCGGACGGAAGGTCAGTCGGCGAGTCGGTACTCCTCCAGCAGGCGGCGGCCCACGATCATCTTCTGGATCTCCGCCGTACCTTCACCGATCAGCAGCATCGGTGCCTCGCGGTAGAGCCGCTCGATCTCGTACTCCTTGGAGAAGCCGTAGCCGCCGTGGATCCGGAAGGAGTCCTCGACGACCTCCTTGCAGTACTCCGAGGCGAGGTACTTGGCCATGCCGGCCTCCAGGTCGTTCCGCTCGCCGCCGTCCTTCTTGCGGGCGGCCATCACCATCATCTGGTGCGCGGCCTCGACCTTGGTGGCCATCTCGGCCAGCTTGAACTGGATCGCCTGGTGCTCGGCGATCTTCTTGCCGAAGGTGGTGCGCTGCTGGGCGTACTGGATCCCCAGCTCGAAGGCGCGCCGGGCGACCCCGCAGCCGCGGGCGGCCACGTTGACCCGGCCGACCTCGACGCCGTCCATCATCTGGTAGAAGCCCCGGCCCGGGACGCCGCCGAGGATCCGGTCGGCCGGGATCCGGACGTCCTGGAGCACCAGCTCGGTGGTGTCGACGCCCTTGTAGCCCATCTTCTCGATCTTGCCGGGCACGGTGAGGCCCGGCACCGTCTCGTTCGGCCCGAAGCCGGGCGTCTTCTCGATCAGGAAGGTGGTCATGTTCTTGTACGGGGTCGAACCGCCCTCGTCGGTCTTGCACAGGACCGCCACCAGGGTGGAGGTACCGCCGTTGGTCAGCCACATCTTCTGGCCGTTGAGGACGTAGAAGTCTCCGTCCTTGACGCCCTTGGTGGAGATCGCCGCGACGTCGGAGCCGAGGCCCGGCTCGGACATCGAGAAGGCGCCGCGGATCTCGCCGGCCGCCATCCGGGGCAGGAAGTACTCCTTCTGCTCCTGGGTGCCGTGCGCGTTGATCATGTGCGCCACGATGAAGTGGGTGTTGACGATGCCGGAGACCGACATCCAGCCGCGGGCGATCTCCTCGACCACCAGGGCGTAGGTGAGCAGGGACTCGCCGAGGCCGCCGAACTCCTCGGGGATGGTCAGGCCGAACAGGCCGAGCTGCTTCATCCCTTCGACGATCGCGGTCGGGTACTCGTCCTTGTGCTCGAGCTCGGTCGCGACCGGGATGATCTCCTTGTCGACAAAGTCCCGCACGGTGGCGAGGATGTCCCGCTGGATCTCGGTGAGGCCGTCGGTCTGTGCGAGGCGTCCCATCGTGCGGCTCCGTCTCTGGGGGAATGCGCTGAGGGTGGGGGGAGGTGCTGTGCCGAGGTGTTGCCGGGGGCCCGACCGGCGTGGCTGCGTGGCTGCGGCAGCCGGGCCCCCGTACCGGAGTGGGATCGGCCGATGACGGCGGCCTGCCCAGCCGGGGTTCGTGGAAGGCCGTTGGCCTAGGAGAGCGGCTCCGGGCGGCCGGGCTGCTCGCCGCCGCGGGCCTTGATGTACGTCTCGGTGGGCACCATCACCTTGCGGCGGAAGATGCAGACCACCGTGCCGTCCTGCTTGTAGCCCTTGGTCTCGACGTAGACGATGCCGCGGTCGTCCTTGGACTTGGACGGCCACTTGTCGAGCACCACGGTCTCGCCGTAGAGGGTGTCGCCGTGGAAGGTCGGCGCGATGTGCCGCAGCGACTCGATCTCCAGGTTGGCGATCGCCTTCCCGGAGACGTCCGGGACGGACATCCCGAGCAGCAGCGAGTAGATGTAGTTGCCCACCACGACGTTCTTGCCGAAGTCCGTCGTCCGCTCCGCATAGTTGGTGTCCATGTGGAGCGGGTGGTGGTTCATGGTCAGCAGGCAGAAGAGGTGGTCGTCGTACTCGGTGACCGTCTTGCCGGGCCAGTGCTTGTAAACCGCGCCGACCTCGAACTCCTCGTAGGTGCGTCCGAACTGCATGATTCAGATTCCTTAGGGAGGTGGCGGAGCTCAGGCCTGCGGGGGCTCGAACTTGGAGGTGCGCTCGAAGCCGGCGGCCCGGCCCTTGCCGGCGATGACCAGGGCCATCTTGCGGCTGGCCTCGTCGATCATCTCGTCGCCGAGCATCGCGGAGCCCTTGGCGCCGCCGGCCTCCGAGGTGCACCAGTCGTAGGCGTCCAGGATCAGCTCGGCGTGGTCGTAGTCCTCCTGGGAGGGCGAGAAGATCTCGTTCGCCGCGGCGACCTGGTCCGGGTGGAGCACCCACTTGCCGTCGAAGCCGAGCGCGGCGGCGCGGCCGGCCACCTCGCGGTACCCCTCCTGGTTGCGGATCTGGAGGTAGGGGCCGTCGATCGCCTGCAGGTCGTGGGTGCGGGCGGCCATCAGGATGCGCATCAGGATGTAGTGGTACGCGTCGGCCGGGTAGCCGGGGGGCTGCTGGCCGACCACCAGGGTCTTCATGTTGATCGAGGCCATGAAGTCGGCCGGGCCGAAGATGATGGTCTCCAGCCGGGGCGAGGCGGCGGCGATCTCGTCGACGTTGACCAGGCCCTTGGCGTTCTCGATCTGCGCCTCGATGCCGATCCGGCCGACCTCGAAGCCCATGGTCTTCTCGATCTGGGTGAGCAGCAGGTCGAGCGCCTTGACCTGGGTGGCGTCCTGGACCTTGGGCAGCATGATGCAGTCCAGGTTCGGCCCGGCGCCCTCGACCACGGTGATCACGTCACGGTAGGTCCAGTGGGTGGTCCAGTCGTTGACCCGGACCACGCGGGTCTTCTTGCCCCAGTCGCCGTTGTTGAGGGCGTCGACGATGTTGTGCCGGGCGCTCTCCTTGACCAGCGGGGCGCAGGCGTCCTCCAGGTCGAGGAAGACCTGGTCGGCCGGCAGGCCCTGGGCCTTCTCCAGGAAGCGCGGGTTGCTGCCGGGCACGGCCAGGCAGGAACGGCGGGGCCGGAGGCGGTTGACGGTGGTCATGAGGGGGTTGGTCCTTCCCGGTCAGCTGGTCGCAGCGGTGGCGGCGGCCCAGGGCTGAAGCCTGTTGGCCAGCCGGATCTCGTCCACGATCCGGCCGATGATGGTGGTGATGCCGAAGTCCTTCGGTGTGAAGACCGCGGCGACACCGGCGGCCTTGAGAGTCTCGGCGTCCGCAGCCGGGATGATGCCACCCACGATCACGGGCACATCCTCCACCCCGGCGCGGCGCAGCCGGTGCAGCACGTCCGGGACCAGCTCGGGGTGGGCGCCGGAGAGGATCGACAGCCCCACGCAGTGCACGTCCTCGGCGACGGCGGCGGAGACGATCTGCTCGGGCGTCAGCCGGATGCCCTGGTAGACCACCTCGAAGCCGGCGTCCCTGGCCCGGACCGCGATCTGCTCGGCACCGTTGGAGTGGCCGTCCAGGCCCGGCTTGCCGACCAGCAGGCGGAGCTTGCCGGTGCCCAGCTCGGCCGCGGTGGCGGCGACCGCCTCGCGGACCGCGGCGAGCTCGCCGCCGGGCTCGGCGGCCACGGCCACCGGCGCGCCGCCGACCCCGGTGGGGGCGCGGTACTCGCCGAACACCTCGCGCAGGGCGAAGGACCACTCGCCGGTGGTGACCCCGGCCCGGGCGCAGGCCAGCGTGGCCGGCATCAGGTTGTCGGCGGTGGCGGCGGTGGCCTTGAGCTCGGCCAGCGTGGTCTGGACGGCCGTCTCGTCCCGGCCCTCGCGCCAGGCCCGCAGCGAGTCGAGCACGGACTGCTCGGAGGCCGGGTCGACCACCATGATCGCCGCGTCCAGGTCCGCGGTGAGCGGGTTCTCCTCCGTGGTGTCGAAGCAGTTCACCCCGATGATCTTGTCCTCGCCGGCCTCGATCCGGGCCCGCCGGGCGGCGTGCGAGGCGACCAGGTTGGACTTGAGGTAGCCGGACTCGACGGCCGGGATCACCCCGCCCATCTCCAGCACCTTGGCGATCTCGGCCTCGGCCCCGGCCAGCAGGTCGGCGGTCTTGGCCTCGATCACCTCGGAGCCGTTGAAGATGTCGCCGTACTCCAGCAGGTCGGACTCGTAGGCCAGCACCTGCTGGATCCGCAGCGACCACTGCTGGTCCCAGGGCCGGGGCAGGCCGAGCGCCTCGTTCCACGCCGGCAGCTGGACGGCGCGGGCCCGGGCGTCCTTGGAGAGCGTGACGGCGAGCATCTCCAGCACGATCCGCTGGACGTTGTTCTCCGGCTGGGCCTCGGTCAGGCCGAGCGAGTTGACCTGGACGCCGTACCGGAAGCGGCGCTGCTTGGCGTCCTCGATGCCGTAGCGCTCGCGGGTGACCTTCTCCCAGAGCCGGCCGAAGGCGCGCATCTTGCACATCTCCTCGATGAAGCGGACGCCCGCGTTCACGAAGAAGGAGATCCGGGCGACCACCTCGCCCATCCGCTCCGGCGGCACCTGGCCCGAGTCCCGGACGGCGTCCAGCACCGCGATCGCCGTGCACATCGAGTACGCGATCTCCTGGACCGGGGTGGCCCCGGCCTCCTGCAGGTGGTAGCTGCAGATGTTGATCGGGTTCCACTTGGGGATGTTGCCGACCGTGTAGGCGATCATGTCGGTGATCAGCCGGACCGAGGGGCCGGGCGGGAAGACGTGCGTCCCGCGCGACAGGTACTCCTTGACGATGTCGTTCTGGGTGGTGCCGGTGAGCTTGGCGATGTCCGCGCCCTGCTCCTCGGCGACCACCTGGTAGAGCGCCAGCATCCACATCGCGGTGGCGTTGATCGTCATCGAGGTGTTGGTCTGCTCCAGCGGGATGCCGTCGAACAGCGTCCGCATGTCGCCGACGTGGCCCACCGGGACGCCGACCCGGCCGACCTCGCCGCGGGCGAGGATGTGGTCGGAGTCGTACCCGGTCTGGGTGGGCAGGTCGAAGGCGACCGACAGGCCGGTCTGGCCCTTGGCCAGGTTCCGCCGGTAGAGCGCGTTGGAGTCGCTCGCGGTGGAGTGGCCCGCGTAGGTGCGCATCAGCCAGGGGCGGTCCCGCTGGACGCGCTCACCGGTTTGCTCGGCCATCAGATGTCCCGGAAGCGGTTGATGGCGTCGACGTGCTTGGCGCGGAACTCCGGGTCGCGCACGCCCAGGCCCTCCTCGGGGGCCAGGCACAGGACGCCGACCTTGCCCTGGTGCTTGTTGTGGTGCACGTCGAGGGCGGCCTGGCCGGTCTCCTCCAGGGAGTAGACCTTGGAGAGGGTGGGGTGGATCTTGCCCTTGGCGACCAGCCGGTTGGCCTCCCAGGCCTCGCGGTAGTTGGCGAAGTGCGAGCCGACGATCTTCTTCAGCGACATCCACAGGTAGCGGTTGTCGTACTGGTGCATGTAGCCCGAGGTGGAGGCACAGGTGACGATGGTGCCGCCCTTGCGGGTGACGTAGACCGAGGCGCCGAAGGTCTCCCGGCCCGGGTGCTCGAAGACGATGTCCACGTCCTCGCCGCCGGTCAGCTCGCGGATCCGGCCGCCCAGGCGCTTCCACTCGCGCGGGTCCTGGGTGTTCTCGTCCTTCCAGAACCGGTACCCCTCGGCGCTGCGGTCGATGATCGCCTCGGCGCCCATGGCCCGGCAGATGTCGGCCTTCTGGGCGCTGGAGACCACGCAGATCGGCGTCGCACCGCCGGCCAGCGCGTACTGGGTGGCGTACGAGCCGAGGCCGCCGCTGGCGCCCCAGATCAGCACGTTGTCGCCCTGCTTCATGCCGGCGCCGTTCTGCGACACCAGCTGGCGGTAGGCGGTGGAGTTGACCAGGCCGGGGGAGGCGGCCTCCTCCCAGGTCAGGTGGGCCGGCTTGGGCATCAGCTGGTTGGTCTTCACCAGGGCGATCTGGGCCAGGCCGCCGAAGTTGGTCTCGAAGCCCCAGATCCGCTGCTCCGGGTCCATCATCGTGTCGTTGTGGCCGTCGGAGCTCTCCAGCTCGACCGACAGGCAGTGCGCGACCACCTCGTCGCCCGGCTTCCAGGCGTTGACGCCGGCGCCGGTGCGCAGCACCACGCCCGCCAGGTCCGAGCCGAGCACGTGGTAGGGCAGGTCGTGCCGCTTGGTCAGCGGGGACAGCCGGCCGTACCGCTGCAGGAAGCCGAAGGTGGAGACCGGCTCGTAGATCGAGGACCAGACGGTGTTGTAGTTCACCGCGCTGGCCATCACGGCGACCAGGGCCTCGCCCGGGCCGAGCTCGGGCAGTGCGACCTCGTCGAGGTGCAGGGACTTACGAGGATCCTTGTCCCGGCTGTCGAGGCCGGCGAACATCTGCTCCTCGTCCTTGTGGAGCGTGACGGCGCGGTAGGACTCCGGGAGCTTGATCGCGGCGAAGTCCGCCGCGGTGCTGTCGGAGCTGAGGATCGCGTCGAGGATTTCCTGCATGGCTGCCTCCGAAGGCGTACCTGTGTCGAGGGCGCACAGGGCGTCTGGGGGAGCCGGGAGCGGACACCGGCTTCGCTGAGGGTCTGTGGGTGGGTCCTGCGGGTGCGACGGATGGGTGGGTCGCCGAGGTGGTGCTGGTGGTGCTCGCCCCCAGCTGTGCGGGGACGCCGGACACGGCGCGCCGAGGTGGGGAGCCGCGGCGCCGCGACCGATGGGTAACAAAGTAGTGGCACCCTGTGCCACTCGTAAAGACACCGGGTGTCACCAGTTCGAGTGAACCCGACGACAGTTCGAGCGGCCGGCGCCGGGCAGCTCGAAGGCCCGCCCGGAAAACTCCCGGGCGGGCCTTCGAATCGGTCTTGACCTGTGTGTTTTTCCTGCGTTAACCAGCCTGGGAGCCGGCCAGTGCCGCCCTGATGGAGTCGACCACCAGGTCGAGCGGGGCATCGGTCCGGGCGACTGTGATGAGCACCTCACCGCCGGGGCTGGCACTGAGTGCGCTCACCGCGGCGGCCTCCATCGGTGACAGCGAGTCACTCGTGGCACCGGGTGCCACAGCAGTACCACGACGTCTGGCACCGCTCGGCGGCGTCGGCCAGAACGTCCCCCGGATCACCGCGAAGGAGTGGTCCAGCTGGGACTCCACGTCGCCGTGCCCGCCGGCCCGCAGCCAGCGTCTGAGCACGTGGTTGTGGGCCGCCACCACGGCCGCCGCGGACACCTCGGCGAGCATCGAGTCGTCGTCCCCGCCGCGCTGCCAGCTCGGCGGGGTCTCCTCCGCGGCGTCGAAGCGCCCGAGCAGGTACCGGGTGAACAGCCGCTCGTACCTGGCCACCACCGCGATCTCCCGCTCGCGCAGCGCCGGCACCTGCCGGATCAGCTGGTACCGGGCGACCGAGACCGCCGGCGTGGAGGCGTACATCCGGAGCACCTCCTTGATGCCCCGGCACACCACGTCCAGCGGGTGCTCCTCGGAGTCCGCGCTCGCCAGCAGGTCGGCCACCCGGACCAGGGTGTCGTCGTGGTCCGGGAAGATCGCCTCCTCCTTGGACCGGAAGTACCGGAAGAAGGTCCGGCGGGCGACCCCGGCCGCGGCGGCGATCTGATCGACCGTCGTCTCCTCGTAGCCCTGGGTGGCGAACAGCTCCATGGCCGCGGTCGCCAGGTCCTGGCGCATCTGCTGCCGTTGCGCCGCCGCCCGCCGGCTGCCCGCGCCGGCCTCCGCCGGCACCCGGCCGGCCGGGTGCTCCGAAGGGGTCTGCTCCGAGGATGAATGGTCCCGATCCATGGCCGGAACGCTACACGCCCCGGGCGCGCCCGCCGCCGGCTTCGGCCGGCGCACCGGCGCCGTGGACACCGGGGCGGCCGGCCGCTGCCACCGGGCACCTGCCGGGGCGCCCCCCGGACCACTGCCCCAGGCCGGCCCGGCCGGCCGCCGCGGAGCGCCCGGAAGCACCCCGGGCAGCGCGGCCGGGACCCCGGGGACACCCGGCGCCCCGGGCCCCGCACCGGCCGGCACGGCGCCCGGCCGGCCGGGCGCCCGCCCGGTCACCGGCGGGCGTGGTCGCGGAAGCCGCGACCACTCTTGCGGCCCAGGCAGCCGGCCGCCACCAGGTGCTCCAGCAGCGGCGCCGCCGCCAGCCCCGGCTCGCGGAACTCCTGGTGGAGGACCTGCTCGATGGTCAGCGACACGTCCAGGCCGACCACGTCCAGCAGCTCGAACGGACCCATCGGGTAGCCGCAGCCCAGCTTCATCGCGGTGTCGATGTCGTCCACGGTCGCGTAGTGCTCCTGCAGCATCCGCACCGCGTCGTTCAGGTAGGGGAAGAGCAGCGCGTTCACGATGAAGCCGGCCCGGTCGCCGCACTCCACCGCGTGCTTGCGGGCCTTGCCGCACAGCTCCAGCACGGTCGAGGTGACGTCCTCGGCGGTCAGCACGGTGGAGACCACCTCGACCAGCTTCATGGCCGGCGCCGGGTTGAAGAAGTGCATGCCGATCACGTCCTGCGGCCGCGAGGTCGCGGTCGCACAGCTGATCACCGGCAGGCTGGAGGTGGTGGTGGCGAGCACCGCGCCCGGCTTGCAGATCTTGTCGAGGGTGGCGAACAGCTCCCGCTTGACCTCCAGGTCCTCCGCCACCGCCTCGACCACCAGGTCGACCTCGGCCAGGTCGGTGTACTGCCCGGTCGGGGTGGTCAGCGCGAGCGCCGCGTCCCGCTGCTCCGCGGTCAGCCGGCCCTTGGCCACCGAGCGCTCCAGCGACCGGGCCAGCTGGGTCTTGGCCCGGTCGGCCTTCTCCTGGCTGCGCGCGGCCAGCAGCACCGGGTACCCGGCCTTGGCCAGCACCTCCGCGATGCCGGTCGCCATGGTGCCCGATCCGCAGACGCCGATGCTGCGCACCTCGCGGCCGGCCACCCGGCCGGCCCGGCCGGTGGCCGACCCGGCGACCACCTTGGACGACCCGGGGGCCTCGTAGGTGTAGAAGCCGCGGCCCGACTTGCGGCCCAGCAGCCCGGCGGCGGCCAGCTGGCCGAGGATCGGGGCGGGCGCGTGCAGCCGGTCCTTGGACTGCTCGTACATCGCCTCCAGCACGGTGCGGGCGGTGTCGATGCCGATCAGGTCGAGCAGCGCCAGCGGGCCCATCGGCAGGCCGCAGCCCAGCCGCATCGCGGCGTCGATGTCCTCCCGGGTGGCGTACCGCGACTCGAACATCGCGGCGGCCTGGTTGAGGTAGGCGAAGAGCAGGCCGTTGACGATGAAGCCGGCCCGGTCACCCGCCGCCACCGGCTCCTTGTCCAGCTCACGGGCGAGGGCGGCGACGTCCTCGGCGGCCTGCGGCGAGGTCAGCACGGTGCGGACCACCTCGACCAGCCGCATCGAGTGCACCGGGTTGAAGAAGTGCACGCCGAGCACCCGCTCGGGGCGGGCGGTGGCGGCGGCGATCCGGGTCACCGACAGGGCGGTGGTGCCGGTGGCGAGGACGGTCCCGGCCGGGCAGATCCGGTCCAGCTCGGCGAAGATCCGCCGCTTCAGCTCCAGCTGCTCCGGCACCTCCTCGATCACCAGGTCGGCGCCGGCGGCGGCCTCCAGGTCGTGGCCGACCGAGATCAGGGCGAGCAGGGCGCTGCGGGCCTCGGGGGTGAACCGCTCACGCTCGACGGCGTGCGCGGTGGCCTCCTCGATCCGGGCCAGTGCGCGGGCGGCGGAGGCCTGGTCGGCCTCGATGCCGATCACCCGGCGGCCGCTGCGGGCCACCGCGACGGCGACGCCGGCACCCATGGTGCCGAGGCCGACCACAGCGACAGTGGGGAAGGGACGCTCCATTGTCCGGACTCCTAGTCATGGGCCCGCGCCGCGCTCCCGCACGGCCGGCCGGCCCGTCGTCGAGCGGCGGCGCAGGGTGCGCGGGAGGAGGGTTCGGCGGCGCGGGGGCGGGAGATGACGTGTCGAGGCATGCCGACAGGGGCCGGTCCGCTCCGGCCGTGCTGAGGGTGTGCCGTGGTGCTCAGGCGCTCTGGAAGAACACTGAAGCGGCGCTGACGTGCTGCGCTGAAGAGGCCCCGAGGGCCGGGAAGCAGAACACCAGGGCGGCCGTCGATCACAGACGGCCGCGGCCCTGCCGGTGCGGCTCCCGAAGCCCGGCAGTGGTGCGTGCGGTCACTGTAGCCGAGTTACCTCGAGGTAGGAAGGGGGCAACCCGCCCTCGGGACACGCGGGTTGCCACACGGCGGCCGCGCCGGCCGAAGGAGGACACCAGGGCAGTCATGACCTTGGACCGGGCCCAGATCGACCGTGCGGCCTTCGAGGCCATCGCGACAGCTGCCGCGCGGGAGGACGTGACGCTGGAGTTCATCAACGGCAGGATCGGAGTCAAGCCGGTGCCCGAGGGCGGCCGGTACCGGAGTGCGGTCACGCACTCGTACGGACACGAGGTCGTGATCTTGGGTCCGGTCTCCGTCACGCTCGACACCGAGGTGCTCAGGGACTACGTCCGCTGAACGCACCGCGGCCCGCCCGGTGGGTACCGGGCGGGCCGCAGTGGGGTGGGGCGGAGCGTCAGTGCGCCATGACGGGCACGGCGAGCTCGTCGGAGTCGGCGCCGGTGGCCTGGTGGGCCTCCGGACGGCCGGTGTTGATCAGGGCGAAGGCCACGCCGGCCGCCAGCACCAGGATCCCGAAGGACCACCAGATGGCGGTGGAGAAGCTGTGCACCATGCCCTCCAGCTGCTGGAGCTTGGGGGACGTCGGGCCGATGTGGTGGGCCTTGGCGTAGGCGACACCGGCGCTGTTGGCGATGGTGTTCAGCAGCGCCGTGCCGATCGCGCCGCCGACCTGCTGCGAGGTGTTGACCATCGCGGAGGCGACACCGGCGTCCTGCGGCTTCACGCCGTGGGTGGCCATGCTCATGGCCGGCATGAAGGCGGTACCCATGCCGAGGCCCATCAGGATCAGGCCGGGCAGCAGGTCCCAGTAGGAGCTGTCGACCTTGATCTGGGTGAGGATCAGCATGCCGACCGAGGCGACCAGGAAGCCGGGCGCCATCAGGTGGCGCGGGGCCACCCGGGTCATCAGGCGGGCGCCGATCTGGGTCGAGCCGGTGATCATGCCGGCGACCATCGGCAGGAAGGCCAGGCCGGTGACGACCGGGGTGTAGCCGAGCACGACCTGCAGGTAGTAGGTCAGGAACAGGAACAGCCCGAACATGCCGATCACGGCCATGCCCAGCGACAGGTAGACGCCGCCGCGGTTGCGCTCGGTGACCACCCGCAGGGGCAGCAGCGGGGCCTTGACCTTGCTCTCGACCAGCACGAACGCGACCAGCAGGACGGCGGCGGCGGCGAACAGGCCGAGGGTGCTGCCGGAGGTCCAGCCGTCCGACTCGGCGCGGGTGAAGCCGTAGACCAGCGAGACCAGGCCGGTGGTGACCAGCAGCACGCCCGGGATGTCCAGGCGGTTGCGGTTCTGGCTGCCGACCGGCTCCTTGATCACCAGCACCGCGCCGGCGACCGCGACCAGGGCGAACGGGATGTTGACGTAGAAGGTCCAGCGCCAGTTCAGGTACTCGGTGAGCAGGCCGCCCAGGATCAGGCCGATGGCGCCGCCGCCGCCCGCGATCGCGCCGTAGATGCCGAAGGCCTTGGCCCGCTCCTTGGCGTCGGTGAACATCACCGCGAGCAGCGAGAGCGCGGCCGGGGCGAGCAGTGCGCCGAAGACGCCCTGCAGGGCGCGGGCGCCGAGCAGCATGCCGGTGTTGGCGGCCATGCCGCCGACCGCCGAGGCGAGCGCGAAGCCGATCAGGCCGACCGTGAAGGTCCGCTTGCGGCCCCACAGGTCGGCGATCCGGCCGCCGAACAGCAGCAGGCCGCCGAAGGCCAGCGCGTAGGCGGTGATCACCCACTGCCGGTTGGCGTCGGATATGCCGAGGTCGGCCTGGGCGGAGGGGAGCGCGATGTTCACGACCGTGGCGTCCAGGACGACCATCAGCTGGGCGAGGCCGATGAAGATGAGCGCCTTCCACCGCCGCGGATCGGGCTGCAGGGCTGATTCAGACATGGGGATACCCACTTGTGTGCGAGAGAGCGGAACGGCAGGCGGCAGTACCAGGACCTGCGCGGGACGGGACGTGCGAGACGGAGATGTGCGAAAGACGGGACGTGCAGAAGAAGATGACGGGACGGGAAGGTCAGACGCGCGGCTTGAGGTCGTCCAGGGTGACGGCGCGGCCGGGCAGGGTGGATCGGGCCGGGGCCTGCACGCCGTCCAGGAACAGCTGCAGGTGGCGGTGGACGAACTGGTCGAGGTCGAGGCAGTGGGTGCCGGGCAGCGGGCGGGTCAGCTGGGTGATGGCGACCACGAAGTCGCCGACGCCCACGTCCTCGCGCAGCTGTCCGCTGAGGTGCGCCCGGGTGATCACCTCGGTGGTGGTCTCCTGCAGGCGGGCCTTGGCCTCGTGCAGCTCGGGGTCGTGCATGTCGATGTGGTCGGAGAGCAGCGGGCACAGGGCGCCCATCCGCTCGTCGGCGGCGGCGTGGGTGAACCGGGTCAGCGCCGCGAAGGCGTCCGGCTCCTCGGCCATCGCCCGCTCGGCGTGCTCCACCACCTGGTCCAGGACCGACAGCGTGACATGGTGGATCAACTCGCGGCGGTCCGCGAAGTTGCGGTAGAGCGTCGCGTTGCCGACTCCCGCCCGACGCGCGATCTCGTCGAGCGGCACGTCCGCGCCGTGCTCGACGAAGGCCTCGCGGGCCGCTGCGATGATCCGGGCGCGATTGCGGCTGGCGTCCGCCCGCAGCCGCGGGGCCCGCGGTGTCGTGGTGGTCATCGGGTGCTCCCTTCGGTCCGGTGGCGGATGCTTCCGGGGAATGACTCCCCGCTTCCGTTGACACTAGCCTAAACGGGGAGAGAGTCCCCGGAAATTTCGGGGCCGTACGTGACCTGCGTCACATCAGGTTTACCCGGCCCGCGCGCTCCGCCGTCCGGGTGAAGCGCGGGGCGACTGCTCGGTGTACGTGCCATCGTCGCGGCAGCATGGCCGGGTGACCACGATGCTGTCCCGCACCGAGCGCGCCGCCCGCGCCCGCGCCGCCGCCGACCGGCTGGGCCCGGGCGTCGACGGCGTGATCCTCGGCTGGGTGGACAACGCGGGGGTGCACCGGGTGAAGGCCGTCCCGGTCGAGCAGCTGGCGCACGCGGCCGAGTGGGGCGTCGGCGCCGCCCCCTGCTTCGACGCGTTCCTGGTGGACGACTCGATGGCCCCGACCGCGAGCCCGGTCGGCGACCTGCGGCTCGTCCCGGATCTGTCCGTGCTCACCGGCCTGGCCGCCCAGCCCGGCTGGGCCTGGGCCCCGGCCGACCGCTACGGGCAGGACGGCGAGCCGCACCCCGGCTGCCAGCGGCTGTTCGCCGGGCGGATGGCGGCCGAGGCGGCCCGGCGCGGCCTGGAGGTGCGGGCCGGCATCGAGGTCGAGTGGGTGCTGGTCGACGGTGCGGGCGCCGGGCCCGCGTACGGCATGCGGCGGCTGATCGGGCTCTCCGACTACCTGCGCGACCTCCTGCGCGCCCTGCGGGAGCAGGGATTGACGGTGTTGCAGATCCACCCGGAGTACGCGGTCGGCCAGTTCGAGGTGTCGCTCGCCCCGGCCGGCCCGGTCGCGGCGGCGGACACCGCACTGCTGGTCCGGCACACCGTGCAGGCGGTCTCGGTGCGGCACGGGCTGGACGCCTCGTTCGCCCCCGCGGTCACCGTCGGGGGCGTGGGCAACGGCGGGCACCTGCACCTCAGCCTCTGGCGGGGCGGGCGGAACCTGGGCGCCGGCGGCCCCGGCCGGTACGGGCTGACCGCCGAGGGCGAGGCCTTCCTGGCCGGCGTGCTGGCGGAGCTGCCCGCCCTGCTCGCGCTCGGTGCGCCGAGCGTGGCCAGCTACCTGCGGCTGGTGCCGGGGCGCTGGTCGGGGCCCTACCGCTGCTGGGGCCGGGAGAACCGCGAGGCGGCGCTGCGCCTGATCCCCGGCTCCACGCCGGAGCAGGCCAACGCCGAGGTGAAGTGCTTCGACGCCGCCGCCAATCCGTATCTGATGATCGGCGGCGTGCTGGCGGCCGGGTTCGCCGGGATCGACCGCGGCCTGCGGCTGCCGCCCGAGGTCTGCGGTGACCCGGCCGACTCCGGGTACGCGGAGCGGCTGCCGGCCGAGCTCGCCGCGGCGGCGGCCGCCTTCAAGGCCTCCGACCTGCTCCGGGAGGCGCTCGGCGAGCAGCTGCACTCGGCGGTGCTGGCGGTCCGCGAGGCCGAGGTCGGCCGCTTCGCGGGCCGCGAGCCCGAAGAGGTGATCGCGGCGACCAGGCTGCGCTGGTGAGCCGATGCTGATCGACCAGCACTGTCACAGCGTGCTCGCCACCGGGCCGGGCCCGGCTGAGCCGGACGACGAGACCTTCGGCTCGCTGCTCACCGAGTCGGACCGCCCGCCGGCGCCGGGCAGTCCGCGGTTCGCCAGCGCCATCGGCCTCGCCGTCCGCCGCTGGTGCCCGCCGGCGCTGGGGCTGCCGGCGCACGCCGACCCGGCCGACTACCTGGCCCGGCGGCGCGAGCTCGGCACCGAGCGGGCCACCCGGCTGCTGCTGGCCGCCGCCGGGCTGACGGCCTGCCTGGTGGACACCGGCCTCACCTCGGCCGCGGGCCGGCCGCTGCTCCCGCTCCCCGACCTCGCCCGGGCGTCCGGCGCCGAGGTGTACGAGGTGGTGCGGCTGGAGAGCGTCGCCGAGCGGGTCAGGGCGGAGCCGGCCCGGTGGCCGCAGGCGCTGGCCGAGGCGCTCACCGCGGCCTGCGCCGGCGCCGTCGCGGTCAAGTCGGTGCTCGCCTACCGGCACGGGCTGGACATCCCGCCCGGGCGGCCCGGCCGGGCCGAGGTGGTCCGGGCGGCCGAGGGCTGGCTGGCCGGCCCGTGCGAGCGACTCACCGACCCCGTCCTGCTGCGCCATCTGCTCTGGCAGGCGATCGAGTTGGGCCTGCCGATCCAGCTGCACACCGGCTTCGGCGATCCGGACCTGCGGCTGCACCGGGCGGATCCGGCCCTGCTGGCCGACTTCGTCCGCGCGGTCGAACCCTCGGGCGTGCCACTGGTGTTGCTGCACTGCTATCCGTACCACCGGCAGGCCGCCTGGCTGGCGCACTGCTACCCGCAGGTGTACGTGGACGTGGGACTCACCCTCTCCCACACCGGCCCCCGGGCGGCCCAGGTGCTCGGCGAGGTGCTCGAACTGGCGCCGTTCGGCAAGGTGTTGTTCTCCACCGACGCCTACGGGCTGCCGGAGCTGTTCCTGGTCGGCGCGGCCCAGTACCGGCACGCGCTGGCCACCCTGCTCGACGGCTGGCGACTGGACGGCGCCTGCACGGCGGCGGACGCGGCCCGCATCGAGCGGCAGCTGTCCGCGGCCAACGCCCGCCGGCTGTACCGGCTTTCCGGTGGCACCCCGGCCGACACCTCAGCTGACATCCAACTTCTCTGACGCCATATCAGCTGGTCAGATGGGCCGGCCCGGGCGGCCGGCGGATCACTGCCGTCGGAGCCCTTGCGGAAGCGATCGGAGGGTCACTAGCGTCCCACCCACTTGCGTGCCCCTGCCATCCGTGGGGGCACTTCGAGACTCGGGAGGGTCATCCCCTATGAGAGTTCCTCGGATACGTCGGGTACGGCTGGCGGCGACAGGTCTCGCGCTCGCCACCGCCGCCTCGATCGCGCTGCCGGCCGGCACCGCCGCGGCAGCCGGATCGGACGCTCCGGCGGCCGGGCCGCTGCTCAGCTATGTGGTGAACACCCAGGCCGACCACGGCCAGGTGAAGAAGGCCGAGCGGGAGGTCACCCGGGCCGGTGGCACGGTGGTCTACTCGTACGAGCAGATCGGCGTGGTGATCGCCCGCTCCACCGACACCTCCTTCGCGGCCAAGCTCCGCAAGGTCCGGGGCATCGACTCGGTCGGTGCCAGCCGTACGGCCGGCATCGTGGCGGCCGACGTCGAGTCCACCATCGAGCGGGTCGCCCCCGGTGCGACCCCGGCGGACGGCTCCGAGCCGCTCTGGGCCAACCAGTGGGACATGCGCCAGATCGGCGTGGACAAGGCCCACCAGAGCACGCTCGGCAGCCGCCGGGTGGTGGTCGGCGTGCTGGACTCCGGCATCGACGCCACCCACGAGGACCTCAAGGCGAACGTGGACCCGTCGCTCTCCGCCTCCTGCCTCGGCGGGAAGCCGGACACCTCGTTCGCCTCCTGGCAGCCCACCACCAGCGACCACGGCACCCACGTGGCCGGCACCATCGCCGCCGCCAAGAACGGCAAGGGGGTCGAGGGCATCGCCCCGGGCGTGCGGCTCGCGGCGGTGAAGGTGGTGGACGACGGCGGCTTCATCTACCCGGAGTACGCGATCTGCGGCTTCGTCTGGGCCGGTGAGCACCACTTCACGGTGACCAACAACAGCTACTACATCGACCCCTGGCTGTTCAACTGCAAGAACGACCCCGACCAGGCCGCGGTGACCACGGCCGTCAAGCGGGCGGTGGCCTTCTCGCAGCGCAAGGGCGTGCTCGACGTGGCCGCGGCCGGCAACGACAACATCGACCTGGCCCACAAGACCACCGATGCGACCAGCCCGGACGACACCACCCCGGCCCCGCGCCCGATCGACGCCGGCTGCCTGTCGCTGCCGACCGAGCTGCCGGGCGTCGTGGTGACCAGCTCGGTGGGCGTGAAGGGCGACAAGTCCTTCTACTCCAGCTACGGCAACGGCAAGGTGACCGTCGCGGCCCCCGGCGGTGACTCCCGCTACCAGCTGCCGGACACCCCGGACAAAAACGGCCGGGTGCTCTCCACCGTCCGCGGTGGCTACGGCTACATGCAGGGCACCTCGATGGCCTCCCCGCACACCGTCGGCGTGGTCGCCCTGCTCGCCTCCACCCACCCCTGGGCCGGTCCGGACGAGCTGCGCGCGATGCTGATCCACCAGGCCGACGAGCACGTCTGCCCGGCGGTCTTCAACCCGAGCGGCGACGGCGCCTTCGCCGGTGTCTGCGAGGGCACCACCGCGCACAACGGCTTCTACGGCGCGGGCATCGTCAACGCGGCCAAGGCCGCCCAGTGGTGGCGCTGGTAGTCCCGGCGCCCCACCGTGCCCCGCCCGGGCAACGCCCGGGCGGGGCACCGCCGTTCATGGCCCGCGCGGCGGCGTCGGCGCGGTCAGTCGACGTGCCGGCTCCAGTCGGACTCCACCTGCGACCGGCCG
Organism: Kitasatospora sp. NPDC049258; assembly: GCF_040678895.1. Lineage (NCBI taxonomy): Bacteria > Bacillati > Actinomycetota > Actinomycetes > Kitasatosporales > Streptomycetaceae > Kitasatospora > Kitasatospora sp. NPDC049258. The sequence continues at coordinate 246,368 of NZ_JBFAQT010000004.1, forward strand.
TGCAGATCGGGCACCTGCTTCAGCCAGCCCGGCCGGGCCGCCAGGGTGGCGGCGGCCCGGGCCGCCTCGGCCGCCCGCTGCTCCTCCTCGGTGGCGAAACAGGTCGGCAGCCAGGCCGCCGAGGCGGCGGCCCGCGCGGCCAGCTGCGCCACGTACGCCGCGCGCAGCGCCGGCACCGAGTCGAAGCCCGGCTCCTCGGTCAGCCACTGCTCCGGCACCAGGTCGACCACCTCGCGCAGCAGCGCCTCGGTGACCAGCGGGGCCAGCGCGGCGTCGGCGGCCCGCAGGTCCGGGTGGTAGCCGCCGAGGGCGTGCGCGGCCATCGGGTAGGCCTTGAGCAGGGCGGCGGCGGCGCCGGACCAGCGGTGGTGGAAGACCAGCCCGGAGCCGTTGTCGATCAGCCAGAGCCGGTCGTGCCAGACCATCAGGTTGGGGTTGGCGGTGGTGCGGTCCACGTTGCCGGTCAGCGCGTCCAGCCAGACCACCCGGCCGGCCTCGGCCGGGTCGACCTCCAGCAGCCCGGGCCGGAAGTCGCGGGCGCCGGGCAGCAGGTCCATGCCCAGGTTGAGCCCGGCGCTGGCCCGCAGGATGTCCTGGATCTCCGGATCCGGCTCGCCGGCCGCCACCGCCGGGTCGAAGTCCACCAGGACCAGCGGGGGCACCCGCAGCCCGAGCCGCCGGCCCAGCTCGCCGACGATCACCTCCGCCACCAGCGCCTTGCGGCCCTGCCCGGCGCCGGTGAACTTCACGACGTAGGTGCCCAGGTCGTCGGTCTCGACCACCCCCGGCACCGATCCACCCGCGCGCAGCGGGTCGACATAGCGGACTGCGGTCACCTGATCGAGCACACCGGCCAGCCTAACCCGGCCGCCCCGGCGGGCCCGCACCCCATCTCGGGGCCCGGTTTGGGCACCGGCCGAGTGCGGTGGTTGGCTTGCCCCGACAGCCGGGTAGCAGCATCCGGCCCGCAGAAGGAGAGCAGCCACATGGGCAAGGTGCAGGCCACCACCGAGCGCGACTACCAGGCCACCCCCGAGCAGGTGTACGCGGCGCTGGCCGACTACACCACCGTCCGGCCGCGTCTGCTGCCCGCGCAGTACAGCGAGTACGAGGTGAAGGCCGGCGGCACCGGTGCCGGCACCCAGGTGCACTGGCGGCTCCAGGCGACCGAGAAGCGGGTCCGCGACTGCCTGTTCACGGTGTCCGCGCCGGGCGAGCGGCAGCTGGTGGAGACCGATGCCAACTCCAGCATGGTGATCACCTGGACGGTGGCCGCGGCCGGCGCCGACCGCGCCAGGGTGACGGTGGAGGCGAGCTGGCAGGGCGCCACCGGCATCGGCGGCTTCTTCGAGCGGACCTTCGCCCCCAAGGGCCTCAACCGGATCCACGACGCGGTGCTCGCCAAGCTGGCCGACGAACTGGGCTGACCCGCACGTGCGTGCGTGAGCGAGGAACACCCGTGCGGCCGGCGCGCCGTACGGGTGGCACCGTCCCTCGGGCGGGTGAACCGACCCCGGCCCCGAGGGTGTGCCGACCTAGGCTCGCCGCCGTGCGCATGACGATCCTTCACATCTCCCAGCCCGTCGACGGCGGCGTCGCCCGGGTCGTGGTCGACCTGGTCCGGGGCCAGCGCGAGGCGGGCTGCCGGGTGCTGGTGGCCTGCCCGCCCGGTGGCCGGCTGGCCGGTGAGGCCGCCGCGGCCGGGGCGCTCGTGCTGGACTGGCCGGCCGGGCGCTCGCCCGGCCCCGGGACGGCGGGGGAGGTCCGCCGGCTGCGGCGGATCGTCAAGGGGGCCGCCCCGGACGTGCTGCACCTGCACAGCGCCAAGGCCGGCCTGGCCGGCCGGCTGGCCGTCCGGGGGGCGCTGCCCACCGTCTTCCAGCCGCACGCCTGGTCGTTCGCCGCAGTCGGCGGGCCGGTGGCGGCCGCGACCGTGCGCTGGGAGCGCTTCGCCACCCGCTGGACCAAGGCGCTGCTGTGCGTCAGCGAGCAGGAGCGGGTGGACGGGGTGGTGGCCGGGCTGGAGGCCGACTGGCGGGTGGTGCCCAACGGGGTCGACCTGCGGCACTTCGCGGTGGCCGACCGGGCGGCCCGCCGGGCCGCCCGGATGCGGCTGGGCCTGGACCCGCAGGCGCCGCTGGCGGTCTGCGTCGGCCGGCTCTGCCGCCAGAAGGGGCAGGACGTGCTGCTCGAGGCCTGGCCCGAGGTGCTGGCCCGGGTGCCGGCCGCCCGGCTGGCGCTGGTCGGCGGCGGTCCGGACGCGGCCGCGCTCGCGGACCGGGTGCGCGGGCTGGCCGAGCCGTCCCGGGTCCGGCTGGCCGGGGACGTCCCGGACCCCAGGCCGTGGCTGGCGGCGGCCGACCTGGTGGTGCTGCCCTCGCGCTGGGAGGGGATGGCGCTGGCCCCGCTGGAGGCGATGGCCACCGGGCGCCCGGTCCTGCTCTCCGACGTGCCCGGGGCCCGGGAGTGCCTGCCGCCCGGGCAGGCGGCGGCCGCACTGGTCCCGCCGGAGGACCCGGCCGCGCTGGCGGCGCTGCTGGGCCGGGCGCTGGCCGATCCGATCGAGTGCGAACGCCGGGGACTGCTGGCCCGCGCCCACCTGGCCGCCCGGCACGACATCCGCGAGGTGGTGCGGCGGGTGGCCGCCGTCTACGCCTCGGTGCTGCCCGCCGCCGCGCTGCCCGCCGGTCGAGGGCCCCGTGTCCCTGAGCGGTCCTGATCGTTTCTCAGACCGTGAATGCCTGCCGCGAAGGTCGCGAAGGTGCTGCCGTATTCGCGCCTGAACAGCAGTGCTTGCGGATTCAAATCCGAAAGTCTGATTAATGGGCGGGTGGAATGAAATGGCAGGTCAACTTCCTGAAATTCAGGCGGCGTTCGGTACTGTCTGATTTTGCCTGCTTCGTCCCAGTTTTTCCGACGGTCAATTCACAGAGGTCGATCAGAGAAATGGCCGATAGCCGCTTACGGCAGCAGGTGCCCACCTGGACCGCGTCCACCGGGCCGGGTTCGCCGCGCCGATGCGACCCCGGATCCGGCTGTCCCGCCACGGCGGGTACACAGCAGGGGAGTTCGTGCGCTGATGACCATTGACCACGAGAGTGTGCCACGGCCGGGCAGATCCCTGTCGGCGCCACGTCGACCCGCCACCGAGCTGCTGGAGCGGCCGGCCGCTCCCCGGACCAGGGCCGCCCCGAGCCTCGGCCGGCACCGCAGGCCGTTCCGCTCCCGGGTGGTCCTGCCGCTCGCCCTGGTCGGCGTCGACAGTCTCGCGATCTGCGCCGCCCAGAGCGGCATCGCCGCCCTCGCCCCGGGCCTGAACCCGCTGGCCGGCACCGCCGCCCTGCTGCCCCTGCTGCTCCCGCTCAACCTCGCCGGCGGCCTCTACCGCAACCGGTTCAGCCTCTCGGTGCTGGACGAACTCCCGGCGCTGGCCGCCCGGACCGCCGTGGCCACCGCCTTCGCCGTCACCCTGACCTCCTGCCTGGACGGCCGCTGGCCGGCCGGCGGGCCCGCCACCCCGCTGCGGCTGGTCGCGCTGGTGACCGGCATCCTGCTGCTGCTGGCCTGCGGCCGGGCCCTCGCCTACCACCTGCTGCGGCAGGCCCGCCGGCGCCGCCCGAGCCCGGTGCTGGTGCTCGGCGCCGGCCACCTCGGCCAGCGGATCGCCGCGGCCCTCACCGAGCGCCGCGAGTACGGCCTACGCCCGGTCGGCTACCTCGACCCGGACCCGGTCCTGCTGGCCGAGGACTCCCGGCTCCCGGTGCTCGGCGGCCGCGAGGTGCTGGAGCGCGAGATCCGCCGGCACCGGGTCCACCACGTGGTGGCCACCGAGGGGGCCGCCGACGAGGCCGAGACCGCCGCCGCCCTGCGCGACGCCGTACGGCTCGGCTGCCAGGTCTGGCTGGTGCCGGCGCTGCGCGAGTACGGCTCGCTCGGCCGCTTCCCCGCCGACCACCTCTACGGCTTCCCCTGCCTGCCGCTGGGCCGCCCCGCCATGCGCCGCGGCGGCTGGCCCGTCAAGCGGGCGCTGGACATCGCCGCCGCCGGCCTCGGCATGCTGGTGCTCGCCCCGGTGCTGGCCGCCTGCGCCGTGGCCGTCCGCTTCGACACCGGCCCCGGCGTGCTGTTCCGCCAGCAGCGCACCGGCCTGGACGGCAAGGTCTTCACCGTCCTCAAGTTCCGCACCCTGCGCCCCAGCAACGAGCACGAGTCGGCCACCCGCTGGAACATCTCGCAGGACCACCGGATGGGCGCCGTGGGCCGCCTGCTGCGCCGCAGCTCGCTGGACGAGCTGCCGCAGCTGTGGAACGTGCTCCGCGGCGACATGAGCCTGGTCGGCCCCCGCCCCGAGCGCCCGTACTTCGTGATGCGCTTCGGCCAGGCCTACCCCGAGTACGCCGACCGCCACCGGGTGCCGGTCGGGCTGACCGGCCTGGCGCAGGTCAACGGCCTGCGCGGGGACACCTCGATCGAGGACCGGGCCCGCTTCGACAACCGCTACATCGAGGGCTGGAGCCTGTGGCAGGACGCCAAGATCCTGCTCCGCACCGCCGCGCTGATGCTCCACCCGGACGGGAGTTGAGATGGCCCTGACCCTCCCGCGGCCCGGTCTCCACCAGGGCCTGACCATCCGCCAGTTGGCCGGAATAGTGATCGCCCGGCCCAGCCTGGCGGCCGCCGCCACCGTGCTGCTGGTCTGCGTGCCGACCGGCGAGAAGGACGTCGCCGCCGCCGTCCACGTGACGCCGGCCGACCTCGCCTCGATGGCGCTGGTCGGGCTCGTCTCGGTCGACCTGCTGCGCGGGCGGATCAGCCGGCTGGACCGGACGGCCTGCCTGCTGTTCGGCGGGATCGTGCTGGCGGCCGCCGCCGCCACCCTCGGCTCGATCGACCCGGCCACCAGCCTCACCGGCTTCGTCCGGCTGGTCCAGGTCTTCGTGCTCGTCCCCGCCGCCGTGCTCTGCGCCCTGCGGGACCGCCGCGACCTGCGGATCGTGCTCGGCGCCTTCGTCGCCGCCGCCCTGGTCGAGGGCGCGGTCGGCGCCCACCAGTACCTGACCCGCACCGGTGCCTCGTACACCGGCCAGCCGATCCGCGCGGTCGGCACCTTCGGCGCCCTGGACATCATGGGGATGTCCACCGTGGTCAGCTTCGGCCTGCTGGCCGCGCTCGCGCTGGCGCTCGGCGAGCGCGGGCCCGGCGGCAGCCGCCGGCTGCGGCTGGCGATGACCGGCGCCGCGGCCTTCCTGGCCTTCCCGCTCGCGGTCTCCTTCAGCCGGGGCAGCTGGATCGCCTGCGGGGCGGCCGCCGCCGTCCTGCTGCTGCGGGCCGACGCCAGGCTCGCGGTGCGCGGCGCGGTGCTGGCGGGCGCCGCAGCCGTGGTGCTGGTCGGCGGCCTCGGCCTCGGCGCCTCCGGGGTCACCGAACGCCTCAGCAGCATCGGCTCGGTCTCCGCCGCCCCCGACCAGTCGGTCAGCGACCGCTACGACCTGTGGGCCACCGCCGGCCGGATCTGGCAGGACCACCCGGTCACCGGGGCCGGCCCGAAGGCCTTCCAGCGGCTGCGCGACAGCCACGCCCCGCTGCGCCTGTCCTCCGGCAGCGACGCCGCCGACGCCACCATCGGCTTCCAGCGCGAGCCGCTGCTCTCCCCGCACAACATGTACTTCCTGGTGCTCAGCGAGCAGGGCCTGGTCGGCATCGTCGCCTACGCCGCGCTCTTCCTCGCCCTGCTCCTCGGCTGCCTGCGCCGGGCCCGTCCGGCCGGGCCGGACCTGGCCGCGCTCGCCCTGCTGTGCTGGGTCACGGTCGACTTCCTCTACGCCGACATCGGCGGCACCACCACGGTGCTGACCTCGGTGGTGCTGGGCCTGGCCGCCCGGTCCGCCCTGCCCGGACCGGACTCCCGCGGAGCGTACGCCGAATGACCACCGACCAGCCCGCCCCGGCGGTCGTCGCGGCCCTCGTCCCGCCGGCCCGCACGGCCGAACCGGGGCCCGCCGGCGCCGGGGCCGGCCCCGCGGCGCCCGCCCGCCGGGGCTTTCTGGCCAAGGCCTTCGGGGTCACCGCCCTGCTCAGCGCGGCCGGTTCGGCCCTCGGCCTGCTCCGCGACCTGCTGCTGGCCCGCTACTTCGGGGCCAACCAGGGCACCGACGCCTTCCTGGTGGCCTGGACGGTGCCCGAGACGGCGGCGCCGCTGCTGATCGAGGACGCGATGGCCTTCCTGATGGTGCCGGCCTTCAGCCTGGCCCTGGTGCTGCGCGAGGAGCGACCCGAAGGCCCCGACCCGGTGCGGCAGTTGGTCCGCGCCACGCTGCCCTGGCTGCTGCTCGCCCTGTGTGCGCTGTCGATCGCGGCCGGGCTCGGCGCCCCCCAGCTGGTCGCCCTGCTCGCCCCCGGGCTGGCCGACCCGGGGCTGGCCGTCAGCTGTACCAGGATCACCGCCTTCAGCGTGCTGCCGTTCGGCGTGGCCGGGTACCTGGGTTCGGCCCTGCGCGCCCATCACCGCTTCACCGCCCCCGCCGCCATCTACGTGGCCTACAACCTCGGCATCCTGGCCGTGCTGCTCACCGGCCAGGCGCTCTGGGGGGTGCGCTCGGCCGCCCTCGGGGTGGCCTTCGGCAGCGTGCTGATGGCCGGCGTGCTGGTGACGCCGTTCCTGCGCCGGCTGCGCCCCGGCCGCCGCGGCCGCTCCACCGGGCCGGCCGCCGGCGGCGGCCTGGTGCTGATCCCGCTGGCGATGCTCCCGGTCGCCGCCTTCACCCTGACCCGGCAGGCCCAGGTCTTCATCGAGCGCTACCTCGGCTCCGGCCTGCCACCGGGCACCATCTCGCATCTCAACTACGCCGCCAAGGTCTCCCAACTCGCCATGACGGCAGGCATCCTGATCGTCACGGTGACCTTCCCGCTGGTCGCCAGGGCGCTCGCCGCGGGCGATCTGACGGCGGCCCGCGACCGGGTGGAGAAGGACCTCGGCCAGGCCGCCGCGGTGGTGCTGATGGGCACCGCCTTCCTGATGGCCTGCGCCCCCTCGGTGGTCGCCCTGCTGTTCCAGCGCGGCGCGTTCGGGGCGCACGACACCGCCGCCACCGCCGCGGTGATCCGGGTCTACAGCTTCGGCCTGCCCGCCCAGGCGATGATCGGCGTGATGGTCCGGCCGTACTTCTCGCTGCGGCCGGTGGTCCGCCGGGCCGACGACCCGAAGACCGACGACGGCGGCCGCCGGCTGCTCGACTGGTACCCGGTCGCCGCGATGGCCTTCGGCCTGCTGGTCACCGTCGGCGTCGGCCTGGCCGCCACCCCGGGCTTCGGCGCGCTGGGCCTGGCGGCCGGCAACGCGGCCGGCATCACCGCCACGGCCGCGCTGCTGCTGCGCGGGCTGCTGCTGCGCGGCATCGCCCTGCGGCTGCGCCTGGTGCTGGCCGGGCAGGCCCGGCTGCTGGTCTCGGGGGTGGCCGCGGCCGCCGCCGGCGCGCTCGCCGCCGGGCTCGCCGGCAACCCGCTGCTCTCCACCCTGATCGGCGGCGCCGCGGTGGTCCTGGTCTACGCCGCCCTCGGCACCGCGCTGGGCGCCGCCGAGCTGCGCGGCCCGGTCCTCGCCCTCGCCCGCGCCCTCTACCCCCCTGCCACGGCCGCTGAAGGGAAGCTGCCCCATGGACGCTGAACCCGCCCGGCATCCGCTCCTACCGGCCCAGTCGGCGGCCGCGGGGTCGGCTCCCTGGATCCTGATGTACCACTCGGTGGCCGACGAGGAGGAGGACCCGTACCTGCTCACCGTCAGCCCGCAGCGGTTCGCCGCGCAGATGGCGTGGCTGCACCGCACCGGCCGGCGCGGCGTCAGCGTCCGGGAGCTGCTGCGCGCCCGCCGGGCCGACCGGGCCGCCGGACTGGTCGGCCTGACCTTCGACGACGGCTACGCCGACTTCGCCCGGCACGCCGTCCCGGTGCTCCGCGAGTACGGCTTCACCGCCACCGCGTACGTGGTGCCCGACCTGCTCGGCACCGAGAACGGCTGGGACGCCGAAGGCCCGCGCAAGAAGCTGCTCACCGTCGACCAGGTCACCGAACTGGCCTCGGCCGGCTGGGAGATCGGCTCGCACGGCCTCGGCCACCAGGCCCTGCCGGGGATGCCCGCGGAGGTGCTCGCCACCCAGTGCCGGGAGAGCCGCCGCGCGCTGGAGGAGCTCGTCGGCGGCCCGGTCACCGGCTTCTGCTACCCGTACGGCGCGGTGGACCTGCCGGCCGCCCGCGCCGTCCGCGACGCCGGCTACGACTACGCCTGCGCGATCCAGCACTCCCAGCTCACCGGATTGTTCGCGCTGCCGCGCTGCTACGTCGGCGACCGCGACGGCGCGCTGCGGCTGCTCGCCAAACACGGCCGGCACCGCCTGCGCGACGCCGTCACCGGCCTGCGTCGCAGCACGTTGGTCCGGCCGCGCGGGGAGTGGGCATGAAGGTCCTGCACGTGATCACCGGCCTCGCCTCCGGCGGCGCCGAGCGCCAGCTCCAGCTGGTGCTCAAGCACCTGCCGCGCGAGCACCACTGCGAGGTCGCCACCCTGACCAACCCCGGCACGGTCGCCGCCGCCCTGCGCGCCGACGGCGTCACCGTCCACGACCTGGCGATGCGCGGCAACCGCGACCTCGCCGTACTGCCCCGGCTCACCAGGCTGATCCGGGCCGGCGGCTACGACCTGGTGCACACCCACCTCTACCGGGCGGGGCTGTACGGCCGGCTGGCGGCCCGGCTGGCCGGGGTCCGCCCGGTGGTCGCCACCGAGCACTCGCTGCACGCCGGGGTGATCGAGGGCCGCCGCACCTCCCGCGGCGTCCGGGCGCTCTACCTCGCCGCCGAACGGCTCGGCACCGTCACCGTGGCGGTCTCCGCCCAGGTGGCGGGCACCCTGCACGACTGGGGCGTGCCGCCCGCCCGGGTCGAGCTGCTGCCGAACGGCATCGACGCGGCCCGCTACGCCCTGCCGACCGCCTCCCGGTACGCGCTGCGGCAGAACGTGCGGGCCGCCCTGGGCCTGCCGCAGCAGGCCTGGGTGGTGGGCGCGGTGGGCCGGCTGGTGCCGGGCAAGCGGTTCGAGGTGCTGATCGACGTGCTGGCCGAGCTGCGCGCGGTGGCCGAGCGCCACCCGGCGCTGCGCGAGCCCCGGCTGCTGCTGGTCGGCGCCGGCCCCGAGCAGGCCGCTCTGGAGCAGCGGGCCGAGAGCCTCGGCGTGCGCGACCTGCTGCTGCTGACCGGCGAGCGCGAGGACGTGCCGGACCTGCTCACCGCGATGGACGTGCTGGCCGCCCCCTCGGCCGAGGAGACCTTCGGCCTGACCGTGCTGGAGGCCCTCGCCGCCGGTCTGCCGGTGTGTCACAGCGCCTGCCCGGCGCTGGACGACCTCGGCCCGCAGGCCGCCCCGGAGGCCGTCCGGCTGCCGCCCGAGGCCGCCGCCTACACCGGCGCGCTGTGCGAGCTGTGGGGGCGCCGCAGCGCCGCGCTGCCGCAGCCGCCGGCGGTCGCGCACTACGACATCGCCCGGATCGCCGTCGAGCTGGGGCGGCTCTACGACCGGCTCGGCCCGGCCGGCGCCGCCCGCCCGGATCCGGCCGCCGCCGCCCGGGCCTGAACCAACCACCAGTCAAGCCCGCGGCGGGCCGGTCCCCCCACCGCCGCGTCGAGCCGAGGAGTTACCGATGTCCGATCTGCGCCAGAGCGCCCGTGCGCTGGCCCGCCGCTGGTGGCCGGTGGCCGTCGCGATCCCGCTGGGGGCCGTGGCCGGGGCCGGCTACGCGGCGGTCTCGCCCCCCTCGTACGCCGCCGACTCCTACGTGGTCGTGGTCCCGCAGAACCCAGGGGAGGGGGCCACGGCGGTCAACTTCGCCCAGGCCTACGGCCGGCTGGCGGGGCAGCCGCAGGTGCTGGCCGGCGCCGCGGCCGGCTCCGGGCACAGCATCGCGGACCTGGCCGACCTGGTCAGCGGCACCACCTCGCCGGACGCCCCGGTGATCGACATCACCGGCACCGGGCGCCGGCCCGAGGAGGCGGTCCGCGCGGCCGACGCGGTCGCCAGGTCCCTGATCGCCTTCGCCAACACCAGCAGCAAGGAGACCGGCGTGCGGCTGGTCCCGCTGGCGGCCGCGGCCGAGCCGGACCGGCCGACCTCGCCCTCCGCCCGGCTGGACACCGGGGTCGGCGCGGCCGCCGGCGTGCTGGTCGGCGCCCTGGTGATGATGACCCGCCGGCGTGCCGACGGGGCCCCGGCCGCGGCCGGGCAGCCGGCCCCGCCCCGGCCGCGCGGCGAGGCCCGGGACGCCGAGCCGGCCGGGAGCGCGCCGAAGCAGCAGGCCGAGCAGGCGAGGGGGACCCGATGACCACCGAGCTGACCGCGGTCGGCCTGCCCGCGCAGGCCACCGGACCGGCCTGGACCAGTGAGGTGTGCCGCGCGGACGACGCGCTGGACCGGCTCGCCGGGGAGTGGGACGACCTGGCGGCCCGCTGCCGCTCGGCCACCTCCTTCCAGGCCGCCGGCTGGCTGGCCTCCTGGTGGCGGCACTACGGGCGGCCCGGCGCCCTGGTGGTGGTGCTGGTCCGCCGCGACGGACGGCTGGTCGGCGCCGCCGCCCTGCGCCGCCGCGGCCGCTTCGGCGGGCTGACCAACCTCGGTGGCGGCCTGGTGGACTTCACCGACGTCCTGCTGGACGATGCCTGCGCCGACCGGGCCGCCGTCGAGCTGGCCGCCGCGCTGCCGCTGCGCCGGCCCTGGCACAGCCTGGACCTGCGCGAGGTGCACCCGCAGGCCGCGCTCCAGCGGGTCTTCGACGCCTGGCCCGGGCGCCGGCACCGGTTCGACGACTCGCTCTGCCAGTACCTGCCGGCGGTGCCGATGGACCAGCTGCTCAAGCGGCTGCCCGGCAAGACGGCCCAGCGCAGCCGGGTGAAGCAGCGGAAGATCGCCGAATCCGGGGTGGTGGTCCGCTCGACCGCGCCCGAGGAGGTGCCGGAGGCCGTCCGCGAGCTGTTGCGGCTGCACGTCCTGCAGTGGCAGGACCGCGGGGTCACCCCCGAGCACCGCACCGCGCGGTTCGCCGCCCACCTGACCGAGTCCACCACCGGCCTGGTGGCGGGCGGCCGGGCCGCCATGCACCGCTACTGGCTGGACGGCGAGCTGGTCGCGGTCAACCTGCTGGTGCTCTGCCCGTCCTTCGGCGGCCTCTACATGTACGGCGCGCACCCGGGGCTGCGCGAGCGCCTCGACATCGCCGGGCTGCTGTTCGGGGTCGCCCTGGACGAGGTCCGGCAGGCGCAGATCCCGGTGCTCAGCCTGCTGCGCGGCCAGGAGCCCTACAAGCAGCGCTGGCGGCCGGACCAGCTGCACAACCAGCGGCTGGTGCTCGGCCCCGGCCGGCCGGCCCCGGCGGCCGCCGTCCGCGCCGCCCGGGTCCGGCTGCGGCAGGCCGCGGTGGGGGTGCTGCGCAGCCGGCTGCCCCGGCTGAAGGCGGTGCTAGTGGCCCGCCGCCTGCGGTGAGGCGGCCTGCGCCGGGGCGCCGGTACCGGGCACCGCGGCCGGCGGCCTGAGCGCCGCCCCCGCCGGCACCCCCGGGGAGCCCGCCATCAGCTGCTTGAACCTCGCGGCCGACCTCGGGTTGCGGTTGCAGGCCCAGAAGCCGTGCGGGCAGTAGTCGGTGAGGGTCTGGTACGCGGTGTCGTGGGTGCGCATCCACTCCACCATCCGCTCCACGAAGACCGGGTTGTCGCCGTTGCGGAACAGCCCCCACTCCGGGTACGACACCGGCTTGCCGCGCTTGGCGGCGAACTCGACCTGGTCCTGCAGCCCGTACGGCTCGTTCACGTACTCGTCGAAGGTGGCGCCGGCGGGCTGGTCGTAGCTGTCCATCCCGATGATGTCCACCACGTCGTCGCCGGGGTAGCAGCGGGTCCACGGGATGGCGTCCAGGCCCCGGGTGGGGGTGAAGTCGAAGGTGAAGTGCTGGCCGGGCACCGAGCGCATCACGCCGACGATCCGGCGCCAGTACGCCTTCCAGGCCGTCGGGTCGGGACGGCAGCGGCTGGTGTAGGTGACACCGTTCATCTCCCAGCCCAGGGTGATCACGGTGTCGCCGCCGCCGAGCGCGGTCAGCTTCCGGGCCAGCTTGAGGAAGTGCGCGTCGAACTCGCCCTTGTTGCCCCGGGCCAGCAGCCGGGCCACCTCGGCGTCCGGGGTGTTGTTCTCGTTGGGCACCAGCATCGGCACGCCGAGCACGAGCTTGCGGGCCGGGTCGGCCTGCCGCCACTGCGACCAGAGGCCGAGCACCGCCGCCTCGCCCTCGACGTCGTTCCACCCGTTGCCGGCCAGGTAGGTGTGGCCGACCTGCATGTTGGCGCCGTCCAGCCAGCGGGCCATCTTGGCGATGTTCGGGATGTAGTTGTCCCAGGAGCCGACGAAGGCGCCGAACGGCACCTCGTGGCTGCTCCGCTGCACCACCGGCCGCGGCGCGGCGCCGCGCGGCTGGATCGAGTCGGAGGAGAGCTGCGTGTGACGCCCGGTCTGGCTCAGCGGCGTCCCGGACGGGACGCTCGCGGTGGTCACCAGCAGCAGCGCGGTGGCGGCCAGCGCCAGGCGGCCGAGTCGCATGGGGCTTCTCCAGACGGCAAGGGGACGGCTGACCCGACAGTACGGCCACAAGCCATCAGAAAAGCCTCATGTCACTCAAAAGTGGCAGGTCGTACTGACGAACGGCAGTGACGGGTCGTCAGCGCGCCCCGGATGTGCTGCTCCGCGTGGGCCGCCGGAGCGGTGCGTCGATCCGTCGCCCGGCGCTTCGTCGGCGAACCGCCTCCTGTATCACCTCTGTAACAGTCGGTCCACGGTGGCGGGCCGGACACCGGCCCCGGGGCCGCTTATCGACAGTTGACAACCGCAGGTGAACGGTGCCGTACGCGCGCCCGGTGGGCCCGGCCGCCGGCCCCCCGGCGCGGCCGCGTCGAGCTGACGGACATCCGTGCGGACGGTACGCTCCGCCCGTGTCCTGGAATCCGCTGCGCAGCCTCACCCCCCGATCTGCCCTCCCCGCCGTCGCCGTCCTGGTGGTCCTCGGCGTGGGTGCAGCGGCGCACGCCAACCGGCCGGTGCCGTTCGGCGACCGGGTGGCCGAACCCGGCGGTGCGGACGCCAGCCCGGTGGGCGCGCAGTCCCTCGACACCGGCGGCATGGAGCTGAAGGTGGGCCCCGGCCTGGAGGCCTACGACCCGGCCACCGGCGGCCACCTGTGGTCCTACCGGCGGGAGGGCGCGACCGCCCTCCAGCTGGCGATGGCCGGCGAGAACGCCGTGGTGCTGTGGGACGACGGCATGGTCACCTCGGTCCGCCCGAGCGACCACTCGGTCCGCTGGCACCGGGCCGTGCCCGGCCTGGCCGACTGGCTGCGCGCCGACGCCGAGCCGGGGGCCGAGAGCCGGACCGAGGCCGAGCGCCGGGCCACCGCCGTCAAGCGGGCCGCCGCCGCGCTCCAGCCGGTCTCGGTGGCGGAGTCCTGGGTGGCCGTGGTCACCCCCTCGCTCACCATGGGCTTCCGTGACCGCGACGGCGACCTGCGGTTCAACTCCCGCCCGCCGGCCGGCTGCACCTTCGACCCGCTGCGCTCGGTGCACACCGACGACGCGGTGCTCATCCCGCGCGGCTGCGCCAGTGACGACAGCGGCCGCGCGCTGCCGGGCGCGATCAGCGTCTTCCAGCTCGACGGCGGCCAGACCACGCTGCTCAGCGCCGGCCCCGAGGTGCTGCTGCACCCCCTGGACGCGCACCGGGTGACCATCGACGACGGCCCGATCGTGGGCAGCCACGTCTTCGACACCCGCAAGGGCGCCCCCGAGGCGGTCTGCGGCGGCCCGGCCGCGCCGTTCGCCGCCGTCCCGGCCAAGGACGCCTGCCCCGGGAAGTGACCCAGGTCGCCCCGGGCCGGGGCGACATCTCCTCCGGGCCGCGCCGGCGAGCCCGGTAGACTGGTCGGCATGGCTGTTCTCCCCGGGCATTAGCGCGCCGATCGGCAGGGCCCTCGCCGGCCCGCCGCCCGCCTCGTGCGTAGCCCCCTCCCCGCCCGGCCGCCGTGCCATGCCCACGTCTCAGGAGTAACCCCAGCCATGATTACCGCGAACGCCCTGGAGCTGCGCGCCGGCGCCCGCATCCTGATCGAGTCCGCCAGCTTCCGGATCGCCCCGGGCGACCGGATCGGCCTGGTCGGCCGCAACGGCGCGGGCAAGACCACGCTCACCAAGGTGCTGGCCGGTGAGGGCATCCCGGCCGGCGGCACGGTCACCAACTCCGGCCAGGTCGGCTACCTCCCGCAGGACCCGCGCACCGGCGACCTCGACGTGCTGGCCCGTGACCGCATCCTGTCCGCCCGCGGCCTGGACACCGTGCTGCGCAAGATGCGCGAGAACGAGGACCGGATGGCGAACGGCAAGGGCGCCACCCGCGAGAAGGCCATGAAGAAGTACTCCACCCTGGAGACCGAGTTCCTCACCAAGGGCGGGTACGCCGCCGAGGCCGAGGCCGCCACCATCGCCGCCGCCCTCGGCCTGCCGGACCGCATCCTGGGCCAGCCGCTGCACACCCTCTCCGGCGGCCAGCGCCGCCGGGTCGAGCTGGCCCGGATCCTCTTCTCGGACGCCGACATCCTGCTGCTGGACGAGCCGACCAACCACCTGGACGCCGACTCGATCGCCTGGCTGCGCGACTTCCTGAAGACCTACAAGGGCGGGTTCATCGTGATCTCGCACGATGTCGACCTGGTCGAGACGGTCGTCAACAAGGTCTTCTACCTGGACGCCAACCGCGCCGCGATCGACGTCTACAACATGGGCTGGAAGCAGTACAAGCAGCAGCGCGAGGACGACGAGAAGCGCCGCAAGCGCGAGCGGGCCAACGCCGAGAAGAAGGCCGCCACGCTCAACTCGCAGGCCGACAAGATGCGGGCCAAGGCGACCAAGACCGTCGCCGCGCAGAACATGGCCCGCCGGGCCGAGAAGCTGCTCTCCGGGCTCGAGCAGGTCCGGGTCTCCGACAAGGTCGCCAAGCTCCGCTTCCCGGACCCGGCCCCGTGCGGCAAGACCCCGCTGACGGCCGAGGGCCTGTCCAAGTCCTACGGCTCGCTGGAGATCTTCACCGACGTCGGCCTGGCGATCGACCGCGGTTCGCGGGTCGTCATCCTCGGCCTCAACGGCGCCGGCAAGACCACCCTGCTGCGGATGCTGGCGGGCGTCGAGGAGCCGGACACCGGCGAGGTGATCGCCGGCCACGGCCTGAAGATCGGCTACTACGCCCAGGAGCACGAGACGCTCGACCCCGAGCGCAGCGTGCTGGAGAACATGCGCTCGTCGGCGCCCGACACCGACCTGGTGCAGATCCGCAAGATCCTCGGCTCCTTCCTGTTCTCCGGCGACGACGTCGACAAGCCGGCCGGGGTGCTCTCCGGCGGTGAGAAGACCCGGCTGGCGCTGGCCTCGCTGGTGGTCTCCAGCGCCAACGTGCTGCTGCTGGACGAGCCGACCAACAACCTCGACCCGGCCAGCCGTGAGGAGATCCTCGGCGCGCTGCGCTCGTTCAGCGGAGCGGTCGTCCTGGTCACCCACGACGAGGGCGCGGTGGACGCGCTCCAGCCGGAGCGGATCATCCTGCTGCCCGACGGGGTCGAGGACCTGTGGAGCCCGGCCTACCACGACCTGGTCTCGCTGGCCTGAGCCGGCCGCCCGACCGCCGCCCGAGCCGGTGCCCGGCAGCGGGCGCGGGTACGGCGGATGAACTCCCGGGTAGACGCGCAATCCGCTGTTCGGCCGAGAAGACCTCAGCTTCCGGCGGCCTCGGGAATGCGCGAGCCGAAGATTCCGTTTTGCTCGGCCCCGCCGTGGTTTCCGGCGGGGCTGCCCGTGCTGATCAGCAGATTCACCGCCGAGCAGGCCTGCCGCAGGGGGCGCGTGCACCCTGTGTGAGCGCCCTTGTGCGGAGCGAGCACCACCGGCAGACTGCGCTTTCCCGGTATCGACCTTGTCGAATGGGTGGCCAGGAGCCTGGCTATGGGTGATCATGGGAATCTGACCGAGCACAGCTACGAGGAGGCACGGGTGGCCGAGACTCTGAAAAAGGGCAGCCGGGTGACAGGTGCCGCGCGTGAGAAGCTCGCGGCCGATCTGAAGAAGAAGTACGACTCCGGGGCGAGCATTCGCGCGCTGGCGGAGGAGACGGGCCGCTCCTACGGCTTCGTGCACCGCATGCTGAGCGAGTCCGGGGTGATCCTCCGGGGCCGCGGTGGTGCCACGCGTGGCAAGAGCAAGGTTACTGCCGCAGCAGGTTCCTGACTCTCCATCAGTTCCGTTCGGCGATTTCAACCCAGGTCGCCGCTCAACCACTGCGCACCATGGGTGCGGCACCCGGTAGAACGCGCAGTCGACAGTTCCAGACGTATCGGCGGACGGGTCTCCCGGGCCGCCGATCGTCATTTCCGGCGCGATGGGAAAGCCGGAATTCGCTGCGATCGGCGCTTGTGTCGAGCCGGCCCTGTCGAGGCGGCCGGCTCTTTGTTACTCTCCAGTAGGTTCACTGCCCCTGTGCTGGAGGTATCCCCATGACCGTGCCCGCAGCCCACCTCGACCCGTCGCAGTGGGAGCAGGACGGCGTCCGACTGGAGCTCGACGGCGAGCTGGCTCTGGTGACGCTCTGTCACGCCAAGCGGCGCAACGCCCAGACCCCCGCGCTCTGGCGGGCGCTCGTCGCGGTCGGGCGCAGCCTGCCCGGCACCGTACGGGTGGTGCTGCTGCGGGCCGAGGGCGTCTCCTTCTCGGCCGGGCTCGACCGGGCGATGTTCACCCCCGAGGGGATCCCCGGCGAGCGCACCTTCC
Source organism: Kitasatospora sp. NPDC049258 (assembly GCF_040678895.1). Lineage (NCBI taxonomy): Bacteria > Bacillati > Actinomycetota > Actinomycetes > Kitasatosporales > Streptomycetaceae > Kitasatospora > Kitasatospora sp. NPDC049258. The sequence goes on from NZ_JBFAQT010000004.1 coordinate 263,255, forward strand.
TGGAGCTCGCCGCCGCGGAGGACAAGGAGCTGGACGAGACCATCGCCGGCTACCAGGAGGCCTTCACCTGGTGGCGCCGTGCCGACCTGGTCTCGATCGCCGCCGTCCAGGGCCACGCGGTCGGGGCCGGCTTCCAGCTCGCGCTCGGCTGCGACCTGCGGGTGGTCGCCGAGGACGTGCAGTTCGCGATGAAGGAGACCTCGCTCGGGCTGGTCCCGGACCTGGCCGGTACCAAGCCGCTGACCGACCTGGTCGGCCCGGCGCGCGCGCTGGAGATCTGCGCGACCGGCCGCTGGGTCGGCGCCGAGGAGGCCGTGGCCACCGGTCTGGCCAACCTCGCCGTGCCGGTCGCCGAGCTGGACGCCGCGGCCCGGGATCTGGCCGCCGCCCTGCTGGCCGCGCCGCGCAACGCTGTCACCGAGACCAAGGCGCTGCTCCAGGGTGCCGGTGCCCGTTCGTTCGACGAGCAGCGGGCGGCCGAGCGGGCGGCCCAGGCCCGCCGGCTGCGCGACCTGGCGGGCATCGCGGACTGAGTGTCGCCGCCGGCCGTCCCGACAGGCCCGACCGCCGCGGCGGTCGGGCCTGTCGGTGTATCCGGGCCCGTCCGGCCTGGCCCCGGCTCGTCCGGGTGCTCCGTGCGACGCGCGGGGATGCTGGCGAAATGTCAGAGTTGGGGGTGATTTGCGATATAGCTGGACCGCGACCCCAGGAGAGCGCCATGCCGCAGACCCCGACCCCCGCCGACCTTCAGAAGAGTGCGGCCGAGCACGGCGGCGGCCGCACCACGGTCGAGCGCGGCCGGACCGCGCTGGCGGTCGGTGTGATCGAGAAGATCGCCGGTATGGCCGCCCGCGAAGTCTCCGGCATCCACGCGCTCGGCTCCGGTTTCTCGCGCACCTTCGGCGCCGTCCGCGACCGGGTGCCCGGTGGCAAGTCGAGCATCGGCCGCGGGATCAAGGCCGAGGTCGGCGAGAAGCAGACGGCGATCGACATCGCGCTGGTGGTCGAGTACGGGGTGGTGATCCCCAGGCTGGCGGCCGAGGTGCGGGAGAACATCATCGAGGCGGTGGAGCGGATGACCGGCCTGGAGGTGGTCGAGGTCAACATCGCCGTCAACGACGTCCACCTGCCGGACGAGCCGGACGAGCCCGAGGAGGAGGAGGAGATCAGCTCCTCCGGCCGCCGCCCCCGGGTCCAGTAGGACCCGCAGACGAGGAGAACCGGATGAATCTGGCGTTGGTGGGCCTGCTGGCCGGAATGGCCCTGGGCTTCGCCGGGTACTTCGGCGGCTTCGCCGCCTTCCTGCTGGTGGGCGTGCTGGGCGTGGTGGGCTTCGTGGTCGGCCGGGTGCTGGAGGGCGACATCGACCTGGGCGACCTCGGTGATCTGCTGCGCGGCCGCGACCGGCGGCGCTGATGGCCTCCCTCGCCCCCCGGGCCGCCCCGGTGGTCGCCGCCCAGCGCGGCGAACTGCGCCTCGCCGACCGGGTGTTCGACCGGATCGCGGGGTACGCGGTGCAGCAGTCGCTGACCGAGAGCTGGGCCGGGCGGGCCGAGCGGGGCGCGCCGCCGAGGGTGTCGGTACGGGTGGTGCAGGGGGTCGCCCGGATCAGCCTGCACCTGGACCTGCCGTTCCCGGCCGACCTGGCCGAGCTGGCCCGGATCGCCCGCCGGGCGGCGGCCGCGCAGGTCGCCGAGCTGACCGGGACGCCGGTGGGTGAGGTGGTCGTGGTGGTGGAGCGGCTGCTGCCGGTCGGGAACGTCAGGTGAGCGGGGCGGAGCCGGCGGCGGTCGGCCGGCCGCGCTCGGCGCGGACCCGGCCGGCCTTCCTGGTCGTCCTGGTGGTGCTGGTGGTGGCCGGGGTGCTGCTCTTCGACGTGATCGCGATCCGGACCGGGCACCAGGCCTGGCCGTGGCGGGTGGGCACGGGCCGCCGGCTGGCCGACCGCCACCTCGACGATCCGTGGGTCCTGGCGGGAGCCGGGGTGACGCTGCTGCTCGGGCTGCTGCTGCTGTGGCTGGCCTTCGCGGCGGGCGAGCGGCGTTGGCTGCCGCTGCGGGACGCGGGGGCCGTGATCGACCGGGCCGGGGTGGCGGCGCTGATCTCGGAGCGCGCGGGCCGGCTGCCCGATGTGCACTCGGTCAAGGTCAAGGTCTCCGCCCGGCGGACCAAGGTCATGGTCACGGGCATCGCCGACCCGGCCGAGGTCCAGCGGGAGCTGCGGGCCGAGCTGGCCCGGATCCCGTTGGCCCTGCCCAACCGGCTCGACGTGCGCACCCGCGGGTACCGGCCGGCGCCGCCGCCCGCCGCGCCGCCGCCCGCCGCGCCGCCGACGAGCGCGTCGTCGCCCGGGCCGTCGCAGGCCGTGCCGCCGTCGCCCGAGCCGGCGCCGGCCGTACGGGAACCGGATGAGGAGGACCGAGCATGAGCCGCGGTGCGGTGAACCGGACGATCCTGGCGGTGGCGGGTGTGCTGCTGCTGGCGGGTGGACTGCTGGTGCTGGCCGGGGGGCTGGACCTGTACGGCCGGGTCGGCCTGTCGATGCCGCGCCGCTGGCCGCTGCTCTCGCCCGACCGGCCGCTGCTCGGCGAGGCGGCCCGGACCAGGTGGGTCGGCCGGAGCTGGTGGTGGCCGGTGGTGTTCGCCGTCCCGGCGGTGCTGGTGGCCGGTGCGCTGGCCTGGCTGATCACCCAGCTGCGGCGGACCGGCCCGGTCTCGGTGGAACTGCCCTCGCCCGCCCCGGCGACCACGCTCCGGGTGCGCGGCCGGGCGGTGGAGGACGCGATCGAGACCGGCGCGGTGGCGCTGCCCGGGGTCCAGCGGGTGGCCGCCCGGCTGGACCACCGGCCCGGCCGGCCGGTGGTGCGGACAGCGATCCGGCTGACCACCGACGGTGGACCGGCCGAGCTGCTGGCGGCCTACCGGGCCGGTCCGCTGGCCGACGCACGGGACAGCCTGGGGCTGGCCGAACTGGACTCCGAGCTGCGGCTGCGGGTGGTCACCGCCAAGGCCACCCGGGCCCGCAAGCGGCCCCGGGTGGTCTGAGGGGCGGTCAGAGGCCGCGCAGCGCGCCGCCGTCCACCGGGATCATCACACCGGTGAGGTAGGAGGCGGCGGGGGAGAGCAGGAAGGCCGCGACCCGGCCGAACTCCTCGGGGGTGCCGTAGCGGCCGAGCGGGATCCCCGCGCCGGCCCTGGCCCGGGCACCCTCCGGGTCGCCGCCCAGGGCGTCCAGCTCGCGGACCCGGTCGGTGTCGATCCGGGCCGGGAGCAGGCCGACCACCCGGATGCCACGCGGGCCGAGCTCGTCCGCCAGCGACTTGGCGGCCATCGCGAGGCCGGGGCGCAGCCCGTTGGAGATGCCGAGGCCGGCGATCGGCTCGCGCACCGAGCCGGAGAGCACGAAGCCGATCACGCCGCCCTCGCCGAGGGCGGCGGCCGCGGCCCGGGCGATCCGCAGGGCGCCCAGGAAGACCGACTCGAAGGCGCCCCGCCAGGCCTCGTCCCCGGCCAGCGACACCGGCCCGGCCCCCGGGCCGCCGACGCTGATCAGCACGCCGTCGAAGCGGCCGAACCGTTCCCGGGCCGCCGAGATCAGCTGGTCGGCGGTGGCCGGGTCGGCGTTGTCGGCGACCACGCCGTGGGCCTGCTCCGGCCCGCCGAGTTCGGCGACGGCCGCGGCCACCGATTCCTTGCTCCGGCCGCTGAGCACCACCCGGGCGCCGTCCGCGATCAGTTCGCGGGCGGAGGCCAGGCCCAGGCCGCGGGTGGCGCCGGTGACTACGTACACCTTCTGGTGAAGTCCGAGATCCATGGCCCCATCCTGCCCGGTCGAGCCGAGCCCCGGTGGCTCAGGGGGCGATCGGCAGCTGCCGCTTGTGCTCGGTGAGCCGGTAGCGGTGCACGATGGCCGCGAAGGCGGCCTGCTCGACCGGCTTGCCCTCCAGGAAGTCGTCGATCTCGTCGTAGCTGACGCCGAGTGCCTCCTCGTCGGGCTTGCCCGGGTTCAGCGTCTCCAGGTCGGCGGTCGGGGTCTTGTGGACCAGCTCGACCGGCGCGCCGAGCGCCTGCGCCACCGCCCGGACCCGCCGCTTGGTGAGGCCGGTGAGCGGGACCAGGTCGGCCGCGCCGTCGCCGAACTTGGTGAAGAAGCCGGAGACCGCCTCGGCGGCGTGGTCGGTGCCGACCACCAGGCCGTCGTGCGCGCCCGCCACCGCGTACTGGGCGACCATGCGCTGGCGGGCCTTGATGTTGCCGTGCACGAAGTCCTGGTGGTGCTCGTCACGGAAGACCGTGCCGCCGGCCAGCGCGGCCTGAAGCGCGGCGTCGCCGGCGGACTTCACATCCACGGTCAGCACCCGGTCCGGCCGGATGAACTCCAGCGCCAGCTGGGCGTCCTTCTCGTCGGCCTGGGCGCCGTACGGCAGCCGCATCGCGAAGAAGGTCGCCTCCTGCCCGGCGGCGCGGACCCGCTCCACCGCGAGCTGGCACAGCCGGCCGGCGGTCGTGGAGTCCACCCCGCCGCTGATGCCCAGCACCAGCGAGCGCAGGCCGGTGCCGGTCAGCCGGTCGGCGAGGAAGGCCACCCGGCGCTCGATCTCCTGCTGGGCGTCGAAGGACGCGCTCACCTGGAGATCCCGGGCGATCTCCTGCTGCAGGGAAGTGGACGCCGGGTCGGTCACGGTGGCTCCTCGGTCGGGCCGGTGGGCGTGGCGGGGGACGGAAGCACTCTAGAGGACGGGCGCCCGGTGGAGATTTTCAGGTGCTACCGGCCGCGCGGGCGGCCGTCCCAGCGCCAGGCGGTCAGCCGCGGCCGGCCGGGCAGCTCCCCGCGGCCGGTGGCCCAGAGCAGGGTCGGCCACGGCTCGGTGCCGGTCGGCGCGTCGGGGAAGAGCCGGGCCAGCACCCGGGCGCACAGGCCTGCGGGCGGGGTCCAGCCGAGACCAAGGCCGCGGGCGAGGTCGTCGAGGTGGACCAGCACCTCGACCACGCCCATCGCGGCGAAGCCCTCCGGGTCGGACACCCCGTACGGGTGGTAGCCGCGCCGCTCGGCCGGGGTGGCCCGGACCACGGCCGCCAGCAGACCGCCGCCGGCGTCCAGCACCCGCAGCAGCGCGGCGGTGCCGCCGGCCCGGTCCGCGGCGATCGCGTTGCGCGGGCCGCCGGGGCGGCGGGAGGTGAGTTCGAACGGGATGTGCCCGTCCAGCTGCGGTCGAGCGGTGGTCAACTGCGCGGCGTAGCAGAAGAGATCGTCGGCGAGGTGCTCGGTGGTCTCCCAGCAGTCCCACTCCAGCGGGCCCGCCGGGACGCTCCAGTCGGCCGAGCCGGCCCGGCCGAGGGTGTCGAGCGCCAGGGCGACGGAGAGTTCGACATCGGCGGCGGTGACCGGGCCGGCCGGTGGGGTGTCGGGCATCCGGCGAGCCTATCGGTCGGGCACGGCCTACGCCTCGACCAGCTCCGGGTCGGCCGCCGCCTTCCGGGCCTCGGCGGCCCGCTCTGCGGCCTCCCGGCGGCCCAGCACCACCAGGCCCACCGGCACCAGGCCGCAGAACAGCCACCACTGCACCGCGTACGCCATGTGCGGGCCGATGTCGGAGTGCTCGGGCTCGGCCAGTGCCTCCGGGCCGGCGGCCGTGGTCGGGTCGGTGGCCGCCAGCTCCAGGTAGCCGCCGAGCACGCGGGCGCCGCTCGCCCCGGCCTGCTGGCCGCTGTTGATCAGCTTGTACTGCCGCTCCGGGAGGCCGCCGCGGTCCCGGATGCCGCTGCTGGCGGTGGTCTCGTCGGCCCGCATCCGGCCGGTGACGGTGACCTCGCCGGCCGGCGGGGCCGGCACCGGCGGGTAGCTGGTGGCATCGGCGCCCGACTCCACCCAGCCCCGGTTGACCAGCACCTCGCCGGCGCCGTCCGCCAGCTTCAGCGGGGTGACCACGAAGTAGCCGATGCTGCTGCCGCCCGGCTCGGTCCGGCCGCGGACCACGAACTCGTGCGCCGCGTCGTACTGCCCGCTCGCGGTGACCGTCCGCCAGGTCAGCTCGGTGGGGACGGCGAAGCCGGGGGAGGGGGAGAGCGAGTCGAAGGCCACCGGCGGCGCGGTCAGGCTGCGCCCGATCAGCTCGTTGCGGGCGACCCGGGCCTCGTGCCGGTGCAGCTGCCAGAAGCCCAGCCGGATCATGGCGGGGATCAGCAGCAGGGCGATCAGCGTGATGAGCGCCCAGCGCCGGGAGAGCAGAAAACGGTACACACCCGGCACGCTACGCCCACCTGACAACCGGCTCAGACACCGGGGGGCGCGACGACCTCGCGCAGCAGCTGGAGGAAGGCGTCCTCGCCCACCACCGGTGTGCCGTGCTCCCGGGCCTTGCGTGCCTTGCCGCTCCAGCTGCCCGGTTCGTTGGTGACCAGCAGGCTGGTGAGCCGGCTCACCGAGGTCGCGATGTGCAGCCCGGCCTCGACCGCGCGGTCCTCCAGCAGCTCCCGGTCGGTGGCGGTGTCGCCGGTGATCGCCACCCGCATGCCCTGCACCAGCGGCCGGCCGTCCACCCAGCGCCCGGGGTTCGGGTACGGGCACGGGGGCCGCTTGCGGCCCGGCCGGTACGAGGAGCTCCAGGAGCCGCGCTGCGGAGCCGGGGCATCCTGCTCGCCGAGGTCGGTCACAGCCACGCAGGTGGTCAGCGGCAGCGGCACCCCGGCCTGCCGGGCCAGCTGCAGGCTCGGCCGGAACACCTCGGCCAGCACCCGGGCGTCGTCCAGCGCGTTGTGCGCCTGCCGCTGCTGGACGCCGAAGTGCGCGGCCAGCGAGGAGAGCTTGCCGTTGGGCAGTGGCAGCGCCAGGTCGCGGGCCAGCACCATGGTGCAGATCCGGTGCTCGACCGGGGCGCGCAGCCCGGCCCGCGAGTACTCGCGGGAGATCATGTTCCAGTCGAACAGCGCGTTGTGCGCGACCATCACCCGCCCGCTCAGTCGCGCGGCCAGCTCCTCGGCGATCTCCGGGAAGGTCGGCGCGTCGGCCAGCATCGCGCCGGTGAGCCCGTGGATCCAGACCGGGCCCGGGTCGCGCTGCGGGTTGACCAGGGTGTACCAGTGATCCGTCACCTCGCCGTGTGCGTCCAACTGGTAGACGCCGGCCGAGATGACCCGGTCCGAACGGCCGAGCCCGGTGGTCTCGACGTCGACCACGGCGAAGCCCCGGTCGTGCTCCTCGGTGCGCTGCGCCGGGAACGGAACAGGCAGGGCGGAGCCGTCCCACGGTGACTGGATCGCGTGCATGGTCAACCAGCTTAAGCGCCGTCACCGACCCCGGTGGCCGAACCCGGACGAGCGGTGGCGTGCGCCACACCCCGGAATAGAGTGGACGGCGGAGCAGTCGTACCAACGATCGAATCTCCCCGCGCCGCCCGCACCCCGGGGCGGCGGACCTCGCAAAGGACACCCCCATGCGCGCCACCGTGATCCACGGCCCGAACGACATCCGGATCGAGGAGGTGCCCGACCCTCGGATCCAGCAGCCCACCGACGCGGTGGTGCGGGTGGTGAACGCCTGCATCTGCGGCAGCGACCTGTGGGCGTACCGGGGCGTGGCGGCCCGGCAGCCCGGGCAGCGGATCGGGCACGAGTTCCTCGGTGTGGTGGAGGAGACCGGCGCCGAGGTGGCCGGCTTCCGCCCGGGCGACCTGGTGGTGGCCCCGTTCGTCTGGTCCGACGGCACCTGCGACTTCTGCCGGGACGGGCTGCAGACCTCCTGCCCGCACGGCGGCTTCTGGGGGTCGGTCGGCTCCGACGGCGGCCAGGGCGAGGCGGTCCGGGTGCCGTTCGCGGACGGCACCCTGGTCGGGCTGCCGAAGGAGGCGGCGGGTGACCGCAAGCTGCTGCCGAGCCTGCTGGCGCTCTCCGACGTGATGGCCACCGGCCACCACGCGGCGGTCAGCGCGGGGGTGCGGCCCGGTTCGACCGTCGCGGTGGTCGGCGACGGCGCGGTCGGCCTGTGCGGGGTGCTCGCCGCGCACCGGCTCGGCGCCGGCCGGGTGATCGCCCTGGGGCGGCACCGGGCACGGACCGACATCGCCCGCAGGTTCGGCGCCACCGACGTGGTGGCCGAGCGCGGCGAGGCGGCGATCGAGGCGGTCAAGGAGCTGACCCGGGGCCAGGGCGCGCACGCGGTGCTGGAGGCGGTCGGCACCGAGGAGTCGATGCGCACCGCGATCTCGATCACCCGGGACGGTGGCTCGGTCGGCTACGTCGGCGTACCGCACGGCGGTAGCGCGGGCGTGGACATCGGCCAGATGTTCGACCGCAACGTCCAGCTGCGCGGCGGGGTGGCCCCCGCCCGGGCGTACATCCCCGAGTTGCTGGCGGACGTGCTCTCCGGCGCGATCGAGCCGGGCCTGGTGTTCGACCGCACGGTCGACCTGGACGGGGTGCCGGAGGGCTACCGCGCGATGGACGACCGCTCGGCGCTGAAGGTCCGGATCGCCTTCTGACCCGAGCCGCCGACCACCGCTCAGCAGGGGCGCCACCGCAGGCCGGTGGCGCCCCTGCGGCATCGTGCGACCGGATTCCGAGCAGTTTTCGGCCATGTGAGGTGTACACGTGACCCGTTCTGCGCAGGCTCTGGTCCAGACCGCGGGGCGGCTCTAGCATGCATCGGCATCCGAGGCTGTGACGCCCCTCACGTCCGTTCGTTCCACCAGTGCACCCGCTGACCACAGGAGACGCCGCGTGGACAACCTGCCGACCGCCCGCCCTGCTCCGCCCGACGCCCTCCGGGAGATCGAACAGACCGAGGAGTTCCAGCAGTTGCGCGGCTCCTTCCGGGGCTTCGCGTTCCCGGTGACCGCGGGCTTCATCCTCTGGTACCTGCTGTACGTGCTGCTCTCCGGCTACGCCCCCGGCTTCATGGCCATCAAGCTGTCCGGGCACGTCAACATCGCGCTGGCGCTCGGCCTGCTGCAGTTCGCCAGCACCTTCGCGATCGCGGCCTGGTACGCGCGCTACGCGGACCGCCGGCTGGACCCCTCGGCCAGCGCCATCCGCGAGCGGGCCGACCACCCGGGGCCCGCCGGGCCCGCCGACCGACCGCAGAGCGCCGACCGCACGGAGGCCGTCGAATGACCACCACCCTGCTGGCCGCCGGCTCGGCGACCGAGCACCGCGGCCTGACCATGACGCTGTTCGGCATCTTCGTGCTGGCCACCCTGGGCATCACCGTCTGGGCCGGCCGGCAGACCAAGGACGCCGCCGACTTCTACGCCGGCGGCCGCGGCTTCACCGGCTTCCAGAACGGCCTGGCGATCTCCGGCGACTACATGTCGGCCGCCTCCTTCCTCGGGATCGCCGGCGCCATCGCGCTCTTCGGCTACGACGGCTTCCTCTACTCGATCGGCTTCCTGGTGGCCTGGCTGGTGGCCCTGCTGCTGGTCGCCGAGCCGCTGCGCAACTCCGGCCGCTACACCATGGCCGACGTGCTGGCCTTCCGGATGCGCCAGCGCCCGGTGCGGACCGCGGCCGGCATCTCCACCATCGTGGTGTCGATCTTCTACCTGCTGGCCCAGATGGTCGGCGCGGGCTCCCTGGTCGCCCTGCTGCTCGGCGTCAGCGGTGACGCGGCCAAGCGCTGGACGGTGGTCGCGGTCGGCGCGCTGATGGTCGTCTACGTGGTGATCGGCGGGATGAAGGGCACCACCTGGGTGCAGATCGTCAAGGCGGTGCTGCTGATCGCGGGCGCCGCGCTGATGACCGTGCTGGTGCTCGCCAAGTACCACTTCAACCTCTCCGACCTGCTCGGGGCCGCCGCCGACGCCAGCGGCAAGGGCTCCGCCTTCCTGGAGCCGGGCCTCAAGTACGGCGCCACCGACACCAGCAAACTCGACTTCCTCAGCCTCGGCCTCGCCCTGGTGCTGGGCACCGCCGGCCTGCCGCACATCCTGGTGCGCTTCTACACCGTGCCCACCGCGAAGGCGGCCCGGAAGTCGGTGCTCTGGGCGATCGGCATCATCGGCGGCTTCTACCTGATGACCCTGGCCCTCGGCTTCGGCGCCGCGGCGCTGGTGGGGCCCAAGACGATCAAGGCCTCCAACGCGGCGGGCAACACCGCGGCGCCGCTGCTGGCCGAGCATCTCGGCGGCGGAGCCGGGTCCACCGGCGGGGCGATCCTGCTCGCGGTGATCTCCGCCGTCGCCTTCGCCACCATCCTGGCCGTGGTGGCCGGACTCACCCTGGCCTCCTCCGCCTCCTTCGCCCATGACCTGTACGCCAACGTCATCCGGCGCGGGAAGGCGAGCGAGCGGGAGGAGATCGGCTCGGCCAAGCTGGCCGCGGTGGCGATCGGCGCGGTCGCCATCCTGCTGTCGATCTTCGCGGACAAGCTGAACACCGCCGCCCTGGTCGCCCTGGCCTTCGCGGTGGCCGCCTCGGCCAACCTGCCGACCCTGCTCTACTCGCTGTTCTGGAAGCGCTTCAACACCGTGGGCGCGGTCAGCTCGGTCTACGCCGGCCTGCTCAGCTCGGTGCTGCTGGTGGTCTTCTCCACCGTGGTGTCCGGCAAGCCGACCTCGCTGCTCCCGCACAGCGACTTCCACTGGTTCCCGCTGGAGAACCCCGGCCTGGTCTCCATCCCGGTCGGCTTCCTGGCCGGCTGGCTCGGCACCCTGCTCTCCCGGGAGAGCGCCGACCCGGCGAAGTACGCTGAACTGGAGGTCCGCTCACTGACCGGACTGGGCGCCCACTAGCCGTACGGCTGCTGCGAGGCACTGCGGCTAAGCTGGCCCGGCCCGCCACCAGGCGGCCGGGCCTGCCGCGCGTCAAGGGAAGGGAGCCCGTCATGCTGCTCGACACCTACGGCCGCCGGGCGGTCGACCTCCGGGTCTCCCTGACCGACCGGTGCAACCTGCGCTGCACCTACTGCATGCCCGAGGAAGGGCTGCAGTGGCTGGCCAAGCCCGAGCTGCTCACCGACGAGGAGATCGTCCGGCTGGTCGCGATCGCGGTGCGCGACCTGGGCGTGCGCGAGGTCCGGTTCACCGGGGGCGAGCCGATGCTGCGGCCCGGGCTGGTGTCCATCGTGGCCGCCTGCGCGCAGTTGGCGCCCCGCCCGGAACTCTCGCTCACCACCAACGGCATCGGCCTGGCCCGGACGGCCGCGGCGCTGCGGCAGGCCGGCCTCGACCGGGTCAACGTCTCGCTGGACACCCTGGACCCGGACACCTTCCACACCCTGACCCGTCGTCACCGCCACCAGGACGTGCTGGCCGGCCTGGCCGCCGCCGAGGCCGCCGGCCTGACCCCGGTCAAGCTGAACGCCGTCCTGATGCGCGGGGTCAACGACCACGAGGCCGCCGACCTGCTGGAATGGTGCCTGCGGCACGGGTACGAGCTGCGCTTCATCGAGCAGATGCCGCTGGATGCCCAGCACGGCTGGGACCGGTCCCGGATGATCACCGCCGAGGAGATCCTGGAACGGCTGGGCGAGCGGTTCACCCTGACCCCGGAGGCCTCGGCCGCCCGCGGTGCGGCGCCGGCCGAGCGCTGGGTGGTCGACGGCGGTCCGGGCCGGGTCGGGGTGATCGCCTCGGTCACCCGCCCGTTCTGCCGCGCCTGCGACCGGACCAGGCTCACCGCGGACGGCCAGATCCGCAACTGCCTGTTCGCCACCGAGGAGAGCGACCTGCGCTCGGCGCTGCGCTCCGGGGCCGGCGACGCCGAGATCGGTGCGCTGTGGCGCCGGGCGATGTGGGGCAAGAAGGCGGGCGCCGGCATCGACAACCCGGAGTTCCACCAGCCCGACCGCCCGATGTCCGCGATCGGCGGCTAGAGCGCGACCCGCGCCCCTGGGGGGCGGCCGGGGTCAGCCTTCGAAGTCGGTGAAGGGGACGACTTCCTTGAGGAAGCCGCGGACGCTCAGGAACTGGGACAGGGGCTCACGGTGGTCGTCGCAGGCCAGCCAGGTCTTGCGGCGGTCCGGGGTGTGCAGCTTGGGGTTGTTCCACACCAGGACCCAGGTGGCCGGCTGCCGGCAGCCCTTGCCCGAGCAGACCGGCGGGCCCTCGGGGCCGTCCGCCGGGCCGAAGAGTCCGAGCGAGGGGGTGTCCATGGTGAGTGCCGTCCCGAGGTGCGCTGGCGGTGGTGTGCCCCGCAAGTCTCGCACCCGGATCCGGGCATGACGACGCCGGGCAGCCACGGGGGGAGCTGCCCGGCGTCGGTCTGTCGCTCCGACGGGGGATGCGGAGCGCCTACGCAGTATGGCACGCTCCTGACCCCCCGTGGGGAGCTCTTTCATGATTAATCTGAGGCTGCGCTGAGGTTTCCGCCGGTCAATCGGGTTGATACCCGGACAGACCAGGGTGAGCACCGGGCGATTTTCTCACTCGGCGGCGCGGCTCTCGGTGGCCCGCCCGCCCCCACCCGTCCCACCGGGCCCGAGCATCAACGGGACCTCCGGCGGCACCGCGAAGGTGCTGGGCAGGCTGGGTGCCCGCTCCCGGCCGGCGTTGGCGACCAGCACCGCGAAGTACGGCAGCAGCACCCCGCCGGCCAGCGCCACGAAGGCGACGTAGCGCTGCACGTCCCAGAGCACCACGGCCAGCAGGACGCAGGCCGTACGGACCAGCATCGAGATCACGTAGCGCCGCTGGCGCCCGCGAACGTCCTCGGAGAGGCTGGTCCGGGCCCCGGTGATCCGGAAGACCCGACCGTCGTCCTCGCTCTTGCGCATGTGTACCGCCCTCGTCCGGCTCCGCACCCTCGGACCGGCTGCGGCCTCCTCACGGTACGCCGCCGAACGGCCCGGGAGGAGACCGGGTGCGCGGCGAGTCCCGCCGGCCCGGCACCGGAGCGGTGTCCCGGTGCGGGTGGGGCCGGCGGGGCGCGGCGTTCAGGCTGCGGTGCTCAGGCTGCGGTGCTCAGAGCTGCGGCGCCCCGGGTGCCGTGCTCAGGTAGGCCGGCGGGACGGCGTCCGTCAGCCAGACGCCGTTGGCGCTGACCCGGAACACCTGGCCCGCCGCCGCCAGCCCGGCCGCGTCCACGACCAGCACCACCGGACGGCCGTGCCGGGCCCCCACCCGGACGGCCGTCTCGGTGTCCGCGGAGAGGTGGACGTCCTGCCGGGACATCGGGCGCAGGCCCTCCCGCAGGATGACCCCCACCGTCCGCGACCCGGTGCCGTGGTAGAGCACCGGGGGAGGAGTGGCGGGCGGCAGGCCCAGGTCGACCTCGACGGTGTGCCCCTGGCTGGCCCGGATCGACCGGCCGTCCTCGGAGAAGGCGAAGCGGCGCTTGTTGTTGGTCGCCACCACGTGGTCCAGCTGCGCCCGGGTGATCCGCCGGTTGTGCCGGGCCAGCGCGGCGAGCAGCTCGTCCACCGGCACCCAGCCGGCCGCGTCCAGGGTGATCCCGATCGCGTCCGGGTCGTGCCGGAGCACCCGTGACAGCGTCTTGGACACCCTGACCGTCTGCTTCTCGTCCATCGTCTCCGTCTCCCGCCCGGTGTGCGGCCCCTCAGGAGGCCTGGCTGACCGAGCTCATGTTGAAGTCCGCGACCCGTACCGGCGGCATCGCGGCGCGGGTGAACCAGTCGCTCCACTCGCGCGGCAGGCAGCGCTCGGTGCGGCCCGCCTCGGTGATCCGGCCCAGCAGGTCGACCGGGGACTCGTTGAACCGGAAGTTGTTCACCGAGCCGACCACCTCGCCGTTCTCGACCAGGTAGACGCCGTCCCGGGTCAGACCGGTGAGCAGCAGGGTGGCCGGGTCGACCTCGCGGATGTACCAGAGACAGGTGAGCAGCAGCCCGCGCTCGGTCCGGGCGACCATCTCCTCCAGGGTGGGCGCGCCGGCCTGGTCCGCGGTCTCCAGCACCAGGTTGTCGACGGACGGCCGCAGCGGGAGCCCGGTCAGGCCCGCCGAGTGCCGGGTGGTGGACAGGTGGGCCAGCTCGCCGTCGCGGATCCAGTCGGTGGCGGTGAGCGGCTGCCCGTTGTCGAAGACCGAGGCGCTGTCGCCCGAGGAGTGCGCGAGCACGAACGGCGCCGCCCGCAGGCCCGGTTCGGCCGGGTCGGAGCGCAGGGTCAGCGGCAGGCTGCTGAGCCGGTCGCCGATCCGGGTGCCGCCGCCGGCCCGGCTGAACACCGAGCGGCCCTCGGCCGCGTCCCGGCCGCCGGCCGACCAGCTCAGACAGACCATCAGGTCGGCGACCGCGGACGGCGGCAGCAGGGTCTCGTACCGGCCGGCCGGCAGGTCGATCCGCCGGCGGCCCCAGCCGAGCCGGGTGCTCAGCGTGCTGTGCAGCGCGGCCACGTCCACGTCGGTGAAGTCGCTGGTGGCGGCGCCGGCCCAGGCCGAGCCCGAGAGGTCGGCGGTCTTGGCGTTGAGCTCGACCGAGCCGGTGGGCTGGTCGTGCCGCAGCCGCAGGCCGGTGGAGCTGCCCAGGTAGCTGCTGGTCAGCTCGTGCCGGGCGAAGCCGTACAGCAGCTCGCCGCTCTTGCGGGCCCGGGCGAAGGCTTCGCCGAGGGCGGGGGCGAACTCGGCGAAGACCTCGGCGGAGGTCTCGGCCGGGGCCTCGGTGAAGTCGGCGGAGGCGGGGCCGCCGGACAGCAGCGGCTGGGCGTCCTCGGCGGGCCCGGCGTCCCGGGCGGCGGCCTCGGCGGCCCGGACCAGGCTCTCGACGTCCTCCCGGGTGACGGCCTCGCGGGAGACCACGCCCGAGGCGGTGCCCCGGGCGCCGTCCACGGTGGCGATCACGGTGAGCCGGCGGCCGCGGGTGACGCCGTTGGTGGTCAGCCCGTTGCCGGCCCAGCGGAGGTTGGCGGTGGACTCCTCGTCCGCGATCACCACGCAGCCGTCGGTACGGGACAGCTCCAGGGCGCGCTCGACCAGCTCGTGCGGCTTGGGTGTGGTGTCGGACATCAGTGACCCGCCTCCTGCTGGGTGTTGAGCACGTTGACGTTGCGGAACAGCGCGGACGGGCAGCCGTGGCTGACCGCCGCGACCTGGCCCGGCTGGGCCTTGCCGCAGTTGAATGCGCCGCCCAGGACGTAGGTCTGCGGCCCGCCGACGGCGCTCATCGAGCCCCAGAAGTCGGTGGTGGTGGCCTGGTAGGCGAAGTCCTTGACCTGCCCGGCCAGCCGGCCGCCCCGGATCGCGTAGGCGCGCTGCCCGGTGAACTGGAAGTTGTAGCGCTGCATGTCGATCGACCAGGAGCGGTCGCCCACGATGTACAGGCCCTTCTCCACGCCCTCGAACAGGCCCTCGGTGTCCGGGCCGTCGGCCGCGGGCTGGAGCGAGACGTTGGCCATCCGCTGCACCGGCACATGGCGGGGGAGTCGGCGAAGGCGCAGCCGTTGGAGCGGCCCAGGCCCTTGAGCTTCGCCATCCGGCGGTCCAGCTGGTAGCCGACCAGCACGCCGTCCTTGACCAGGTCCCAGGACTGGGTGGCGACGCCCTCGTCGTCGTAGCCGATGGTGGCCAGGCCGTGCTCGGCGGTGCGGTCCCCGGTGACGTGCATCAGCTCGGAGCCGTACGTCAGCGAGCCCAGCTTGTCGAAGGTGGCGAACGAGGTGCCGGCGTAGGCCGCCTCGTAGCCGAGCGCGCGGTCCAGCTCGGTGGCGTGGCCGATCGACTCGTGGATGGTCAGCCACAGGTTGGACGGGTCGATCACCAGGTCGTAGCTGCCGGCCTCGACGCTGGGGGCCTTCATCTTCTCGGCCAGCAGCTCGGGCAGCTCGGCGAGTTCGCGGTTCCAGTCCCAGCCGGTGCCCTGCAGGTACTCCCACCCGCGGCCGGCCGGCGGAGCGATGGTGCTCATCGAGTCGAAGGCGCCGGTGCGCTCGTCGACCGAGGTGGCCTCCAGCGAGGGGTGCAGCCGGATCCGCTGCTGGGTGGTGACGGTGCCCGCGGTGTCCGCGTAGAACTTGTTCTCCTGGACCGTCAGCAGCGAGGCCATCACGTGCGAGACGTCGTCGGCGGCCAGCAGCCGGCTGCTCCAGTCGGCCAGCAGCGCGGTCTTCTCCGCGTCCGGCACCTCGAACGGGTTGACCTCGTACGCGGACACCCAGGTGGCGTCGGCGTAGACCGGCTCCGGGGCGAGCTCGACCAGGTCCTCGGAGCCGGCCGCTCGGCTGATCCCGCCCGACAGCCGGGCCACCGCGACCGCCTGCTCGGCGACCTTGGCCGCCGCGGCGGCGGTCAGGTCGACACCGGCCGCGAAGCCCCAGGCGCCGTCCAGCAGCACCCGCACCGCGAAGCCCAGCTGCACGGTGTCGGAGCTGCCGGACGGACGGGCGTCGCGCAGCCGCCAGGCCGCGCTGCGCACCCGCTCCAGCCGGAAGTCGGCATGGGCCGCGCCCAGCTGACGGGCCCGGCTCAGGGCGGCGTCGGCCAGGGTGCGCAACGGGTAGGCGAGGAACAGCGGATCGACGGCACGGCTGTGCGGCGCGCCGGCGCTGGAGGTGGGCGGCATCGGGCTCCCTGGTTCGGGGTGTGTGCGGCGGGCGCCCCGGGGACAGGGGCACCCGCATCGCATCATTTCCCCTTCGGCCAATTGTCGCCAGGGAATTTCGCTCCGGCGTGGCGGGATCGGGCCACCGTCAGGCGACCGTCTCCCACCAGCCGTCCAGCTCCGGCGGGTTGTCCACGTCGACGCGCTGCCCGGGGCGGGGCACCACCAGCGGCACGGCCTGCGCCTTGGCCTCCGCGAGCAGCCGCTCGATCGGCTCGGACCACGGGTGCAGGCCCAGGTTGAAGGTGCACCAGTGCACCGGGACCAACAGCCCCGCGCGCAGGTCGAGGTGGGCCCGGACGGCGTCCTCCGGCGTCATGTGGATGTCCGGCCAGGCCACGTCGTACGCGCCGATCTGCACCAGGGCGGCGTCGAACGGGCCGTGCTGCTCGCCGATCCGGGCGTAACCCTCGAAGTAGCCGGAGTCCCCGGTGTAGTAGACCTTCCGGGACGGGCCGGCGATCACCCAGGAGCCCCAGAGCGTGGTGTTGCGGGTGGTGCCGCGGCCGGAGAAGTGGTGCGCCGAGGTGAGGGTGAGGGTCAGCTCGCCCAGGGTGCAGGTCTCGTCCCAGTCCAGCTCGATGATCCGGTGCTCCGGCACCCCCCAGCGGCGCAGGTGGCCGCCGATCCCGAGCGGCACCGCGAAGGGCGCCGACTGGAGCTCGACCAGCTGCTTGACGGTCGCCATGTCCAGGTGGTCGTAGTGGTCGTGCGAGATCAGCACGGCGTCCACCGGCGGCAGTTCGGCCAGCGCGACCGGGACGGGGTGCAGCCGCTTGGGGCCGACCTGGCTGACCGGGGAGCAGCGGTCGGACCATATCGGGTCGATCAGCACCCGGGCACCCTGGACCTCCACCAGCGCCGAGGCGTGGCCGTACCAGACCACCTCGATGCCCTCGGCGGCCGGCTCGGCCCCGGCACCGGCCGGGCGCTCCAGCGGCACCGGCAGGCTGGGGCGGCGGGCGGCGCGGTCGTCGAGCAGCATCCGGCGGAAGGTGTCGCCGTCCGGCCGGCCGGGCTCCTGCTGGGCCAGCGCGCTCGGGGCGTTGTGGAACACCCCGTCGCGGTACTGGGGGGAGTTGCGGACCCGAGGGTCCCTGGTGCCGTCCGGCCGACGGCCGAAGGCGGCCGGCAGGTCGCGCAGCGACCAGGCGGCCGCACCGGCCGCGGTGGCCAGCGCGGTCAGGGCCAACAACCGGGCACGTCGGCCGCCGCCGCTGCTTCGGGGGTGCTTGCTCATCCGCGTTCCGCTTCCCTCTGTCTCGTGCTCCGGCCGCCGGGCCGGCCCTCGCCGGATGCCTCAGGTGTACCGGAGGCCCAGTGAGCAACGGGTGTGACCGGTCCATGGTTCCCCCTCGGGGGTGGATCGGGCCAGGTCCTGGCACATCTGTTGTCGGGAAGCGACAGATACCGTGTGAGGTACCTGTCGGAGCCGTATGGGCCTCGCCCTCGGCCGGACCGATACCGTCACAGTGCGTACGCATGCAGGTCAACTAGGAGAGAGGTGGACCGTTGAGCCGCTCGGTTCTCGTCACCGGAGGCAACCGGGGCATCGGCCTCGCGATTGCCCAGGCCTTCGCCGAGGCCGGCGACAAGGTCGCGATCACCAGCCGCTCGGGCGAGGTCCCTGAGCAACTGGCCAAGTTCGACGTGCTCGCAGTCCGCTGCGACATCACCGACGCCGCGCAGGTCGACGCGGCCTTCACCGAGATCGAGGCCGCGCACGGCCCGGTCGAGGTCCTGGTCGCCAACGCCGGCATCACCAAGGACACCCTGCTGCTCCGGATGAGCGAGGACGACTTCACCTCGGTCCTGGACACCAACCTCACCGGTACCTTCCGGGTGGTCAAGCGCGCCAGCGCCAAGATGCTGCGGGCCCGCAAGGGCCGGATCGTGCTGATCTCCTCGGTGGTCGGCCTGACCGGTTCGCCCGGCCAGGTCAACTACGCCGCGTCCAAGGCCGGCCTGGTCGGCTTCGCCCGCTCGCTGGCCCGTGAACTCGGCTCGCGCAGCATCACCGTCAACGTGGTCGCCCCCGGCTTCGTGGACACCGACATGACCGCCGTGCTCAGCGACGAGCGCCGTGCGGAGATCGTCGCGGGCGTGCCGCTGGGCCGCTACGCCGCACCCGCCGAGATCGCCTCGGCCGTGCGCTTCCTCTCCTCGGACGAGGCCGCATACATCACCGGAGCCGTCGTTCCCGTCGACGGCGGATTGGGCATGGGTCACTGAGCAACATGAGCGGAATCCTTGCAGGCAAGCGGATCCTGATCACCGGCGTGCTGATGGAGTCCTCCATCGCGTTCCACACCGCCAAGCTGGCGCAGGAGCAGGGCGCCGAGATCATCCTGACCGCGTTCCCCCGGCCCAGCCTGACCGAGCGGATCGCCAAGAAGCTCCCGGCCCCGGCCAAGGTGCTGGAGCTGGACGTCTCCAACGAGGAGCAGCTGGCGGGCATCGCCGACCAGGTGCGCGAGCACCTGCCGACCCTGGACGGCATCGTCCACTCGATCGGCTTCGCCCCGCAGGACGCCCTGGGCGGCAACTTCCTGAACACCCCGTGGGAGTCGGTGGCGACCGCCATGCAGGTCTCGGCGTTCTCGCTGAAGTCGCTGACCATGGCGCTGCTCCCGCTGATGCAGGACGGCGGCTCGGTGGTCGGTCTGACCTTCGACGCGCAGTTCGCCTGGCCGAAGTACGACTGGATGGGCCCGGCCAAGGCGGCGCTGGAGGCCACCTCCCGCTACCTGGCCCGTGACCTCGGCCCGCGCAACATCCGCTGCAACCTGGTCTCGGCCGGTCCGATCGGCTCGATGGCCGCCAAGTCCATCCCGGGCTTCGGCGAGCTGGCCGACACCTGGAACCACCGCTCGCCGCTGAAGTGGGACCTGAACGACCCGGAGCCGGCCGGCCGCGGTGTGGTCGCGCTGCTCTCGGACTGGTTCCCGAAGACCACCGGCGAGATCGTCCACGTCGACGGCGGGCTGCACGCCATCGGCGCCTGACGACCCGCACCGCACTGCCCGGCCCCGCTCCACGAGCGGCGGCCGGGCAGTGCGCGTTGTGGGCCGGTCGGGTCAGCTGTCCTGGCCGCAGGCGCCGATCGCCCGGCCGGCCTCGGTGGAGGCGAGCTGGGCGTCCCCGGCCCGGATGCCGTCGATGATCCCGCGGTGGCTGAGGTAGCGGTCCGGGACGAGCTCGGGCCCGACGTCCCGGCGCAGGTGTGCCCGGGTGACCTCGCCGAGGTCGGCGTAGACGGCGGCGAGCACCTCGTTGTGGGCGGCGGCGACCACGGCCTGGTGGAAGGCGGCGTCGGTCTGGACGAAGTCCTCCGGGTCGCCCGCGTGCCAGGCGGCGTCCCGCCGGGCCAGCGTCGACTCCAGCAGCTCCAGGTCCCGGTCGGTCCGGCGGAGCGCGGCCAGGCCCGCCGCGGCGGTCTCCAGGGTGGCCCGCAGCTCGGCCACCTGGGCCCCGTCGGCGTCGGCGAACCGGCGGTGCATCACGCCGGCCAGCTCGCTGGTGGCCAGCACGTAGGTGCCGGAGCCCTGCCGGATGTCCAGCAGGCCGTTGTGCGCGAGTGCCCGTACTGCCTCGCGCACGGTGTTGCGGGCCACCCCGAGTTGCTCGACCAGCTCCGCCTCGGTGGGGATGCGCGAGCCGACCGGCCACTCGCCCGAGGTGATCTGGGCGCGCAGCTGCGCGATCACCTGATCGGACAGCGATGCGCGTCGCGTGGTCGACAGGGCCATGGGATCGGGACTCCTCGCAGCTGGGTGGACGGCATCAGGATACCGGTGTGCATTAATTCATCCCATCATTCTATGATGGCCGCTATGTCGACCGCAGCAGACGCCACCAGTACCGAACCGACCGAGCTCCGAGCAGCGCTCGACCGGGCCGCCGGGAGCACCACCGGGGCCACCGAGGCCGCCAGGCCCGCCGCCCGGGCCCGGTACCTCTCCTGGCTGCTCGCGGCGGCCATCGTCGCGGCCGCGCTGAACCTCCGCCCGGTGGTCACCAGCCTCGGCCCGCTGCTCGACCAGGTGCGCGCCGGACTCGGCATGAGTGCCACGGTGGCCGGCCTGCTCACCGCGGTGCCCTCGCTGTGCTTCGCGGTCTTCGGCATCGCCGCGCCCGCGCTGGCCCGCCGGATCGGCCCGATCGCGGTGGTCGCGGGTGGCATGGGCGCCATCACGCTCGGCCTGCTGGCCCGCTCGTCCACCGGCAGCACCGCGGTGTTCCTGCTCCTCACGGCCGTCGCGCTGGCCGGTGTGGCGGTCTCCAACGTGCTGCTGCCGGTGGTCATCAAGCGGTACTTCCCGGACCGGGTCGGCCCGATGATCGGCCTCTACTCGATGGCGCTGTCGGTCGGCACCTCGGCCGCCGCGGCCGCCACCGTCCCGCTGACCACCGCGCTCGGCGGCAGCTGGCGGATGGGCCTGGGTGTCTGGGGCCTGCTCGGCGCCGCCGCGCTGGTGCTCTGGCTGGTGACCGCCGTGCTGCGCCGCGAGCGCTCCTCGACCGCGGCGGGGCGGCAGGCCGGCCGGCTGCCGATCACGCGCAGCCGTACCGCCTGGGCGCTGGCCGTCTTCTTCGGGCTGCAGTCCACCAGCGCGTACGCGGCGATGGGCTGGCTGCCGAAGATCTACCAGGACGCGGGGGTCTCCGAGAGCGCCTCCGGGGTGCTGCTGGCGCTGGTGATGGTGGTCAGCGTGCCGGCCTCGTTCATCCTGCCGAACCTGGCCGTCCGCCGCGGCGACCAGCGGATCTTCGTGGTGGTGCTGGCCCTGTGCGGCATCGCCGGGTACGCCGGTCTGGCGCTCGCGGCGGGCACCGCCTCCTGGCTGTGGGCGTGCCTGGTGGGCCTGTCCATGTGCGCCTTCCCGCTCGCGCTGACCATGATCGGCCTGCGTGCCCGCACCCCGGGCGGGGTGAGCCAGCTGTCCGCCTTCGCGCAGAGCCTCGGCTACCTGATCTCCATCCCCGGCCCGATCCTGATCGGCAGCCTCTACCAGTGGACCGGCGGCTGGTACCTGCCGTTGGGCTTCCTGGCGCTGCTCCTGGTGCCGCAGATGGCGGTCGGCCTGCGGGCGGCGATGGCCCGCCACATCGAGGACGAGGCGCCCCCGGCGGCGGCCTGACCGGCGCTGCGGGCGCACCGGGCGTCGGGGCGGGCATAAGGGGTGGGACACTGGCCGCATGCCAGTCCTCGAACCCAACCCCCAGAACGGCCAGCGCAAGCTGCTCCAGTTGCTCGGCCTGATCGCCGGCGTCGTCGTGGTGGTGGGTGTGATCGCCACCGTCGCCGCGAACATGGGCTGACGGTGGCACACCGCAGCCGCTCCACTCCTGCGGGTGGCGGAGTTGTGGAGCACGCGCCCGACGGCTGATTTTCTGCGAAGCTCTGGGGGTATGAGCGCCGATACACCCCGAAGGATCATCGTTCTCCGCCACGCCCGGGCCGACTGGCCGAATCAGGTCGCCGACCATGAGCGTCCACTGGCCGACCGGGGCCGGGCTCAGGCCACCGAGGCGGGCCAGTGGCTGGTCGACTCCGGCATCAACCCCGACCACGTGCTCTGCTCCACCGCCCTGCGGACCAGGGAGACCTGGAAGCTGGTCGCGCACGAGCTGCCCAAGCGGCACCGCCGGACGGTGTTCGAGGAACGGGTGTACGAGGCCAGTCCCGGCCAGATCATCGAGGTCCTGCAGGAGACCCCGGACGACACCGCCGACGTCCTGCTGGTGGGCCACAACCCCGGCGTGCTGGGCCTGACCCAGGTGCTGGCCGGCGACGACGGCGACCAGGAGGCGCTCAACCGGCTGCGGCTGAACGGCTTCCCCACCGGCGCGATCGCGGTGCTGAGCTTCACCGGCCCCTGGAAGGGCGTCGAGCCCGGCGTCGCGAAGCTCGACTCGTACCACACGCTGCCGGAGTAGCCGGAAGGCCGGGGCCGCTCGCCGGCCCCGGCCTTCCGTGCCACCGCCGTCACTCGGTGGGCGTGCCGTCCAGCTCGTCGGCCGCCTCGACCTCTTCGCGGCTGATCCCGAGCAGGTAGAGCACGGTGTCCAGGAACGGGAGGTTCACGGCCACCTCGGCGGCCTCCTGGACCACCGGCTTGGCGTTGAAGGCCACCCCGAGCCCGGCCGCGTTCAGCATGTCCAGGTCGTTGGCGCCGTCCCCGATCGCCACCGTCTGGGCCAGCGGCACCCGGGCCTGCTCGGCGAACCGGGCCAGCCATCGGGCCTTGCCCGCGCGGTCCACGATCTCCCCGGTGACCCGGCCGGTGAACTTGCCGTCCACCGCCTCCAGGGTGTTGGCGGCCGCGAAGTCCAGCCCGAGCAGCTCCACCAGGTGGTCGGTGACCTGGGTGAACCCGCCGGACACGATGCCCACCTGGTAGCCGAGCCGCTGCAGGGTACGGATCAGGGTGCGGGCGCCCGGGGTCAGCCGGACCTCGGTGCGCACCTTCTCCACCACGGCCGTGTCCAGGCCGGCCAGCAGCGCCACCCGGGCGCGCAGCGACTCGGCGAAGTCCAGCTCGCCACGCATCGCGGCGGCGGTCACCTCGGCGACCTCCTGCTCGCAGCCGGCGTGCGCGGCGAACAGCTCGATCACCTCGTCCTGGATCAGCGTGGAGTCGACGTCCATCACCACCAGGCGCTTGGCCCGGCGGTGCAGCCCGGCCTCGGCCACCGCGACGTCCACCCGCTGGGCGGCGGCCTCCTGGGCGAGCTCGGTGCGCAGGTGCGCGGTGGACACCCCGGAGACGGTCAGCTCGACGGCGGTGACCGGGTACTTGGCGAGCCGGAACACCCGGTCGATGTTGCCGCCGGCGTCCGAGATCCGGCTGCTCAGACCGGCCACCGCGGCGGCGGTCAGCGGATGGCCGAGCACGGTCACGTGGGAACGGCCCTCGCGGCGCGGCCGGTTGTCGCCGATGCCCGAGATGATCTCGGTCTGCAGCTTCATCTCCTCGGCCCACCGGTGCACGGTGACCCGCAGGGTGCCCTCGGCGTCGGCCGCGGCCGGCGGGGTCACCAGGGCGCACAGCGTTATCCGGCCCCGGGTGACCATCTGCTCGAAGTCGATCACGTCCACGCCGAAGTCGGCGAGCGTGCTGAACAGGCCCGCCGTGATGCCGGGGCGGTCCTTGCCGAACACCTTGACCAGCAGCGTGCGCTCGTCGGCGGTCCGGGGCTGTGAGGCGGGGAGGGGCTCAGCGGCCGGATCAGATGCGTTCATGGTGCCTCCCACGCTACCGGGCCCGGGGCCCGCTCCACCGCACCGGTCCGAACGCTGGGACGACCGGGCGGCTCGACGGTGTCACCGGGCTCCACGGGTGTGTTGCCAGCCGGTCACAGTCGGCGGAGGTGACTTTCAGGTACGGCACCGCGGCTGGAATGATTCCCCTCGTCACATCACATGACCCCCGCTACCGGGGGCGGACCGGGGGACCGAGAGAGCGGGGCAGGCCGACAGTGCCGCAACTCGTACTAGAGCTCAACGGGCAGCGGCGGGTCCTGGAACCCGGCCGCAGCTACACCATCGGACGGGACCCGAACTCGGACTTCCCCTTCGACGACGCCAGGGTCTCCTGGCGGCACGCCACCATCTCCTTCGCCGGGGCCAACTGGCAGCTGGACGACCACGGTTCCACCAACGGCACGTTCGCCGGCGGCGCCCGGACCCTGCACGCGCAGCTGTACCCGGGCGCGGTGGTCAACCTGGGCAACCCGGAGAACGGCCCCCGGCTGAGCTTCTCGGCCCCGGCCGCCGCCCCCGCGACGCCGCCCGGCGGCATCCACGAGGCGACCACCCGGCGCGCCACCCCCGGCGCCCAGCAGGCCTGGGCCGCCCA
The DNA here is from genome assembly GCF_040678895.1 of Kitasatospora sp. NPDC049258. Lineage (NCBI taxonomy): Bacteria > Bacillati > Actinomycetota > Actinomycetes > Kitasatosporales > Streptomycetaceae > Kitasatospora > Kitasatospora sp. NPDC049258. The sequence continues at coordinate 287,600 of NZ_JBFAQT010000004.1, forward strand.
GCAGCCCCCGGTGCAGGCACCGCCGGTCCAGGCGCCCCCCGTACAGGCACCGCCGGCGCACCAGCCGCCGGTCCAGCAGCAGTGGGACGCGCCCACCCCGCAGCCGGGCTTCCCGCAGCAGCAGTCCTTCCCGGGGGAGCCGGGCGAGTTCCGCACCGGCCCGCAGCACGCCCCGGTGCCCGCCCAGGCCCAGGTGCCGCCGCAGGGCCACCCCGGCCAGCTGCCCGCCCCGGTGGGCGGCCTCGGCCACCCCACCATGGTCCGCAACCTGACCGCCGGTGTGCGCACCATCCGGATCGGCCGCGCCCTCGACAACGACATCGTCGTCTCCGACCTGCAGGTCTCCCGGCACCACGCCGAGCTGCGCCAGCTGCCGGACGGCCGCTGGGAGATCGTCGACCTCGGCAGCCACAACGGGATCTTCCTCAACGGCCAGCCGGTGCAGCGCCAGCTGATGGGGCCGCAGGACCGCCTCACCGTCGGCCACTCCAGCTTCGTCCTGGTCGGCGACCAGCTGCAGGAGTTCGTCGACACCGGCGCGGTCACCTTCTCCGCCCACCACCTGACCGTCGAGGTCGACTTCAAGGGCGGCAAGAAGGTCCTGCTGAACGACGTCAGCTTCTCCGTCCCGGAGAAGTCCCTGGTGGCGGTGATCGGCCCGTCCGGCTCCGGCAAGTCCACCCTGCTGCGCGCGCTCACCGGTTACCGCCCCGCCGACCGCGGCGAGGTCCGCTACGACGGCCGCAACCTCTACAAGCACTTCGCCGAACTGCGCTCCCGGATCGGTTTGGTGCCGCAGTCCGAGATCCTGCACAAGGAACTCACCGTCCGCAGCGGCCTCAAGTACGCGGCCCGGCTGCGCTTCCCCGGCGACACCGAGGCGGCCGAGCGCGACCGCCGGATCGACGAGGTGCTGTTCGAGCTGCGCCTGGACAAGCGCGCCGACAACCGGATCACGGCGCTCTCCGGCGGCCAGCAAAAGCGCGTCTCGGTGGCGCTGGAGCTGCTCACCAAGCCGTCCCTGATCTTCCTGGACGAGCCCACCTCCGGCCTCGACCCGGGCATGGACCGCGAGGTCATGCAGACCCTGCGCGGCCTCGCCGACGACGGCCGCACCGTCCTGGTGGTCACCCACTCGGTGGCCGAACTGGCGCTCTGCGACCGGCTGCTGGTGATGGCGCCGGGCGGCTCGGTGGCCTACTTCGGCCCGCCCGGGCAGGCCCTGCACTTCTTCGGCTACGAGACCTGGGCCGACGTCTTCCAGGCCTTCGAGAACTACCCCGACCACGACTGGGCCGGCCGCTACCGCGGCTCGGTGCACTACCAGGAGTACTCGGCGGCGGTCGACGCGGTGGCCACCCAGGCCGCCCCCAACGTGCACAACCAGGTGCGCCCGCCGAAGCCGCAGAGCTGGGGTTCGCAGCTGTGGACGCTGATCCGCCGCTACCTGGCGGTGATCGCCTCCGACCGGGGCTTCCTGGCCCTGTCGGTACTGCTGCCGCTGGTGCTGGGCGGGGTCTCCGCCGTGATCCCGTCCAAGTTCGGCCTCGGCCCGGGCGACGGGCCGGCCGGACGCAACCAGATCGCCAGCATGATCCTGCTGGTGCTCGCCTTCGGTGCCTGCCTGTCGGGGTCCGCCAACTCGGTCCGTGAGCTGATCAAGGAACGGGCGATCTACGAACGCGAACGCGCCACCGGGCTGTCCCGGTCCGCGTACCTGATGTCGAAGATCATCGTGCTGGGTGTGATCAGCTTCCTGCAGGGCGGGATCATCTCGGCGATCGGTTTCGGGGTGCGCAAGCTGCCCACCGAGGGCCTGATCTTCACGCACTCGCCGGCCGTCGAGATGGCCATCGGCATCATCCTGCTCAGCTTCACCTCGATGATGGTCGGCCTGGTCATCTCCGCGCTGGTGAAGACCGCCGAGAAGACCATGCCGCTGCTGGTGATGTTCGCCATCGTCCAGATGGTCTTCACCGGCGCGATCTTCCAGCTCTTCGACAAGCCGGGCCTCGAGCAGCTCGCCTGGCTGATGCCGGCCCGCTGGGGCGTCGCCGCCGCGGGCACCACCCTCGACCTGGCCCACATCGCCCCGGTCGCCCAGGCCAAGCCCCCGGCGACCGCGCCGATCGACGCCCTGTGGGACCACTCGGCCGGCATCTGGGTGCTCAACTGCCTGGCCATGGTGGTCATCTCGGTCGGCCTCGCGTTCCTGATCCAGCGCCTCCAGCGCCGGCACGAGCCCGAGGTCATGCAGAAGGGCTGACCGCCCACCGGGCCGTCCGCCCGGCCACTCCTGCGACCGCCGACGGGCGGCGGCCCCACCCCGGGGCCGCCGCCCGTCGGCGCACCCGGTCCTACGTCCGAGGTCCTGCGCCCACAGCCGTACGGCCGGCCCGGCCGGCGGCCGACGCGGGGCCCGCGAGCCCGGCGGTAGCGTGGTGCCATGTCCTCGGAACCGGCCGCCCCGCCCGGGCGGGCCCCTGCCTGCGACCCCTGCCTCGGCGGGATCGAAGCGATCAGCTCGGCCGTCCTGGCGATGAGCCGCCACCTGGAGGTGCGCGAGGTCCTGCGCCGGATCACCGCCTCCGCCCGCACCCTGCTGGACGCGGAGTACGCGGCCCTCGGCGTGCCCGACGACCACGGCGGCTTCGCCCAGTTCGTGGTGGACGGTGTCAGCGACGAGCAGTGGAAGGCGATCGGCCCGCTGCCCCGCCAGCACGGCGTCCTCGCCAGCATGCTGCACCAGCTGACCCCCACCCGGCTCACCGACGTCCGGCAGGCCGCCGACTTCGGCGGCTGGCCCGCCGCCCACCCGGAGCTGAAGGACTTCCTCGGGATGCCGATCATCGACGGCACCGAGATCGTCGGGGCGCTCTTCTTGGCCAACAAGAGGGGCCTGGCCAACAAGAGGGGCTCGGCCGCGCCCGCCGGGTTCACCGCCCACGACGAGGAACTGCTGCGGATCCTCACGGCGCACGCCGCCCTCGCCCTCGGCAACGCCCGCCTCTACGAGCGCAGCCGCGAACTGACCCTGGCCGGCGAACGCGCCCGGATCGCCCACGACCTGCACGACGCGGTCTCCCAGAAGCTCTTCTCGCTGCGGCTGACCGCCAAGGCCGCCGCCACCCTGGTCGACCGCGACCCGGCCCGGGCCCGGGCCGAACTCGCCGAGGTCGCCAAGCTCGCCGCCGAGGCCGCCGACGAGCTGCGCGCCGTGGTGATCGAGCTGCGCCCCGCCGCGCTGGAGGAGGACGGCCTGGTCGCCACCCTGGCCTCCCAGGTCCAGGTGCTGGACCGCGCGCACAGCGCGGAGGTCACCTTCCGGCCGGCCGACGTCCGGGCGCTGCCGCCGGCCCGGGAGGCCGCCCTGCTGCGGGTCGCCCAGGAGGCCCTGCACAACGCCCTGCGGCACTCCGGCGCGCGCACCGTCGAGGTGGCGCTCACCGGTACCGCGGACCGCGGCGCGGTGCTGCGGGTGAGCGACGACGGCCACGGCTTCGACCCGGAGTCGGTCCGCCGCGCCGGGCGGCACCTCGGCCTGGTGTCGATGCGCGACCGCGCCGCCTCCGTGGGCGGCCGGCTCACCCTGGAATCGGTCCCCGGCAAGGGGACGGTCGTCGAGATGGAGGTCCCCGGTGCCTGACGCCGATGCGCCGATCCGCGTGCTGCTGGTCGACGACCACCAGGTCGTCCGCCGAGGACTGCGCACCTTCCTGGAGGTCCAGGGCGACATCGAGGTGGTCGGTGAGGCCGCCGACGGCGCCGAGGCGGTCGCCCGGACCCAGGAGCTGGCCCCCGACGTGGTCCTGATGGACCTCAAGATGCCCGGGGTGGACGGGATCGAGGCGCTCCGGCTGCTGAAGGAGGAGGGCAGCCCGGCCCGGATCCTGATCGTCACCAGCTTCACCGAGCACCGCACCATGGTGCCCGCGCTGCGGGCGGGGGCCGCCGGGTACGTCTACAAGGACGTCGACCCGGAGGCGCTGGCCGGCGCGATCCGCTCGGTGCACGCCGGGCACGTCCTGCTCCAGCCCGAGCTGGCCGCCGCCCTGCTGGCCGACAGCGGTCCGCAGGTCCCGCAGGGCCGGGGCGGGGCACTGACGGACCGTGAGCGCGAGGTGCTCGGCCACATCGCGGCGGGGCGCTCCAACCGCGAGATCGCCCGCTCGCTCCACCTGTCGGAGAAGACCGTGAAGACCCACGTCTCCAACATCCTGATGAAGCTCGACGTCGCCGACCGCACCCAGGCCGCCCTCTGGGCCGTCCGCAACGGCGCCGCGGGCGACTCCTGACGGGGCTGCCGCAGGGGCGCCGGGGGCCCCGGCGCCCCCGGGGGAGGGGTCAGCGTTCGTCGACGACGGCGTTGTAGGCCGCCACCTGGGCCCGGCGGGCCGTGCGTTCGAGGGGAGCGAGGGTGGCCCGGCGGGCGGCCATCTCGGAGGCACTGACCGCCGCGCCGTGGCTGCCCGCCGCGATCGACAGCAGCGCGGACACCCGGCGGGCCGACTCCAGGATCCGTACCGCCCGCGGCGGGTAGCCGGGCGCCAGCGGTTCGGCGTGGCCGCGTCGCCGGTAGGCGTCCAGCGCCTTGAGCGTCTCGGGCCCGGCGCCGGCCACGTCGAGGCGGGCCAGCAGCAGGGTCGCCTCCCGCAGGCCCTCCGCCAGCTCCCGCTCGGCCTCGTGCAGCGAGGGCACGTCGGCCGGCGGCGCGTCGTTCACCTCGGTGCAGCGCCAGAGCACGGTCGCCGAGCGGTCCCCGGTCGGCCCGAACACCTCGACCTCGGGCACCAGCCCGACCGGCGCCCCGACCGCCAGGACGGCCTCGCCCGCGCCCAGCGCCAAGTCGTTGAAGGCCGCCGGCCCGGTCAGCCCCAGCGGGTGGCCGGCCGTCGGCAGGGCCAGCCGCAGACCCTTCACCCCCAGCACCCGCAGCCGCCCGAGCGCCCAGGTGAGCCCGTGCAGCTCACCTTCGGCGTCGCCCGGCAGCCCGGTCACCCGGTGGCTCTCGTCGGCGCCCAGCACGGCCGCCGCCGCGTCGTCGGGTGACGCGGCACCGCTCAGCAGGGCGTTGCCCCAGGCGGTCAGCCGGCCCGATCGCGGCTCTTCGTACGGATTCTCGGAAGGAGTAGCGAGCATCCAGCCAGCCTACGGACAACGCCGACATCCGGGTGGCGTAGGTTTGCCCTGTGCTGCGTGCGCCGCATCCGCTCCCCGCCTGACAAAGCCGGCGGAGTAGGCTGCCCGCCCGCACCGACTGTCGACACGAGTGGACCGCACCCCGAGGACCTTCGCGCAGGTCCCCCGGACGGCCGAAACTGCATTGGGGAAGGCGTAGGCATGAGCGACGTGCTGGAGCTGGTGGACGTATCCGTGGTCCGGGAGGGGCGCGCGCTCATCGACCAGGTCTCCTGGTCGGTCGCGGAAGGCGAGCGCTGGGTCATCCTCGGCCCGAACGGAGCCGGCAAGACCACGCTGCTCCAGGTCGCCGCGACCTACCTCTTCCCGACCTCGGGTGCCGCCGCCGTGCTGGGCGAGAAGCTCGGCGAGGTGGACGTCTTCGAGCTCCGCCAGCGGATCGGTCTGGCCAGCGCCGCGATGTTCGAGAAGCTGCCGGCCGAGCAGACCGTGCTGCAGTGCGTGCTCACCGCGGCGTACGGCATGACCGTCAGCTGGCGCGAGCAGTACGAGACCACCGACGAGCAGCGCGCCCTCGCCCTGCTGGACCGCCTCGGCATGGCCGACTACACCGACCGCAAGTTCGGCACCCTCTCCGAGGGCGAGCGCAAGCGCACCCTGATCGCCCGCGCCCTGATGACCGACCCCGAGCTGCTGCTGCTCGACGAGCCGGCGGCCGGCCTCGACCTCGGCGGCCGCGAGGACCTGGTCCGCCGCCTCGGCGCGCTGGCCCAGGACGAGTACGCGCCCGCGATGGCGATGGTCACCCACCACGTCGAGGAGATCGCCCCCGGCTTCACCCACGTCCTGATGATCCGTCAGGGAAAGGTGCTGGTGGCCGGCCCGCTCGACACCACGCTGACGGCCCGCAACCTCTCGCTCTGCTTCGGCCTGCCGCTGACCCTGGAGCGGCACGGCGACCGCTGGTCCGCGCAGGGCCTGCCGATCGGCTAGGGCCCGACAGGCCCCGGGCCAGGCCCGGGAGGGCGCTGAACTCCTGAACTTCGGCTGAACCGGACCGGTCGTACGTACGGCCGGTTTCCGTCCGTCCACCTGCGGGAACTTTCCGCCGCAAGAGCGCTCCCCTCCCTAGGATGGACTTGTGGACAGCTGGATCTGGTGGCTCCTCGCCGCCGTCGCCCTGGGCATACCTCTGGTGCTCACGGCCATGCCCGAGTTCGCCATGTTCGCGATCGGGGCCGGCGCGGCAGCCGGCGCGGCCGCGCTCGGGGCGGGGGTGGTCCTCCAGTTCCTGGTCTTCGTGGGGGTCTCCGTCGCCCTGCTGGTGCTGGTCAGGCCGGTCGCGTACCGCCTGCTGCAGAAGGGGCCCGAGATCAGGACAGGCATCGACGCGCTCCCGGGAGCGTCGGCGGTGGTGCAGGAGAGGGTCGATGCGCAGGGCGGGCGGATCAAGCTGAACGGCGAGATCTGGTCGGCCCGGGCGCTCAATCCCGGCAGTGTCTACGAGCCGGGGCAGCAGGTCGACGTCGTCGAAATCCAGGGCGCAACCGCCCTGGTCGTCTAGGGGGAGAGTCGTGGAACCCGTCCTTATCGTGCTGGTCGTCCTGGTCGTGGTGGCCTTCATCGCGCTGATCAAGACGATCCAGGTCATCCCGCAGGCCAGCGCCGCGATCGTGGAGCGCTTCGGCCGCTACACCCGCACGCTCGGCGCGGGGCTGAACATCGTGGTGCCCTTCATCGACACCATCCGGAACCGGATCGACCTGCGCGAGCAGGTCGTCCCGTTCCCCCCGCAGCCGGTGATCACCTCGGACAACCTGGTCGTCAACATCGACACCGTCATCTACTACCAGGTGACCGACGCCCGGGCCGCGACCTACGAGGTCGCCAGCTACATCCAGGCGATCGAGCAGCTCACCGTCACCACGCTGCGCAACATCATCGGTTCGATGGACCTGGAGTCGACCCTGACCTCCCGGGAGGTCATCAACGCCGGTCTGCGCGGCGTGCTGGACGAGGCCACCGGCCGCTGGGGCATCCGGGTCAACCGGGTCGAGCTGAAGGCGATCGAGCCGCCGACCTCCATCCAGGACTCGATGGAGAAGCAGATGCGCGCCGACCGTGACAAGCGGGCCGCGATCCTCACCGCCGAGGGCTCCCGGCAGGCCGCCATCCTGCGCGCCGAGGGTGAGAAGCAGGCCGCCGTCCTGCAGGCCGAGGGTGAGGCGCAGGCCGCGGTGCTGCGCGCCGACGGTGAGGCCGCCGCGATCCGGACGGTCTTCGAGGCGATCCACGAGGGCGACGCCGACCAGAAGCTGCTCGCCTACCAGTACCTGCAGACGCTGCCCGAGCTGGCCAAGGGCGACTCCAACAAGCTCTGGATCATCCCGAGCGAGGTCGGCGACGCGCTCAAGGGCCTCGGCGGCGCCTTCAGCGGCCTGGCCGGCGGCGGCAACGGCGCGGCGCCCGCCGCGGCGAGCCGGGTCCCGGTCGACCCGGCGGCCGGCCCGCGCCCGGTGGACACCGACACCAAGTCGGCCCGCCCCCGGGTCGAGCCCACCCGCCAGTACCCCAAGATCGACCCCGAGTGAGCCGAGCCCGGTCGCCCGAGCTCCGCTGAGGCTGCCCCGAGGGCCCGCTCCGCACCCGCGGAGCGGGCCCTCGGGCCGTGCGGGAGGCGTGGCCGGTCCGCATTCTGGATGGCGCCTGGCCCGCCGTCGCGCTCCTCCGGCATGATCGTCCCGACAGGACCGAGCGAGGGGATGACAGATGACACTCTGGGAGGGTGTGGCCGTGCTGATCGCCGGAGTCGGCGCCGGCGCGATCAACACCATCGTCGGCTCCGGGACCTTGATCACCTTCCCGGTCCTGCTGGCCGTCGGCCTGCCCCCGGTCACCGCGAACGTCTCCAACACCCTCGGCCTGGTGCCCGGCTCGCTCAGCGGAGCCATCGGCTACCGGCGCGAACTGACCGGTCAGGGCCCCCGGCTGGCCCGGCTGTCGGTCGCCTCGCTGATCGGCGGCCTGACCGGCGCCGTGCTGCTGATCCAGCTCCCGGCCACGGCCTTCGACGCGATCGTCCCGGTCCTGATCCTGCTCGCCCTGGTCCTGGTCGTCATCCAGCCCCGGGTCGCCCGCGCGATGGCCGCCCGCCGCAAGGCGGACGGTGCGCCCACCGCCGAGGTCGGCCCGCTGCTGTTCACCGGCGTGCTGCTGGCCGGCGTCTACGGCGGCTACTTCGGCGCCGCCCAGGGCGTCCTGCTGCTCGCCCTGATGGGCATGCTGCTCCAGGACTCGATGCAGCGGATCAACGCCACCAAGAACGTCCTCGCCATGCTCGTCAACGGCGTGGCCGCGGTCTTCTTCCTCTTCACCTCCACGATCGACTGGACCGCCGTCCTGCTGATCGCGGTCGGCTCGGCCGTGGGCGGCCAGCTCGGCGCCAAGGTCGGCCGCCGGCTGCCACCCACCGCGCTGCGCGCGTTGATCGTGGTGGTCGGCCTGGTCGCCGTGGGGCGGATGCTGCTCAGCTGAGGCCCCAGGCGCACTCGATCGCCCGGCCCCACCCTGACCGGGTGGACCGGGCCCGCCGGTCCGTCGTCGGCTTCCCGGCCACCACCCCAGGAGGACTCCCATGGCTCTGGAGATGCGCGAGATCTGCGAGCGCTGCGAGGTGTCGCTCAAGGCGGACGCCCCCGCCTTCATATGCTCGTACGAGTGCACGTTCTGCCCGGAATGCACCGCGGCGATGGCCGCCACCTGTCCCAACTGCGGTGGCGAGCTGCTCACCCGGCCGCGCCGGGTCACCGCCTGACAGGACGAGAGGGACCGGATGACCAGGGCCAGGCTTACGGACGACGAGATCACCGCGGGCCTGGCCGGCCTGCCGCAGTGGCACCGCGAAGGCGACTCGATCGTCCGCACCGCGGAGACCGCGAGCTTCCCCACCGCGATCCTGGTGGTCGACGCCGTCGCCCAGGATGCCGAACGGCTGGACCACCACCCCGACATCGACATCCGCTGGCGGACCTTGCGCTTCGTCCTGTCCACGCACAGCGAGGGCGGTCTGACCAGCCTCGATCTCACCCTGGCCGCGCTCATCGACGAGGCGCTGCGGGCCGCGGGCTGACCCCCGGTCAGCACCGGAGCCACCCGGCGGCGGCCGACCCGCCCCGGCCGCCGTGAGATGCTGGCCCACGGCAGCACGCAGTCGGGACGGACGGAACGCATGGCTCAGGACCATCCCCCAGCCTCCGGCCAGGGGTACCCGCACGACAACAACGGGCAGCAGCAGCCGGTCGGCTACGACCAGCAGCAGCCCTGGTACCCCCAGCAGCCGGCCGAGCCCGGCACCCCGTGGACGCCCGACACCGGCTACCAGCAGCAGCCGTACGGCGTGCCCGAGCCCCCGTCCTGGCAGCCCGGCGACCAGTGGGAGACCGGACTCCCGCAGCAGGGCGGGGCGGAGACCTACCAGGCCGGGTACACCGGAGTGCCGTACGGCTACCCGACCGCGGCCCAGCCGGAGCAGCAGCTCTACGCCCCGGCCGGCACCGGCGAGGGCTACGGCTACGGCGGCTACCTCCCCTACCAGGGCGACCAGCTCGACCGGCCCGACGGGCCCGACCAGGCGGACCAGCTCGACCAGCTCGGGCAGCTCGGCCAGGTGGACCAGCACGACCAGCTCGGCCAGGTCGACCACGGCGCCCAGCGGCCCGGGGCCGGCCCGGCCGGGTACGCCGTGACGGCCGAGCAGCAGCCCGGTCGGACCGGCCCCACCGGCTTCGGCGAGCAGGAGGAGTTCGAACGGGCCGCCGGTACGGGCGAGGCCACCGACCCCGACGCGTCCGGGCCCCGGTCCGCCGCCAAGCCCTCCCTGCTCGACCGGGCCAAGGCCGTCGCCGGCAACGCCCTCGCCGGGGACCAGGCCCCCAGCCGCCGCGCCCTGGCGATCCGGGTCGGCGCCGGTGTCGCCGCGCTCGCGGTGCTCGTCACGGCCGGCGTGCTGGTCACCGAGGACGACACCCCGTCCGCGCCCGCCGCCGACGCTCCCGTCAGCCAGAACATCTCGGTCGCCCACGACCGGGCCTGGGCCGCTCAGCCCGAGTCGGCCCCGCCCGCCGGCAGTGACGACACCCTGGTCGGCGGCTGGCTGCTCGCGGACACGGTGGTCCGGGCCGACGGGTCGGGCGTGCGCGCCTACGCGCTCGCCGACGGCAAGCCGGCCTGGACGCTCGCCGCGCCCGCCGACGGCGCCGTCCCGTGCGGGCTCAGCCCGACCGTCAACGCCAAGGGCCTGGCCGCGGTGCTGTTCCGCCCCTCCGCGGACCCGAAGACCCCCTGCTCCACCCTGGCCGTGGTCGACACCAGGACCGGCAAGTCCACCTGGACCAAGGCCGTGTCCGACGTCAAGGACGGCTACGCCGCACACGTGGCGGTCACCGACGACAAGGTGATCGCGATCGGCGAGGACCGGGTGGCCGCCTGGGGCGCCGAGGACGGCAAGGATCTCTGGCAGTACGCAGGCCAGGGCAAGTTCTGCACCCTGTCGGGCGGCGCCACCGGCGCGACCGTCGTGCTGCACAGCAGCTGCGCGGACTCCGCGCCGGTCGACCAGGCGGTGGCCCTGAACGCGGCCGACGGCAAGGTCACCTGGTGGCGCGGCCTGAACAACCAGCCGAAGACCGTCACCGTGCTCTCCGCCGAGCCCGCCGTCGTGGTCACCACCGGCGAGAAGGCCGCCGACGACCGGGTCTTCGCCTGGGGCCCCAGCGGCGACCCCGCCGCCGAGATCCCGGTCGCGGCCGACGGCGGCCGCCTGGACGTCACCCGCGGCACCTTCGACGCCGTCCCCGGCGTCTACTTCCACGAGCACACCATGATCGCCACGACGACCCCGGCCGACGCCGGTGCCCCCGCCGTGACCGGCTACGACCTCACCAACGGCAAGCTGCTCTGGCGCACGGTGATCGCCGAGAAGAGCAAGGCCCGGCCGGTCGGGCTGGACGCCGGCGGCCTGCTGCTCGCCGTCGACGAGCGCCTCGACCAGCCCGCCCACATCAGCCGCTTCGCGCTGGCCGGCGGGCAGGAGACCCAGGGCGGTGCCTTCCCGCAGGGCACCGGCTCGCTGCTCACCTCGGGCCGGCTGCTCAGCGGCGGTGGCAAGGTGGTCGCGGTGCCCGAGCACTCCTCGAACTTCGGGCTCGCCACGGCGTTCCGCAGCAAGGGCTGACCGGACGGTGTGACGGGTGGGCCGACCTGTCCCCCGATCGGGTCGGCCCACCGGCTCATGGGGTGGCGCTACGCGGTCGCCGGCAGCCAGGCCGCCAGGTCACCGAGGTCGCTCTCGCGCAGCCCGAGCGCCAGCATCAGCGTGGCCTCCGGGGTCGGCTCGAACGGGCGCCGCAGCAGCCGCATCCCGGCCTGCTCGGGCGTCCGGTCCGCCTTCCGCTGGTTGTCCTCGGCGCAGGCCGCCACCGTGTTCAGCCAGCTGTCCGCGCCACCGCGCGACCTCGGCACCAGGTGGTCCACCGTGCTCGCCCGGCGGCCGCAGTACGCGCACAGGTGCTGGTCGCGGACCAGCACACCCCGCCGCGACCACGGCGCCCGTTGTCGGAACGGCACTCTGACGAACCGTTGCAGCCTGATCACCCGCGGCACCGGGATCGACACACCGGTACCGCGGACCACACGCAGCGGATGGGCCTGCTCGACGACGGCCTTGTCCTGCAGTACCAGGACCACGGCGCGCTTGAGCGAGACCGTGGTCAGCGGCTCGTAGCTCGCGTTGAGCACCAGTGTGTTGCGCATCTTCGGGCCACCTCCCTGCAGACCGTGCCGACGGCACGGCCGCCCTGTCACCGCCGCCACCCGGCGGTGGCACCACTGTGACCGCGCAGCACCCGCGGAACAACGGAATTTCCGCGCGCCCGGGCCGACCGGCCGAAACCCGCTGGCCCCGACCGCGTACTCTCTAGAACGCTGGAGCTAGCACGTTGGAGTCGTCCAGGCCGGCGGCCCGAGGGAACGGCCGCCCGGAGCGCCGGACGCCCGATCGAAGGAGAAGCGTGACCGTGACGGACATCGTCGACGAGCTGCGGTGGCGTGGGCTGATCGCCCTGTCCACCGACGAGGACGCACTGCGCAAGGCGTTCGCGGACGGCCCGGTCACCTTCTATTGCGGTTTCGACCCGACGGCCCCGAGCCTGCACCTGGGCAACCTGGTGCAGATCCTCACCATGCGCCGCCTCCAGCAGGCCGGAAACCTCCCGCTCGGCCTGGTCGGCGGCGCCACCGGCCTGATCGGCGACCCCAAGCCGACCGCGGAGCGCGTCCTCAACGACCCCGAGACGGTGGCCGGCTGGGTGGACCGCCTGCGCGGCCAGATCTCCCGCTTCCTCGACTTCGAGGGCCCGTACGCGGCCCGGATGGTCAACAACCTGGACTGGACCTCCGGGATGTCGGCGATCAGCCTGCTGCGCGACGTCGGCAAGTACTTCCGGGTCAACAACATGATCGCCAAGGAGGCCGTCGCCCGCCGGCTCAACTCCGACGCGGGCATCAGCTACACCGAGTTCAGCTACCAGATCCTCCAGGGCATGGACTACCTGGAGCTGAACCGCCGCTACAACTGCACCCTGCAGACCGGCGGCAGCGACCAGTGGGGCAACCTCACCGCCGGCAGCGACCTGATCCGCAAGGCCGACGGCAAGTCCGTCCACCTGCTCGCCACGCCGCTGATCGTCAAGGCCGACGGCACCAAGTTCGGCAAGACCGAGTCCGGCACCATCTGGCTCGATCCCGAGCTCACCACTCCGTACGCCTTCTACCAGTTCTGGCTGAACGCGGACGACCGGGACGTCTCGAACTTCCTGCGCATCTTCTCCTTCCGCTCCCGGGAGGAGATCGAGGAGCTCGAGCGCGAGACCGCCGAGCGCCCCGCCGCCCGGCTCGCCCAGCGCGCGCTGGCCGAGGAGCTCACCTCGCTGGTGCACGGCGCCGACCAGTACGAGCGGGCCGTCGCCGCCTCGAAGGCGCTGTTCGGCCAGGGCGAGCTGACCGATCTGGAGCCGGCCACGCTCGCCGCCGCCCTCGCCGAGGTGCCGAAGGCGACCGTCACCGAGCTCGGCCAGGTCGTCGACCTGCTGGTCGAGGTCGGCCTGGCCCCGAGCCGCTCGGCAGCCCGCCGCACCATCAAGGAGGGCGGGGCCTACCTCAACAATGCCAAGGTCACCGATGAGGAGGCCGTGCCCGCCGCCGACGATCTGCTGCACGGCCGGTGGTTGGTCCTGCGCCGCGGGAAGCGCAACCTGGCCGCGGTGGAGCTGGCGTCGAGCTGACCGCTCGACCCGAGGCGGGGTCGGCCGACACCCGCCGCCGAGCTGCCTTCAGGTGGCCGAGAACAGACCCGAGTTGACCAGTGCACTCGGGGCCGAGGGGCCGGATCCAGCCAGATCCGGCCCCTCATGTTTGACTCGATCGACACCTCGGCGTAATGTAGTCCGAGTCGCCTGAACGGCTGAGGCCGAGGGCGAAGAACCCCCAAACACTGATGAGCGACCTGTCGCGCACTTTTCCGATTCCGATCGGAAGGGAAAAGCGGACCGAATAGCTCTGCTAGAGTTTGGAGCGCCGAAAGGCAAAAGCTAATCGGATGAATGAAGCCCCGGAAAACGGAGCGGAAAACATCTGCTAGGCTGGGAAACACGAAAGAACGAAGCGCCCGGAGAGTTCACGAGAGTGGCTCGAAGGAAGTGTCCGTTCCTTGAGAACTCAACAGCGTGCCAAAAGTCAACGCCAGATATGTTGACATCCCCGGCCGGTCCTCTGGATCGGTTGGAGATTCCTTTAAAGTAAGACACTAGCGAGGACGCAGTGCGCGGGACCGCCCTATTCCGGTTGGTTGCCGCGCCGCTCAACGCG